>CAYLYH010000026.1:0-37026 GCA_964388155.1 uncultured bacterium | reverse complement strand
CAAACTTGATCGCCGATTTCTACAGTTTGATACACGTTGCCGTCAATGTCGGTTACGGGTGGGACTGCACCACCGATATTGCTTTCTGATTGCAGACCCCAATAATCTTCAACCACAATTTGATAATACCATGTTTCACCCTCATCAATATTTGTTACCGTATACGTCGTTTCGCTTATAACGCCGGTTTCATAAATTAATGTTTGATCGCTCATATCTTCTGATAGCGACTCATAAAGAGTATAAGATTGAAAGTCATCATCCTCGTTCTGTGACCAAGTGATGATAAGTGAATCATTTTCATATACTATCGGATATAATTCTGATGGGGCAGGTGGATTATCCAAAACCATAAAACCATTACTAACAGTAGTAAGGTTCCAATAATCCGTTACTCTTATCCAATAATATCTTTCCTGTGTTGGGTCAAAGTCAGTAATTGTGTATGAAATAGTATTTATATCAGTAATTGTGGTAATGGCTGTTTGTTCTCCACTTTGTGTTTCAGAGTAGAGTAACGCATATGAAACAAAGTCATTATCATTAGATTGCCCCCAAGTAACAATCATCTCAGTTAAATCATAGGTGACAGATGAAATGTTTATTTGTGTAGGAGAGCTATCAATAGTATTCGTCATTCCACTTCCAATTGAACTCTGACCAAGTGTATCACTAACCAACACCCAAAACCAATTTTCGTGAGTAGGGTCAAAATCAGTTAATATATGTGAGGTAGTAAATTTATCAGTGTAGGTTACAAGAGTATCCCTAACACCATTCTCTGTTTCAGAATAAAGAAGTTTATAATCTTTGAAGTCGCCATCGGATGATTCTTCCCATTCTACGGTCATTTCTTCAAGAGTGTAGGTTACAGAAGTAACGTTTACCGATGTAGGAATAGGATCTAATGAAGAAGAGACTATCTGACCTTTTGTTTCATATCCGAATGTGTCAATCACAGCAACCCGGTAATACTGGTAACTCAACGGATCAACACCACTGTCTAAATAGGTAGTATCAGTAATATTTTCAGTTGAGTATATTACATCATAATCACCCATCGTGGTCTCAACGGACTTCTCCAATTCATAAGAAGAAAAATCTCCGTCGGCTGATTGATTCCATTCTACTGTAAAACTGCCGTCACTAAAAATAATTGAATTAATACTGACAGCTTGCGGATTTGATTCCGTATTATCAACAATCAATGTAGTCGGTTCACTGTCCGCCTTGTTATCGCTTGCATCGTAAGCTCTTACTGTTATCGTATATGTTTTATCTTCATACGTGGTGGTGTTCCAATCCAATGAATATGGTTCGGAATTGTCAATAATACCGGTCGAAACCCCGTCTATCCAAAGCTCTGTTTTTTCTACACCTTCGTTATCGGTTGCAACGCAGGTGATTGAAATCAATTCGGACACGGTTGTGCCATCTTGCGGGTATGTGATGGTAACGGTTGGTTTCTCCGTATCCGGCTGGTCGCAGGTAGAAACGATTAACACGCCAAAAACAGCGATTAGTATTACATTCAGAAAGTGGTTTTTCATATCAACACCTCTCTTATTTTACATAAAAACTTCATATTTCTCTCCCATAGGAGAAAGAATGTAGATTTCAGCGATGGTGTGGTTCAATACAAATTTTAGACAAATGAAAAAACAGAACGCGGATGACGCGGATTGAATAGATTTTCACGGATAAGTAGTAACGTGTTACTTCTGTTACCGCTCACGACTCACCATTTCTCAATTACCATAAACCATTAACTATTAACAATATCCTTTAATAAATTTCGTTATGTCCTCAGGGGGAAACAAACCACTTACGCCATTGTTTACGCATCCGCTGGAAGTTTCGAGCGGCATGACCGTCTCTGATTTGAACCGGTATCTGCCGGCAATTCGCAGAGCAGATGATATCCGGATGGAGACAGACCAGATGCGTGAAGGGCTCTTTCATGCCGATGGCACCCAAGGATTGGAAAAACTCCCGGGGGATTCGATTGATTTGGTGATTGCCGATCCGCCGGAAACCCCCATGAAACACACCAACGATCATAAAACACATTTCACGCTACAGGAATATTATCAGTGGAACGAACGATGGGTCGTCGAAGTTAAACGAGTGTTAAAATCCACCGGAGCAATTTATCTGTTGTGTGGATGGCGATTGTCCGGGATGTATCACTCTCTGTTAAGCAGTCATTTTCAGGTGCAGTCTCGCATCACGTGGCGCAATGAACACGCCGGAGATCAACCCCGTATTCAAACATGGAGAAACACCGTCGGAGATATCTGGTTCGCCACCAAAACAAACGAATTTATGATTAACCAGCGCTCTGCCGGAGAATCTGCCGCTCCGCTCGGAGGAAAACAAATTAACTTTTGGGCGGATATCCTGCACACTCAACATTCCTCTGATTATGGAGATAAGCCTGAATCCCTTATTCAACGAATTTTGAACGTCAGCAGTTTTAAACTGAATTGGATTTTGGATCCGTTTATGGGAAATGCCGGTGTCGGGATTGTCGCAAAAAAGATGGGACGGCGATTTATCGGATTTGAAACCGACCAAGATAAACTACTGATGGCAATGAAACGTATGGACAAAACGTGATACTTTGGAGTGAATTGACTATGTCAATTCTACGCTGACGAAGGAACGCGTGGAGTGAGTGAGTGATTTAGTTGAAAGTGAAAAGTAGAAAGTCGGAGCGAAGCACCTGCCCGTCGCTTTGCTCTTGGCAGGCGGGGAGATCCCGTGTTTTTTACGGGGCTCCATGCTAATACAGTCGAAAAAGGGAAATCCCGTAGGGATTAAATATTTATAGAAATGAAAATGGATAAGGATTAACTCCGTAGGAGTTGAACAAATACAAAACGAAAAATAATACAGAGGTGAAACGTTGACAGGAAATAGAAATGAGTTTATTTGAAACCATTAAAAAAGATATGTACACGGCAATGAAATCCCGTGATAAAGTTGTCTCTGCAACATTGCGCGGTGTATTGGCAAAACTAAAAGATAGGCAAATAGACAAGCGAGATACCTTGACCGAAACCGAAGAAATTAAAATCTTACAGACCTTAGCCAAACAGCGTAAAGAATCCATCGAATTGTATAAAAAGGGTAATCGTAAAGACCTGGTCAAAGCTGAACAAAATGAACTCGAGGTTATCGAAAGATATCTTCCAAAAATGATGAGCGACGAAGAAATAAAAGCGTTTGTCAAATCCGCTGTTGAAGAAACCGGAGCAACCTCCATGTCCGATATCGGAAAAGTGATGCCGGTAATTATGAAAAAAGGTGCCGGTAAGATTGACGGTAAATTGGCACAGCAATTTCTGAGGGAAATGCTTCAATGACATTTGTCTCCTTTTTGGACGGAATCGGATTGTTTTTTATCCTCGGATTGGGGATTCTGGGATTTCGACACGGGTTTATCGAAGAACTTGGAAAGCTATTGGGGTTAATTGTCTCGACCGTAATCGCACTTAAAACATACGTTCCTATGACAGTTTGGATTTCAACTTGGGTAACGATTGATGCCTGGATTTTATTGATGCTCAGCTTTGTTGTGGTTTTTTCTGTGATGCTTTTAGCGATACGTCTTCTCACAAAAATACTGCAATTCGTGCTCATAACAAAGGGCAGTAAGTGGGCAAACCGAAGTCTTGGATTTGTGTTTGGTGGCATCAAAGGCGGAATACTTATTGCCGTCGTTGTCTGGTTGGTGGATATCTCTCCTGTGGACAAATGGTCTGATATTTTACATGCCGAATCCGTACTGGCAAAAAGTCTAACCAATCTTCGCATCAATATTATCACGGTTTTTCACTGGGAAGACCCGGTGAAAGAAGGAGAAGATTACATCAAAAACATCCTCGAAACAAACGAGTCCGAAAATGAGTAGAATTCCACAAGAGACTATCGAACGTATTCGCGATATGGCGGATATTTTAGATGTCGTCTCCCAATATGTGGATATGAAAAAACGAGGGCAAAATTATTTTGGTATCTGTCCATTTCACCATGAAAAAACGGCTTCTTTCAGTGTGGCTCCTGCCAAGGGAATTTATCATTGTTTCGGCTGCGGGGTGGGCGGAAGTGCTATTAACTTCCTCATGGAATATGAAAAAATTAGTTTCGTCGAGGCGGTTCAGCGTCTTGGTGAACGATACGGAATTGAAGTCTTGCACACTCAAAACTCCGGGGCAAAAGAACTTTTTACACATCTGTACGAGTTACACGATTTGGCTGCAGATTTATACCGGCGTACGCTGTTTTCTGAAAAAGGAAAAACGATACTTGCCTATTTATCTGACCGCGGATTAACGGAAAAAACCCTAAAACAATTTAAAGTCGGGATGGCGCCTGATTCCTGGAATGCGCTTCTGAAAATTGCGAATCAAAAAGAAATTCCAACGGATGCTCAAAATAAATCCGGCTTGTTTTCTTCCTCAGAAAAAGGAACATTCGACCGATTTCGAAATCGCATTCAGTTTTCCATTTTTAACACGGCCGGGCGTATCATCGCGTTTGGCGGACGTGCCATCGATCCGGAAGATCCTGCAAAATACATGAACTCTCCGGAAACACCATTGTACCACAAAAGTGATGTCTTTTATGGATTACACGAGTCCAGAAATGCAATTCGCCGCTGCGGTTATGCCATTGTTGTCGAAGGATATATGGATTTTCTCCAGCTGTTTCAGGCAGGAATCCAAAATGTGATTACCGTTTCCGGCACTGCCATGACCGAAAGACATGTTGCCCAAATCCAAAAATTTACAAACAGAGTATTGTTGGCGTATGACGGAGATGCTGCCGGAATTCAAGCGACACTCAAAGCAGGCTATCTTTTGTTCAAGGGCGGAGTCGAACCCCTTGTTGTCGTGATTCCCAAAGATATGGATCCGGACGATTGGGTGCATCAACAAGGGGCAGACGCTTTTCTACGGGGAATTGATGAGGCCACTCCGCTAATGCAATTTCACTTACAAACTAAAAATGCTCACAAACTCCGCACGGCTGAACGCTCGCAGTTTATTCGCGGGGTAGTCAAGGATGTTTCCGAAATCCCTGACGGAATTATCCGTGATGATTTGATGCGAATATTGTCACAACAACTAAATGTAAACGAGGTTGATTTAGCCAGAGCCATGCAGCGGGAACGCAGTCGGTTCAAAACCCGCGGTGCTGCACCCTACGAAGTTTCTGGAAAACCGTTGGAAATTTCTTTCACTACAAAGGTGCAAAAAGCGCAAGTAGAGCTGACAAAGATCCTTGCCGGAGAGGATGTGGAAAATCGGCAAATCGTCCGTGAAAATATCCATTTGGATATGTTTTCAGAACCGATTCTGAAGCATTTAGCTGAACTATTAATGCCGCATTATGAGGACATTCACTATCCTTCAATTATCGATTCTTTTACAGATGAAACCGAGCGAAATGCAGTGGCAAAACTATTGATGAATCCTATTCCGTGCACCGACCCGCAGCAAACCGTAAAAGATTGTGTACACACGTTAAAAACGGCTCCGCTACGAAAAAAGATACAAGAAGCCAGGCTTCAAATTAGGACATTAGAAACTGAGGGGAAAGACGTAACGCCACTCATCATCGAGATCGCAGAACTTCAAGAAGAACTAAAAGCACTCAGCGGGTAGTTCCTTATCCATGCGGTATCCTTGCATAATTTTTTTCGTTCTTCTTAACACCAAATTCCCTTGTTAAAACAGAAAGGGTGTCCATGAAAAAACATATTGGCTTGTTCGTTTGTCTCTTTGTCTTTGTGTTTGCAAATGACCGTCCCGGACAAACAGGGATTTCCATCCACTGCGACATGCCGAACATACCTATTTATGTTGACGGAGACGAGATTGGGCGATCTCCCATTAACGATGTTGTAGATGTGATACCAGGGTGGCATCGTGTCAGCGTTTTTCCTGATCTTACCGAACCCATGCTTGAAGATGTCCCCTCCACCAGAAAAATGCAGGCTCTTTTCCGAATGGGACAACAGGACGTTCTTGTCGAAGATGGAAAGGTTGTCCGCGTTACGGTAGGTTATCGATCAATTGAGGGTGAGCTCAACGAGTATCAAAAGCGAATTTCCTCAAGCCGGTGGGTTGGGTTTTCTATGGTAATCTTTGTTGTCTTTTTCCTCACATGGATTGCCTAACGCCATGAACAAACAACCCCGACTTCTTCGTCTTCTCATTCCGGTCATTTTTACCTGTGCCATTGTTACAGGAGAAACGCCCGCCGACACACTTAATTCAGATCTGTCTCACACTCAATGGAAAAAACTGACGCTCTATTTTGAAAACTGGGACCCGGATTCCAGAGAATTATTTGGTGGACGAACACCCCCAGAGATAAAAAACCGCCCCCACTATCGAGCTGTTTTCAATCGGCGCGGACTGGTAAAAAATGTGACGTACATTGATTCCACAGAGACAGATCAATGGACATACCATCTTCGCTGGAACAAAGAAGGAGAACGTTCTTCGTATAATATTGAATTCCATGTGCGAAAACCGCTGACACGTTTGCACCCATTTTTGTTTGCACCGGATGTGAGTGAAATGCGCCCCGGCTGGACTGCAAATCTTACGTTTTTCTCCGATGGGCGAATCAAATCACTTTGGGCTGGAGATAAAACAGGCTATCTGTTTTATTCTTATACCTTTAAGATTACTCACCTTCCTAAAGGCGGGATGGGGATTACATCCCGATATTTTAGGAGAGACTCATCGCTGGTGGGTTCGCATCGTTTGGAATATAATCAAAAAGGACTCTTGGAAAAAATACGATATTATAACAAGCGTGGGGCAATCATCCGTACGTTTACCTACACATACAATGAACCGCTGGGTGAGGTGATTTTGTCTGTCTTTAGCCCCGATATGACACTCAGCGAACGGCGGATTCTCCCCTTTTCAGATCGATACAGAGAAAACCTTGTGGTTAAAAAAGATCGCACCGGAATGTCTGATGTTGTGAGATTTATGGAAAGAACGAAAAAAGAAGATATCGAAAAACTGGCGCAACTCATTGAGCAGCAGTATCGAATCAATGTCGACCAGATTGACACAACATATTCTCCGGTTACCCTGATTGAAGTTGTCGATACCCTTATCATAAAACAAACAGACACTGTTGAGGTTGTAAAAAATAAACGGTTTATCAATTATGGTGTCGGCGCAGGCATTTCTCTCCTTGCCGGAAAATCCTTTGATGAAACCCCGCTCATAAATGCCGTGGTGGAATTTAGTGTGTCACGTCCATACTCTTTTTATTTCATCAAAAATATCAATCCGATTGTTTCTCTATCTGTGTTGACGTATAACAAAACGATTGTCCCGTTAATTCAAGGCGGTCTTCGTCAGCAAGTTTCTATTCCGGTAAAAATACCGTTTACAGCACTTGGATGGAAAATTCCAATCAGTTTTTCGGAAGGTGTAGGGCGATCACCAAACGGCTGGGCGGTGTATGGTGGCGGAGGTTTTCCGTTTTCTTTTCGTTTGCCAATGCGGATTAACATCAACGCCTATTTATTATCAAATATCAACGGTTCGGGGAATCTAACCGGTTTTATTGATCTCCGATACACCGTTGATTTTTATCCGCTGTTTCGAAATAAATGATGTTTTCAATCGGAATTACATGATAGTTTCAGCCTGGTGGGGAACAATATTTCACTTTGTTATTAACCCGGATTGTTCATGAACAATATACTAAATGAAGTAAATGTAAAAATAATCAAACCGTTTCTCGGGCTTTTGTGTTTCACTGTTCTTTATGCCGGTGAGGTTGATCACTACCTTTCGTGGAGTCATCTACCGTCCGGAAGCTCTGCACAGTTGAATAATATTTACAACCGAGAAATCCAGGATGCACTGGATGCCATCAATCTGCAAACCCCTGATTGTTCCTGTGAAGATGCCGCCGGACGAATTCTTCAGCATTTTGGCGTTGTGCTAAACTCTCCAATCGAGCAGCACATAAAACAAAGTTTCGAAATTGACCACACGCCTTCTGTTAATACAAATCTCCCCGAATATTTTCGAAATAGTGTTTTCTGGAAAGAAACAAATTCTACATCACAGAATCGACTTCAAGAAATTAGTTTAGACACACAAATTGACGAGATCATCAATGTGGACGGTATCTATATCGGCTTGGACAAACTCACGCATTTTATGGGTTCGGGATATCTGTATTATCAAGTTTACAGAATCGCGCTGAAAAACGGTTCTTCAGAAGATGATGCGATTAAAAAAGCCATTCAGATGGGGATTTTTAGCGAAAAAAAAGTATTGGGGAAAATTCCGTCAGGTGTGTTTTCTTATGCAGATCTTGAAAGTAATTTTCAGGGGTTCTTATTCGCAAAAAATTTGTGTTCAAAAAAAGAACCCCACTTAGAGAAAACAACGGCAGGGTGGACACTTATGGGTGAATTTAACCTCAATGATTATGTAAATCCTTACTGGGATGAGTCTTACAACCCGTCTTATTATTACAAAGGATTCAACCTTACACTCATGCCAAAGTCAAAAACGGTTTTGATGAACCTGCCTAAATATTGTGCTGTGTATCAAACAGATGAAATACAGGCGATGTTTACATATTATGATTCAATCGCCAAGCCAAGTTTTTCGGTAAATTATTTAAAAACATTGGTGGATAAAAACGAAATTCCGAATCCAAATATGTTTGATATTCGAGCCCTGTGCAAAAAGGTTAAATAATGCTGTACCGCTTCATCAAACTTTTAGCCATTACTGCGATAAAAACTTTTTTTAATTCCATTTCATCAGAACACGCGGACACCATTCCAAAGAACAAACCACTCATTTTCACATCAAACCATCCGAACACGATGATGGATCCAATTGTGATTGGATACACGTGTTGTCGAAACCTTCACTTTTTTGCAAAAAGCACGCTTTTTTCAACGTCGTTTGCAAATTGGTTCTTGCAAAAGATTCACCTCGTCCCTCTGTTTCGCAGACAAGACAATCCAAGCCAGATGCACAAAAACAAAGAAAGTTTTTCAAAAGCGTTCAATCTGTTAAAAGAAAATAAAGCATTTTTAATTTTTCCGGAGGGTGTCTCTACCGGCGAGCGGATATTAAGCAAAATTAAGACCGGCGCTGCCCGTATCGGCTTTGGGGCTGAACTACACGGAAATTGGGAGTTAGATGTTCATATCATCCCCGTTGGAATTAATTACAGCAATTCGATTCGATTTCGCAGTGATGCGCTTGTGAGGTTCGGGCAGCCAATTCGATTGAACGATTTTAAGGCTCTTTATGAAGAGGACAAAATTGAGGCTGTTCATCAGGTTACCACTCAAATTGAAACAGCATTATCAAAGCTGACGGTGAATCTAAAGGATTTGGAAACACAACACATTGTTGAAGCATTAGAAACCATTTACAAACAAGAATTGGTCGTGGACCTCGGGCTGGAAATCAACAACAAAAAAGATGATTTTTCCGTTACAAAAGGACTTATAAATGCCGTTGAGTGGTATTATGATAATCATCCCGAACAGGTGGAAACATTTAAGGGACTTTTACATAAATATGAACGTCTGTTATCGCGGTTAAATCTCAAAGATGAATTTTTAGATCCATCAGCCCCTGGCGTAGCGCTTTCAGCACAAATAAAGGCTTTGTCATATCTCGTTTTCTTATTTCCTGTTTATTTATATGGTGTAATTAACAATGTCATTCCTTACAAGTTTCCCCGCTGGTACACATCACACTTTGTCCGCGCTAAAGCAGAAATTGCCTCATGGAAAATGATAACCGGTACGGCAGTATTTTTAATTTATTATCCTATCGAAATTATGGCAGTATGGTTTTTTTCAGGCAGCTTTTTCTGGGCGTTTGTTTACGCCCTTACTCTGCCAATGAGTGGGAACTTCGTCCTTAAATATCTTCACCGTATACATGATTATCGCCAGCAACTTCGATTTTTATCCATTTTTTCGAAAAAACGCCGGTTGATTTATTTACTGATACAACAACGTACCCAGCTCATTGATTTTATCAACAAGGCAAAGGATGACTATCTGACTTCGATCGGGTTTTCACCTAAAACAGCTAAATAGTGTCAGTCTATAAATTCAAAGCTAATCCTTCCGAAGGTTTTATTGCCCTTCGGAAGGATTGGTTTTGTCGAGGAATACCCCCCTTATCAAAGGCGAAAAAAGCCTTTGAAAGGGGGATTTACCGATTTTATAGACAGGCAATAAATAGAGAGTTACGATATGAACTCAACGACTAACTATTATTTAATCATTGACCAGGGGACATCCTCCACCAAAGCATTTTTATTTGACTCCGATGGTCAGATCGTCCATACAAACAGGATTCGGCACACGCTTCTGCATCCTGCTCCAAAGCATGTTGAAAGTGATCCCATGGATATTCTTCACGCATGTTCGACATTAATTTCTGGCGCTCTTGAATACGTAAAAAATTCTGCCGGACAAATTACATCCATTGGCTTTGCCGTGCAGCGTTCAACTTTTTTATTTTGGGATAAAGAGACCTTGGTACCGTTTACGCCTGCAATCAGTTGGCAGGACACCCGTGCATGGAAAAAGGCAGAGGAGTTTTCACGATATAGTGAACGTATTTGGAAAATTACAGGGGCACCTCTCAGTTCTCATTTTGGTGCGCCTAAATTTCTTCATCTTTCCGACAAGGATTCGTCTCTAAAAGAAAGAATTGAAAACGAAACCGTTTGGTTCGGACCGCTTAGTGCATTTCTGACTCACGCATTAACGGGGATTTGTTCCATTGACGAATCCGTTGCGTGCAGAACACTACTATATGATATTCATACATCTGACTGGAGTTCTGAACTTCTGGATTTATTCCAAATTCCTAAACACTGCTTGCCGCCAATTGCACCCACTGTCGATGAGTTTGGACTTGTTCAATTTGACGAAGTGGAAATTCCGCTAAAATGTGTCATCGGTGACCAACAAGCTGCTCTCATCGGGCAGGGTGGGGCAGCGCCGGAAACACTTGCGATGAACTTTGGGACATCCGGATCGGTGCAATTAAACACCGGTCAAACGGTTCAAACAACGCAAGGATTGCTCTCAAGTGTTTTATTCTCATCGAAAAATAATCGGTTATTTATGCTGGAGGGTACAATCAACGCGTGCAATTCTCTTTTTTACCAATTGGAAGAAGACCTGAATATCCCGCATAAAAAAATGTTATGGCGCGATCGATGTACAGACGGGAGTACCAGGGGTGTGTTTATTTCCGGTGACTCCGGATTAGCCGCCCCCCATTGGAAGGACAGGTTTTCATCCGTTGAAATTGGATTAAAGTACGCCTCCGACGATGAGCGTGTTCGGGCAGGAATGGAATCAATTGGATTTCTTGTTCATGATATATTCGGCGTCATGCGTAAGGCGCTGACAAAACCCTCCCCGATCATTACTGCAAGCGGCGGTGGCGCCCGACGTCCGCTCCTGCAATTTGTGGCTGACATGATTCGCGTCAACATCGGTCATACCACAATGAAAGACCGTACGGCATTAGGCGTTTATCGGTTACTTCGATATGATGAAGAAGGTAAATTCCCGTCAGTGAACATTGAATGTGACCAGGTGTTTCAACCGAAAATGACTTCGGAATTACGTGACAAAAAACTATCCCTCTGGACTCAGGCTTTAGACCAAATTGAAAACTAAGTGGTTAGAGATTTAATCTTCAATTAAAATATTTCTGATGTTCTCAATATCCCCGTCAATTTCAGGGCTTGGTGTAATGCCCAATATCTCTGAAATCAGCGGATAAACGTTGATGTTTTTGAACGTCCCAAATTGATATCCGCTTTTAAATGCGGGACCATCTGCGACAAAAATAGCGTGCATACTCCATAGGGCATTATCATATCCGTGATCTCCGCCGGATAACCACTTTGGATTGAAATTCCCCTCATCAATAATGCTCCACCCCTCATCGGCGATGAGCAGTAAATCTTTAATCCTGTCGTGGTTTTTGTAATGTAATCGTTCCGGAATGTCTGTTTTCAAATACGCAGTCAGGTGCGAAACAGCGTTTAATTTCACCACTAATTCTTTCAACCGGATAGAATCCACACCGTATAAAAAAGTAATTGGTCCTGAGCCTTCCTGAGTTACGCCCATCATGTCCACGTGGTCCGAAAGACGAATGGCACGTTTAGATGAGATTTCCGCCATACCATGATCACTGAGGACTATCGTATTTAATTTAGGATATATTTCCAGTTTTTCGCTTTTGTTCAAGATGTCTCCTAAGAGCATATCCATTTTTTCAATCATGGATTTTGTTTCTTCTGATTTTGGTCCGAATCGGTGCCCTGTATTATCCGGTTCATGAAAGTATAAAAGAACAAGGTTTGGTCTACTTTCTTCAGATTTGTTAAACCATGCCATCACGGAATCTACCCGTGATTCAAATGGAAAATCGTGGTCGTACCGTTTCCAAACTGACGGCTGACATCCGCCGGCTTCTGATTCAGAACCCACCCAGAAATATGAAGCGGTTTTCACACCCTGTTTTTCGGCTGTACACCAAATAGGCTCACCGCCGTACCAGCGGGCATCTTCGACGGCTGAACGGTCACTGATTTTGTAAGTGGCATTAAAATTTTCATCGTAGAAAGTGTTGGCGATCAAACCGTGATGGTCGGCATACATCCCCGTGGCAAGACTATAATGATTGGGAAACGTTTTAGAAACAAAGACCGGCTGCATTCCTTTGGCTTTTACTCCCTGTTCGGATAATCGGTCAAAATTTGGCGTGTCATACCAATCCAGATAATCGGCACGAAAACCATCAAATGATATTAAAAGCACATACTGATCGGGCTTCCCGAAAAGAAGAGTTATGGTAAAAATAAATACGATAAATCTGTGAAGGTGTTTCATGGCTTTTCCTTGTTAATTTACGGGTGGTAATTTCAACCAATTATCTTTGGTTTCAAAGGAATTCATGAAACAAGAACGCCTTAATATGGTTCAAAATCAGCTTATCCGGCGCGGGATCACGGATAAAGATGTGCTGAGGGCGATGGAAATGATTCCACGCCATAAATTTATTCCTGAGCATTTTCAGGATTTAGCCTACACCGACAGTCCCCTTCCCATCGGACATGATCAGACCATCAGTCAGCCGTATATCGTCGCATATATGACGGAATTATTAAACATCGAATCGCATCACAGTATTTTGGAAATCGGAACCGGTTGTGGGTATCAAACCGCGATACTATCCTGCTTGGCTAAAAAGATTATTTCCGTTGAAGTTGTTCCGGAATTATCTAAATCAGCCATCAACCGATTGAGCTCTCTTGGATATAAAAACATAGAGGTTCACTGTTCTGACGGTTCAGAAGGCTGGGGGCAAGGTGCGCCTTACGATCGAATCATGGTCACTGCTTCACCCAAATCCATCCCAAAAGCACTGCTGGAACAACTTGTTGTGAACGGATGGATGGTCATTCCTGTCGGGAAATCAGTCTTCAGCCAAGAGCTTAAAATCGTAACAAAAGATGCAAAAGGTAAAATCGATATTCGGCCTTCGTTACCGGTTAGGTTTGTTCCTTTGGTCTCTTAGTTTTTTTGAGTTATTCGACTATGTCGATTCTATGGTACCAGAGATATCGTATCAAGCTTAGCTAAAAACATGAATCTCATTCTTCGCTTCAACGCATCGTCACAATTATTTAACCTTTGAACATACAAGGTTTTAGACTCCAAATTAAAACGGATTGATCAATGCCAGCCGCAGATAGTCATGCGGGGGTTTTTCGTCCATCCATTCGTCGATGGTCTGTGCCTGTCCGCCAGAGAATATGAAGAGCGGACTTTCTCCAATATGCAACCCAAGTTTTAATTCATAGCCGGCAGTTACCACCCACGCCTGTATACCTTCTCCAGTCGTCCAGGAGTTGGCAACATCGCTGAACACAGCGGCAGAGATCGACCCCAAACTAAAGAACAAAAGATTTACCGGAAGGTTTGATATCAACGGAAGCCGTAACTCAACGGTATTCATCGACACACGATTTCCTAAACGGATACCGTCCCAACCGCGTGGGTTCAGATTCTCAGTAAATCCTGCGGTCCCGGCTGTGCCCGGTAAGTAAAACGTGTTGGCATTTGTCAGTCCTACAAATTCCTGATCCGGCGGATTAGCACCTTCCAGTATTTCTGCTTTTCCGCGTATGAACAAAATTGCCGGACCGGCTTCGATATTCGCAAAGGCATCCAGTGTCAATCGCTGCCAATTGAATTCACCGTAAAGTTTATCGGTGGCAATGTCTAAATTCGTTTGGATGCCAAATCCTTTGCGGGGAATTCCGGCATTAACTTTATACGGACGGCGGTTTATCCACTGATATCCAAGAGTCATCAGTCCTTCGTTCCCATTCTCTGGTTTGGGGAGTTCAATTGTTTCGTCTTTTTCTTTTACAATGGACGCGTTGCGGTGGCGCAGGGCGATAGATGCAAAACCGCTGTGTGCTGAACTCATATTTTTCCCAAAATTGAATGGAACTTGTGTGAACAGCGTTGCACCGTCCAAGGATTCGAACAACCATTGGTATCCGCTACCATAACTACGCAAATCCCATGAATAATTATGCTGCATCATAACTCCCCACAGCGGCCCGTGCTGAGCGTTCACATAAGAGACGCTCCAAGCAGATTCGTTATCATTCCAATCGTACCAGCCGGAAGCTTGGACAATATGTCTCCCAATCGGATCGGACCAGCTCGTCAAACCGAAGATGCCGGTCTCATCCGGTAAGACCAGACTCATGATATGTTTCGGGTGTTCCCAGAATTTGTACTTTGCGGGCGCTGTATAATTTATAACCACAGCCGGGTCATATTTCGGTAACAGGTGAGTGGGTTCTGTGCTTCTCCATCGTGTGTAGGTGTCCTGCATAACCAACGGTTCGGTGATTGTTACCACGCGCTTCGGATCTACTTTAACAATCCGAACGGAATCAACATCTGTGAGGGTGGTCGCAAGTATTGTGGAGTCTTTCGGCATCCACTGGGCACTCCAAACGGCATCGCCGACATCCGTATTTTGGATGGATTCCAGTGTCTCTAAATCGACGGTATGCAGGTTAGGTGTTGATCCTTTGTGAGACGTGAAGGTAATTGATTTCCCATCCGGGTGCCAAACGGGGAGATAGTCTACTTCCGGATTATCGGTAATTCGAATTTCTTTACCTTTGGGATACCCCAATGTATAAATATCTAAATTTCCTTCCGGGCCAGCTTTGGCGTAAGCAATTTTAGATCCGTCAGGAGACCAAGACGGGTTTAAGAGTTGTACATCTCCGGTAAACTGTGTCAGTGGTTTTGCATCCCCGCCCATCGGCAAGATCACATATAAATTTGATGTATTATTCTTGTGAGCCACAAACACGATTTTTTCACCATCAGGAGACCAGTTTGGGTGCGAAGCTCTCATTGATTGGGTGAGCCAAACCGGTTTTTCTGATTCGGATTCCATGACACATAAATCCCAGACCATGGATTGATTCTCGCCAAAATGATACTTTGCATAGACTAGCTGTTTATAATCCGGTGACCATGACATAACCTGATGAAACCGTCCGTAATCTACTTCGCTTGTTTTCCAAATGACGGGGTCTTTTTCTTCTTTTGTGGTGTCGGTTGTGTCGGATTTTGATTTAAACAGGTTGGTGAAAAAATCAGAAAGGGGGTGCTCTTTCTCTCTTTCTTCCAATGTTTCCCGTTCAGCGGTTGTGTCTCTCTGAACGATAAATAAGGATTGGTCGTACTGATCCGTGTTGTTTCGACCGGCAATAGCGATTTTCGTACTGTCTAAGGCAAAAGAGAAACCGTTTACTTTACTGATCGGTAAGGTCATTGTCTTTCCGATATCTTCAATCGGTTCTTTTTGAGCGCGGTATCCGTAATAATAGGTATTCATATGCCGGCGCCAATCTTCGTTAAACTGATTCACGCTAATGCCGGTTGCATCTTTAAATCCTTTCTTAAAATTGAACATCTTAAATTTGTTTCTGTGCTTCATCGTTTTAACGATGGTTGAATCTCCAAATCGATCTGCCCAGTATTTGAGTTTTGAGTAACCGTCATGGTGCGGGTCCATAAATTCGGTTTTGTTCTTCAAAATATGCCATTTATGCGACAGGTCGGCACGGTGAGGTCGCCATTTTTCGGTCATAAATTCTGCTAACCCTTCTACAAACCACCCCGGTGTCCCGGAAAACACGTTTCCCCACGGTTCAGGAACCCAGCTTTTCACCGTATTAAAATACACAATATGTTGAAGTTCATGTGACAGCACTTGGTATAGCCATTTTTCATCTTCCAGCCATACAGCGACATCGTTTTGGTCCACCCAAATAAACGTCGTGTTAAACCACATCGCAAATCCGTTCATGATTTCATCTTCATCTGTGAAAACAATATCGATAGTGGGGACGGTATCCAATTCCATCTGAGTTAACAATGTCGGATAAACCAATTCTGCGATGGATGCACCCGACACCGCGATGGAGTCAATCCCCTGGTGGTAATGAACACGAAAGTGCTCTGTTTCGATTGTTCTCCAATTCAGTTCAGAATGCACACGACCACTCCACTGCCAGGTAAACGGTGTTTGGGCAACAATAAATCCTGCCGACATAATTAAAATGGAAATATATTTTTTCATGGTGTTTCCTTACCTAAGTTGGGTGTGCTTAATGTTAGACACACCTTTTTGAAAATGGTTGTCTTTTTTTTCTAGATTAAAATCCCGGCCAGCGTTGCAGTTAGCCAAGATGCCAGCGCTCCGCCCATCATAGCTTTTATTCCAAGTTTTGATAGGTCTTTCCGGCGACTGGGGGCTATCCCGCCAATCCCGCCAAGCTGAATTCCGATGGACGCAAAATTCGCAAACCCGCACAAAGCGTAGCTTGCAATAATCGCTGTTCGATCAGAAATCTCTCCGGCAATTCGCAGCTTATTTAAATCTCCATAAGCAATTAACTCTGTCAGGACAATCTTCTCTCCCATGAGCGTCCCCATTGTTCCTGCTTCGGCCCAGGGGATTCCCATCGTCCATGCTAAGGGTTTAAATACCCATCCAAAAATTTCTTGCATGGATGTCCCTATGAGCCCCAGGATATAATTTGTCATCGCAATCAGCGCTACAAATGCGATGAGCATTGCTCCGACATTTGCAGCTAACTTCAGGCCATCGGATGCTCCTCGCGCTGTCGCCTCCATGACATTATCGTCTAATTTTTCCACATGAAGATCCACGTTTCCCATCGTTTCAGATTTCTGGGTTTCCGGATAAATAATTTTGGCAACAACCAGCGCAGCCGGCGCACTCATGATGGAGGCAGCCATTAAATGCCCGGCAATATTTGGAACGTCCTGTAACATTTTAACATAGATGGCTAACACACCGCCGGCAACTGTCGCAAACCCACCAACCATTACTGCCATCAATTCTGATTGGGTCATGTTTTTTACAAACGGGCGAACCATTAGCGGAGCTTCGGTCTGCCCGACAAAAATATTTGCGGACACACTTAAGGTTTCACTCCCTGATGTTTTTAAGGTTTTCTGCATGGCTTTTGCAACCCACTTAACAATAAACTGCATAATACCTAAATAATAGGCTGCTGCCATCAACGTTGAGAAAAAGATAATGGTCGGCAAGACTCTAAAGGCCATGTTAATGAGAGGGGCTTCTACTTGTCCCGTTATAAACGATCCAAAAAGGAAATCGCTTCCGGCGTCGGAGAAGGACATTAGTTTTTTCACGACCTTGTCTACTGTAGAAAAGAATGGCTGTCCGATGGGAGTTTTTAGTATAAACAATGCGAACAAAAGTTGGAGTCCTAGTCCCCAGACAACAAGTCGTTTGTCGATCGCCGAACGATTGTTTGACATTGCAACCGCGAGGCCAAGCAACGTAATAATTCCAAGAATTCCTGTATAATTACCCATGATCATCTTCTCCTTTTCATTGTGAATACATACGATACGTATCGTAATAAGAGCGGAAAAATAAAGAAAAAAATGTAGAGCGGACACATAATTTTTACTTTTTCGATAACGTTTCAGTAATTAATAAAACAGCACATGAATCCGCTCAACAAAACGGCGGACGATCGATACTGAATAAACATTCTTCAACCTAATTAATTCACACGCCTTCCTTCGCTTCCTTTTTCAAGTAGTATTTGTTGGTTAGGAGTAATATACTCGTTGTAATTTTCGTTATCAACAATAATGCTAAACACCCATGAAAATTAACGGTAAAAACTACAGAACAGTTTGGATGGAAGGAAATATCATCAAAACCATTGAACAGAATCAACTTCCTGAAATATTTAAGATTGTAGATATTATAGGCGACGATGCTGTAATCTCAGCCATACAAACAATGGTTGTTCGCGGTGCTCCTGCTATCGGAGCGATGGGAGCTTATGGTCTTGCGCAAGCAATCCAAAAACTTAATGAACCCACGAAGAAACACATTCAACGACTCCGGGATAAAATTATATTAGCTCGACCTACCGCTTACGATTTAGAATATGGTTTAAATTCGGTTGCAGTAATGGCGCTTACCGGACAAACCGAAGATGAAATAAAAAAAATGGCTTTAGCTGCAGCTCAGGAATATGCTGACAGATCAGCTGAAGCTTGTCGATTAATTGGTAAATATGGAAACACCCTTATCAAAAATGGTGATAGAATCTTAACACATTGTAATGCCGGTGCGCTCGCCACCGTGGACTTCGGTACAGCTCTGTCTCCAATTCGCGCTGCACATCACGATGAAAAATCAATTTTTGTTTACGTGGATGAAACACGTCCCAGACTACAGGGAGCAAAACTAACAGCATTTGAACTGTATCAAGAGGGAATAGACCATGCCGTCATCGTAGATAATGCTGCCGGATATTTCATGGCGCGCAGCGAGGTCGATTTGGTGATAACAGGCACAGATCGGGTAGCCGCAAATGGCGACGTGGCAAACAAAATCGGCACCTACGAAAAGGCAGTTGTCGCACATGAAAACAATATTCCGGTTTACATTGCCGCCCCCCTTTCAACCATTGATTTTTCCTGCCCGAATGGTGACGCAATTCCTATCGAGGAGAGAGGTCAGGAGGAGGTTCTTAGTATCAACGGTAGGCGGGTTGCATCCGATGGAAGTCCGGCGCTAAATCCTGCGTTTGATGTTACTCCTGCGAAATACATCACCGGGATTATCACCGAAAAAGGGATTTATAAACCCGGCGAATTACACTTACTCAAAAAACAAAATGTCTGAAGTATACACGGGAACAAAATTTAAAACGGTTGTGTTGTCGGAAAAACCGCTAAACAGAACAGGAGTGCATCTTTTGGCGGCATGGGGAATGCAATTTGCAAAAAAGGGACTTGCTCCACAGACAGAAACGGGGCATGCTGGTAATTTGAGCGTTCGAACAAAAAATGGATTCTTGATTTCCGGAACCGGTATCTCACTTGCTGAATTAAATCCAAATTCCGTAGCAGAGGTCGTTTCTTTTTTTATAAACACAAAAAAGGTGTTGTCTCATGGTATACCAGAGCCTAGCTCTGAAGCCTTCATGCATGGATTAATATATTTATACCGACCGGATGTGATGGCGGTTTTTCATGGTCACAGTAATCTAATTACTTCCCAAGCTCCGACTCATGGGTTTCCTGTGACAGAGAAAGAAGTTCCCTATGGAACAATTTCCGGTGCTAAAATGGTAGCAAATATTTTAAAGACAGAAGATTTTTGTATCATAAAAAACCACGGATTTGTTACTGTCGGTTCTTCTGCTGACTCGGCGGGCGAATTAACACTTCAAATTAATTCAATGTTAGGTGGTTATTCAGCATCTGTTTAGATAAAAACAAACACTCTAACACGTTAAACCACCGAAGGCGGTTAGGAGCCATGGCTCTTTAACACTGAGATGATTAGCTTTTGATAAGGTTTTCTGTCGTTCGAAGTGCGTTTTCAACAACTTCTTTTTCACCAGCGATTTTTCTGTTTTCCATCAAAATTTTTCCGTTGCAAATTGTCGTATCAATACATTCGCTGTGGGCAGAATATACTAAATTAGAGATAAGATGATGGTTGGGGATAAGGTGTACGTGGTTTAAATCAATCAACAGTAAATCTGCCTGCGCGCCCTCTTTTATTTCTCCCATATTGATTTCAAACAGAGATGCACTGCCTATCGTTGCCATATTAAATGCTTCATTTGCACTTAATGCGGTTGGGTCTCCCGTATGAGATTTTTGCAATAACGCTGCGATTTTCATTTCGTCCAGCATATCAAGATTATTGTTTGCGGCACATCCGTCCGTGCCTAATCCAATGCGCAGTCCTGCTTCTTTAAGTCTCGCATAAGGAAAAATACCCGACCCAAGTTTCATGTTAGATGTCGGACAGTGAACAATTCCGACATTGTTATCGGCTAAAATCTGTATCTCCTCATCGGTAACCCAATTTGTGTGTGCGACGATGACATTCGGACCAAGAAAATTTATAGTGTCTAAGTATTCGATTGGGCGTTTCCCTGTTTGCTCAACCCACTCATCTACTTCACGTTTGGTTTCTGAAAGATGCATATGAACGGAAAGCCCGTGATCTATTGCAAAATCTCTTGCCCAAAACAACCCTGCTTCCGAAACTGTATAAAGCGCATGAACACCAACTGTAAACGTGATATTTGGAAAATATTTTTGCCTGTTTTTGAATATCTCAACCTGCTCAGAAATTTGTTTTGTGGATATTTCACTATTCCCTAAATCCAAAAAAGCACTGGCAAGATTAGCGCGAAGCCCGGCATCCATTACGGCCTGAGCCATTCCGTTGTAATGCCAGTACATATCATTAAAGTAGGTCGTCCCGGATTTAATCATCTCAAGAGCAGCAAGGCGAGTCCCCCAGTACACGTCTTCTTCTGTGAGTTTTGCTTCAATCGGCCATATTTTCTCTTCCAGCCAATCATGCAAACGCATATCATCTGCGAACCCGCGCAAAAGCGTCATGGCGTTATGGGTGTGAGCATTTACAAACGACGGAATTACGGCCTTCCCGGTGCCATAAATAATTTTATCTGCCGGAGGATATAAATCTTGTCCTATCGATTTAATCGTTGTTCCAAGGATGTAAATATTCACCCGAACGTCGTTTAGTAACACATCTTTTATTAATAGACTTTGCATTGTTTTTCCCAATATTTCGTTAAATCGTTGTGTTAAATCTAAATTGTTTCAGACGAACTATCGACAATCTTTTTCCATGGAAATTTAATACCTAAATTGAGCGACTCTCACCAGAAAACAGACGATAATCGTAAAACCTGTTGAGTTGATGGAAAGTATGAAGTTTATTTGTAAATTTCATGACGAACAACATCGGTAAGTTGTTTTACGGAATCGCACAACTTAGGTATTAAAAAAATCATGTATTTGATCTGTTTTGTTGTTTACATGTAATTGTTTATTAAGTGTAATCTTCTGTGTTGTTTCAACGACTTTTTAACAAACTACAAATTGCAAAACTAATGGGGTGTCTATTTTGATGGCGAGCCAGAATAAAACAGTTGTAATTGTTGGCACACAATGGGGAGACGAAGGAAAGGGAAAAATTACCGATTTTTTCGCCGGAGATTCTGCTTATGTTGTCCGTTTTCAGGGCGGCAACAATGCCGGACACACCATCATTGCACATGGAGAAACGTATAAACTACACTTGATTCCTTCCGGGGTCATTTATAATAAACCCACAAGCATTATCGGAAATGGTGTAGTCATCGACCCAAAAGCGCTACTTGATGAAATTCAAATGCTAAAAAATCGGGGAATCAATCCAAATATTCTTGTTAGTGATCGGGCACATGTCATTTTCCCTTATCACATTGCACTAGACGAGGCATTGACGGTGCATCAGGGAGGATTAGCCGCAGGGAGCACAAAACGCGGCATTGCTCCGGTCTATGCCGATAAAATGTTCCGAAATGGGATTCGAATGATTGATTTACTTGAGCCGGATATTCTACACGAAAAACTAAAAAAAGCTTACTCTTTTGCACATGTGTTGATTGAAAGGGCATTGGGTGGAACTTTTTCTATTCCGTTTGAGAAAATTTTTAATAACTATGTAAACTACGGTAAACAACTCGAATCCTATATTTCAGATACCTCTGTTGTGTTATATGACGCGTACAAAAAGGGTGAAAACATTCTGTTTGAAGGCGCTCAGGGAATGAGTCTAGATGTCGACCACGGCATTTATCCGCACACCACCAGCAGCAATACACTTGCCGGAAATATTTCCAATGGAAGTGGTGTCACCTTTCGAAAAATTGACAAAATTATTGGAATTACCAAAGCCTATGTCAGTCGCGTGGGACAAAGTCCTTTTCCGACAGAGCTTGGGGAGGGAGAAGCAACGAAACTCCGTAAAAAGGGCGGGGAGTTCGGTACAACAACAGGCCGTCCGCGCCGAGTAGGGTGGCTCGACTTGGTGCAGCTTCGTCAATCTGTACGCGTGAACGGATTGACGGAAATTGCACTTACTAAACTTGATATCCTCACCGGATTTAATCAATTACCGGTTTGTGTGGGGTATGACATCAATGGAAAAACTATTACCGAAATGCCGGCAAGTCTGTCGATGTACAGAGATGCGAAACCCATTTATAAAAATCTCTCCGGCTGGAATGAGCTGGATGAGTCTGCTCTTGAAAAAGGCTATAATAATTTACCGGATAGTCTACGGAAATACATTGATTTTATTGAGCAACGCGTTGCGTGTCCCGTGAAAATTATTTCTATCGGACCTCAGCGCCACGAAACTATTTTAAGATAATTTGGAGGAAAAATGAGATCACATCCTGATATTGAAAAAATATTAATTGACGAAAAAACCGTTCTTCGTCGTATTGGCGAGCTTGCAGAACAAATCAATACAGATTACGCCGATGTCGACAATATAATGATTGTGTCTATTTTAAAAGGTTCATTTATCTTCACCTCTGACCTCGTTAAACGATTAACAGTACCTCATATTGTGGATTTTATGGCACTCAGTACTTACGGCGATGAATCCAAAACCAGCGGAGAGGTTCGTGTTATTATGGACCTCCGGCATCCGGTGCGAAACCAACATGTGTTGATCGTTGAAGATATTATCGACACAGGATTAACACTTCAGTTTTTGGAGCGAATTTTACAATCCAGAAATGTCGCATCGCTAAAAACCTGTGTTCTGACTCAAAAGGAAGGGAAAGAAAATCACGCAGTTATAACCGATTATCTTGGTTTCAGCATACCTGATGTATGGGTGGTGGGATATGGTCTGGATTATGCGGAAAAACACCGAACGTTACCCTATATCGCTGAATTAAAATCAGAAGTTTATCAATAGAAGACATTATTATGTCCCTCTCGCTTACATCTTTATCTCCTCTTGATGGTCGCTATCAAGATATTACAAAACCAATAGCAGCTTGTTTTTCTGAAAAGGCGCTTATTCAACGACGAATTAAAATTGAAATAGAGTATTTAATCGCATTAGGAGCTGAAAAAGGAATAAAAGAATTACCTCGTTTTTCAGAAAAAGAGCAAAATGAATTACGTAATATTTATAAAGATTTCAATTCTAAGGATGCGCAAAAAGTTAAGGTTATTGAGCAAACCACCAAGCACGATGTAAAAGCCGTCGAATATTTTCTTCAGACAAAAACACAAAAATCACTTCATTCGTGGCTTCACTTTGCAATTACATCAGAAGATGTGAATAACTTGGCATATTCTCTCATGTGGAAAGAAGGATTAAATCAAGTTTATTTACCACAATTAGTCAACGTTCACGACAAATTAAAATTACTGGCAAAGAAACATGTCTCTCAGGCGATGCTCAGCATGACACATGGTCAACCCGCAACCCCAACAACTTTCGGGAAAGAGCTGGCAGTCTATACGCATCGTCTGAAGCGACAAATAGATCAAATAAAAACTCATGTGCTATTGGCGAAATTCAATGGTGCCACAGGAACCTGGGCTGCACATAATGTCGCCTATCCAAATGTAGGTTGGATTGAATTCTCTAAACGATTTATAATCTCTTTGGGCTTGAAACCAAACATACTGACAACACAAGTTGAATCTAGAGATTCTCTTGCTGAAAGCTTTCATCAAATTGCACGCGTAAACACTATTCTAAAAGATCTTACTCAGAACCTGTGGCTGTATATCAGCCGTGGGATTCTGACCCAAAAACCCATCAAGACAGAAACAGGGTCTTCTACAATGCCTCATAAAATTAATCCTATTCATTTCGAAAATGCTGAGGGAAATTTTGGGGTTTCAACTTCTCTGTTTTATCATTTGGCTGAAAAACTACCAACATCTAGAATGCAGCGAGACCTTTCTGACAGTACGGTAATTCGGAATTGTGGGTCGGCATTGGGATATACGTATGTGGCGCTTCACAATCTATTACAGGGTTTGAACAAAATCACGGTAAATAAAGTGCAAATGGATGTAGAGCTTGATAATCACTGGGCGGTTTTGAGTGAAGCCGTTCAGACTCTTTTGCGAAAATTAGGTCAGTCGGATGCATATGAAAAACTAAAAGAGCTGGTTCGTGGTAAAGAGTTTAACTCTAAAATATTAAAATGCTATATTGCCTCTCTTCCAATTTCCAAAGAAGATAAAAACCAATTGTTAAGTCTATCCCCACAAAAATATACGGGGCTTGCGGAAAAGATAGTTAAAGAGTTCTAGGTTGGAAATTTGTTGTGAGTTGAGGATAATCCGTAATTATTCCGTGAACATTTCGTTTTTTTAACCACGCAATTGCAGGTTTGGTATTGACCGTCCATACATTAACAGCTAACCCTCTTTTCTTTGCAAAATCCATGAATACATCATCGACAAATTCTGCCGTTGGGTGTAGACAATCCGGATGTGCCCAATACATACACCACTTAATATGAACATTTTCCTCGTCTATAATAAATCCGGTTGGAATCTTTTTATCAATCCATTTAACAATACGAATGACCATAGGATTGAAACTGGATACAATAACTTTCTGTTTAATTCGTCCGGATCTAATCATTTTTGCAACAGCGATCGCCGTTTGAATATCCAAAATACTTTTGGATTTAATTTCAATATTTAACCGAGTGTTTTTAGTAAGTTCATTTGTGATTTCTTCTAACAAATAAAGTCTGTCTGTTTTATTCGGGTGGCTACGATATCCCGCTCTTACCGTCTCAAGGTTTTCCCATTCCACTTCATTAAAAAAACCCTTTCCGTCTGTTTCTCTCTCTAGGTCTACATTATGAGAGCACACAACTTTTCCATCTTTCGTACTGACAACATCCATCTCTATTGCTCTAAGACCTACGTCAATCGTCGCTTGATAGGATGAAAGTGTGTTCTCCGGTGCTGCTTTTGCAGAGCCCCGATGCCCAATAAACATTGGGATGCTTAAATAAAACCCCTTCGGAAACACCGGTCTCCACGAGAACCAAATCCATACCAAAAGGATGAAAAACGCAGCAAAAAATGTAAAGAAGAAACCCATAGGTTTTATTTTGGAAGAATTGTCAATTTCTGAAATTGATCACTCGTCCGAATAAAGGTCTCATTAAACCATGTCGTTCGATATTCTCCCTGATTATACATCTCCGCCTGATCGTCATAGTGTGGGGAATGATGAAGCCCGGATTGTCCTGTAGGGAGAATAAATTGTGTTTCATTTAAATTATTTAAGTCAACGATTCGTCGCATGGATGCTCCGGCGGTTTGTTTGTAGGGGATGCGATAACTGTATCCGCCGGCACGCACGGTTCGCGAAGAGCCGCCTGACTCAAACGGTCCAACATTTAATCCGAATATCCAATCAAGTATTTTGACTTTTCCCATTGCGTGTGGATGAGTTAATGTGTGCAGTTTTCCCCATGCCCACGTGGAAGGGTTTCTTCCCAATTTTCCCTCGATTTCCGTGATGGCGTCTTTTAATGCACGAATGACAATCTCATCTCTGGTTTCAATAATATCTTTCGTTGAAATATCATCAAACCACGTGGATGTGTTTTCAACCAGCATTTTTCTTAGACTTCGCATATTTAAATACCGAACTCCGATAAATGCTTCTAAAAAAGAATCACCAAGCAGAGATAATTCATCTTCGAAAATGTTTCGGATAAGTTGAAGTGTGAAGGCTTGAAAAATCAACGCTTCTGCAGACGCTGCTGCTTCGTTTCCGTCCCAAGAAGAGAGCATAGAAAACACCTTTTTTGTGTTGCCTTCTTCTGCTCCTGTTTCTAAAGACAAAACGTAGGGCAATAAAGTTCTGTTGAATGGAGAAATCAAATCAAGCTGTACAGATTTCATATCTTCTGCTGTGGCGTTGTTCATTCCATCTAAGCGTTCGTGGATTCTCTGAATTCGACTTGGGTCTGCCCATAAATTTGAGATGTAATACGGAAATTCATCTCCGATTGTTTTGTTATTTGCTGTTGCAATCAATCCGGACTCTGGGTTCAGAAGGAAGGGCATTTCATCAAATGGTACCCACCCGTTCCAATCGTAATTAGGGTCATGTCCCGGTCTTGGAATGAGCGAACCACCATCTTTACGAATGGGGATGTGAACCGCTGGTCTCCAGCCAATATTACCCGCTGTGTCTGCATATACCATATTTTGTCCGGGGGCACAAAAGTGTTCAAGAGCGTTAGAAAAGTCCTCCCAGTTTTCGATAAGATTCAAACCGATGATTGACTCAATATCTTTGGAAACTTTATGCCCTGTCCAACTCATCGATAATGCTTTTTCTCCGTTTCTGAGCAAGGGATGAATGTCGCTGATTACAGGACCGTGGACAGTTTTGCGAACAACCACCGTCGTATCTCTGCCATTTTTAAGTGGGATGGTTTCATAAATAATTTCCATGTCTTTCCATGTGTTTCCATGCAAATAACGGTTGGGGGTTTTTTTGTCAATTTTTTCAACAAAAAAATCGATATCATCTGCCATCACATTCGTAAATCCCCACGCACAACTCTCATTCTGCCCAATAACAGGTAGCGGGATGCCCGCAAGATAAATACCGCTCACATTAAATCGTCCGCCTTTGATATGCATTTCGTACCACTTTGCCGGTTGGGTAAATTCAAGATGTGGATCATTGGCAAGGAGAGGTTTACCTGAGGCGGTTCTTTCACCCGATAAAACCCAGTTGTTTGATCCAAAGTCAGGACTGTTGTTTCCTAATAGCTTTCTGACGGTTTGCTCATTTTCCCAGATTGATGTGAACACAGCCCGATAAAACCCGCCGGTATTATTGTCCGCAATTGTTGGGATGTACCCCGGGTTCTCAGGCAGAATTTCACGTAATTTTTCTTCACCAAAATATTCTAAAATTGCTCCGTACACAATTTCAGGTTTCCATGAGGATTCAAGTTCATGTGCCATGAGTCTTTCATATCCGGCAACATCTTCAGGGGTCCATTTAATGGGCTTGATACCAAGAATTTTAAATTCCACTGGAAGATCTGTTCCTAACTCATCAATACGCGCATTTATGCCATTGCAAAACTTCTCCAAGATGTTTTTATTTTCAGGAGACATGACAGCTGTAAGTTTTTTTGCCATTTCGGGGATTCGCCATGTTCGCAGATAAATATCACTCTTTAATAGATCGTCTCCATACAACAATGCCAATTCACCTCTAATCGCAGCCGCAACGGATGTCATTTGGAATAAACGTTCTCGGGCGGCGATATATCCGGCGACAAAAAACAAATCTTCTTCGTTCTCAGCAAAAATGTGCGGAGTTCCATAAGAATCAGTGTATACTTCGACAGAATCACTTAATCCGGAAAGAGATATTGTGCCTTCATAAATCGGAAGCGAATGATGAAAATGCATTTTTATGAAAAATAATAAAACAATAATTACAAATATAATGATAGCAGTGATTGTTTTCTTTTTTGTCATAATACTCTCCGTTTTTTCAAAAATATTTTTCTAAAACTAATTTGAAGTTTCTTGTAACTTTGCCGGCAACTTTATCAACGAACAGATATGTTTCCATTAACCCGCATAGTATGAAGAACAAATTAGGAAAGTTTCCTGCTCCGAAGCAACATGGCGCTTGGGCGATGTTTTTAATCCCGGCACTCACAGCGATGGTCATATTAAACAACATAAACCTAATGTCAATTGCGATGTTGATGGGATTTGTCTTAATTTTTTTATCTTATCAACCTGCCTCTGATTTTCTTAGGCGTTATAAAAACAAAGCTGTGGTGAATGCTTCCTCATTGTGGTGGGTTTTTCTTCTTGGAGGCAGTGGAGTGGGGATAATACTTTGTTTAATCCAACTGACATCTCAATGGGAACTTCTCCTTTTTGGAAGTATTCTCGTCATAGCACTGAATACACATTTATGGTTAACAAAAAACAAAGAGCACATGACTGTATTTGGAGAATTGTTTGGTGTTGCCGGGCTTACGGCATCCGCTCCGATTATGTACACTTATCTCAATGGAAATTTAGATTTACTGGGATTGGTACTTTGGGGAATTACATTTTTATATTTTGGAGGAAGCGTGTTTTTCGTAAAACATCTTCTGAGAAATACCACCCAAAGAAGTACCGGTTTCTCATATCAAACAGGACTTCTTGCTTATTGTGGGTTCGTTGTGGCTACTGTCGGTATTCTTGTTTTTTTTAAGACGGTATCGATGTGGATTGTCTTTGCGTTCATTCCATATATAATAAAAGTGATGGTTGCCGTATTTGCACAAAAGGGAAAACCTCGATTAAAACCAAAACAAGTGGGGTTTCGAGAGTTGGCTCACTCAATCTATTTTTTCGTGGTTGCAACAATGGCTTTTTTGATCGGCGGTTAAACAAAATTTCCACACATAGAAAACAGTAATTTATGACATTTTGACGTTTGTGTGTGTGATGAATATCACGATTGTGAACAAGTTTCTTCGTTTTAATGTAGTTATCGGTTTTTAAACGGTACAAATACATCCCAGATGCAACCGGCTTTCCGTATGTGTCTGTGCCGTTCCAAACGATGTGGTGTGTCCCGGTAGAAAGGCGGGCAGGCTAATCTTCGGAAGGTTGATATATTATTTCATTTTTACTGCATACTGAAACTGAAATATTCCACGTTCGGGATCAACGGAAATTGTTTTTATAAGTTTCAACTCTATCTCTTTTTTCAGTCCGTCAAACGATTTAATTCCGCTGCCAAAAACTAACGGATGAACCGTCAGATACAAATGCGTAAGATAGGGGGCAAACATTGCATTTGTTTTTCCTCCTCCGATTACAAAACATGTTTCAGCGGTTATCTCAGAAAGAATTTGTTTCGGATCGTCATTTCGGTGCACTACTATCATCTCTCTGTTTATCAAAGCAGAGGGTAATGTGTCTCTTGTGTTTGCTCCCATGATTACTGGGTGCCCCATCGTTTGTTTTTTGAATAATGCTAAATCTTCAGACCAATCAATGACCTCATGACTGTGTCGTGCGATATATCCGTCCACAGTAACAGCGGCGATGAGAATGACGTTCATAAAAACAGGTGTTGGTTAATGGTTGTTGGTGAGGGGTAATTTTATGATTAACTCTGTTTTTTAATCATTGTCCAGGGCCGTTGATATTAGGTGTCCTAAGTAGTTTCTGTGTGCTTGGGTGATTTTATCGCGAGATAATCGTTTCAGTATTTTCTCTTGAACCCAATTAAGCTGTGCGAACACAGAAGTTTTAGATAAATAATCATAATCGGAGTTCTCATCAAGAACGGTGATTAGACGATTCACATACTCTGTCTGGAGGTTTCTTCGGTAAGAATTGACCGTCTTTTTTGCATCTTTTTCAAAAATCGCCTTTGTCAGGTCATCTAACATACTTAAAAGCCCATAACTGTTTCCATATCGTTCAGAGTCGGATATTCGCTTTAGAACCGTTGGGTGTAATAAATGAGCAAGAACGGTTTTTTGCATAGATAAAACTCTGTCGTGAATTTTCGGATCTTCATTCGAATAATCCCACCCCCGTCGTTGTCTTTGTAAAAACGCATACAAATCTTTTTCATCAACAAATGCGTTCGGTGCAAAGAGATATTTTTCAAGCACAGACATTGCACGTTGCTGGGTGTTAATATCCACCGGCAGATAGGGCGTGCCGGCATCCGGTTGTCCGATAAACGCCCTGTCAACATACACGCCACCTATGTACCGAGAAACAACCTTTATGCAGTTTCTATAATCTCTGTTTAAAATTGAAAATGCGTCTTTTAGCGGATGGTAGGACGTGCTCTCTTTTGTGTATTTTTCCTTTAGTTGTGTATAAAGATGTTGAACGAATTCCATTCTTTGTTCCGCATAGCCAATCGGGTCTGATGTCATGTCATTCACCATCACCCTGGGATCAATCCCACGCCCCGTCCAGCTCATCGCATCTGCATCATGACCAAACAGCAACTCCGGGTCTGTTGACCTGGCAAGGATTTTGTTCAGCATTTCTTCTTCTGTCTCGGGCGTGTCGGGTTCTTTGTATCCGAACTCAATTGCCCAGTCATCATACGTCCCGGGGCATGTAGAATAATACTCACCTTGTTGTTTGGGGTCAGGTGAAACATTCACCGAAACATAATCCATGACAGACCCTGTTAATCCAACGTTGGATGTTAAAGCTTTGTTGTGGATGTTCTCAAGAGAATGAAGGTGGCTGGATTTGAAATTATGTGCCAGTCCGAATGTGTGTCCCAACTCGTGGAGAACCAATCGAATAATGGATTCTTCAATCAATTCTTTTTTCATAAGATCTCCTCCGGTCAGCGTGTTTGCAGCGGTCATTCCAAACAAATTTCCCTGATGAATATGTTCTCCGGCGGAACAGTTGTTTTTTATGTGTACCGGTTTAAATAAACCCTCATATTTAACCCTATTCGTGAAATACACAAACTCCAGCATGATGTCAGCTCCAAGAATTTCACCTGTACGTGGATTGACAAAGCTGGGTCCGTATCCGCCAAAGGGCGGGTTGGGGGAGGATGTCCACCGTAAAACATTATATCGAATGTCTCCGGCATCCCATTCCGCATCATCCGGCTGAATTTTTACTTGAATCGCATTTTTAAACCCGGCTTTCTCAAAGGATTTATTCCATCTTTCCACGCCTTTTTTCACCGCCTCCCTAAATTCCATCGGTGTTGTGTTTTCAATCCACCATACAATAGGTTTTATCGGTTCAGAAATTTCTGCGTTGGGGTTTTTCTTTTTTAGGTCCCAACGATGAATCATATCCCGCCACGGGGTAAAATCCGCAGATGTCATGTCCTGAACCCACGTGGTAAAATATCCGACTCTGGGATCATCAAAGCGAGGTGTGTAGTTATTCTCTGGCATGGCAATTAGGCTGTGTTGAATGACGAGTGTTACATAGCGTTCGTCGGTTACTCCCCAACTACCACCTCTGGTTGGTGCCTTGTTATCATAGACATATTCCACAATTATATCTGAGTTCATCAGATAATTATTAATACTGCGATATTTTGTTTTATCTGAACTTAAACTTCCAAGTGTAAATCTATCCTGTTTTGCCTTTGGCCGTGGAGATGGTTTGATTTGCCGAAGATCTTCGGAGAGAAAAATGTTGTCTGCATTTAGTAAATATTTGGTGTTGGTTGTATCCGTGGCAACAATTTTTTCAGAGATCATAATTGCCGGACTAATATTTGCATTTGCTGCTTTGCTTAGTGGATTATTGGGATCAAAATAAAACGAAGTGTTTTGTATAACAAACTCAATTCGGTCAAAATATTTTTTAATGGTAAAGATTTTGCTGTCACGATACGACCCTCTGTTTAGCCCTACGTCCACAATTCCGTCTTTTGCATGTAAAAAATGGATGTATTCACGATTCATTTGGTCCTTTCTAATCACCATAAACATTTCACCGGATGTTGTATCCTGATAAAAGGTGAATAAGCCGTCAAACATGGTCATGTCTTTTACTTTTTCTACGAAAGTCTTTTTTTCTGTTTCTTCACTTGAAGAGGTTGTGTCTGTTTCAGCTCCGCTGGGTTCAACTATCTTTTCTTCGGTTAACTCTTTACCCGTAATTGATTGACTTAATAATGGTGTGAATATGTAGATGGCAATTGTGAAAAATAAAAGCGTTATTGAGTGTTGTTTTGGGTTTTTCATGATATTCTCACTTTGTGTTATTGTGTTGATTTTCCCTGTCAAAATATTTTCTCATCGGAAAGAACTGCCCTGTGACTTCCATATATCTACGATATTTATCTCCGAATTTTTTAAGCATGTAGTTTTCCTCACGGATGACATTCCACGACCAAAAAATAGTAAGGGGTATTACTGATAATATCAATCCCCAGGAATACAGCCAGAGTGCCAGCGATCCTGTTGCTGAATAAATCAACGCGCTGTAAAATGGATGGCGGATAAACTGAAACGGTCCGTCAGTGACCAATGTGTTTCCCCAACCATTTTTAAATAGGACAAATATCCCGCCACCAAATAAATACACCGCATCAAGCAGTAAAACCACTAAACCGATCATCCGGAACGTTGTGCTCATGTTTATCGGCGGAATGCCAAGTGCTTTTTCAGCAAAATAAAACACGAACCAAATAATGCCGGTTATCGCAATGCCTGTCGGACCAGCGCCGAAAATTCGTTTGTATTGTGTTTTAACGGACATATTTTCTTAAAAAGACGGATATAAATTACATTGTTTTTATCATAGTCACGATTGTAAAAACAACTGCAGCCGAAAACAGCGCTGCTTTTGGTTGAGGACACTCTCTCCGAAGTAAATAACAGCTATCATACCTGTGGCGAGTGGTTCCCACCTGTGTTTCCCAGAAAGAAAGCAGCTCTGTTGATAGAGCGGCTTTTTTAACATAACTACTTTTCTTCTTGCTCCGGCACCCAAGATGACCGCCGGACGAAACTCTCGTAATTTGCCTGAACCTGTTTTTCGGCTTTCTGTAGTAGTTCCTCTGCTCGTTCCGGCATACTCTTGGTGAGTATCTTGAATCGGTTCTCGTGATACAGGAAATCTTTCAGTTCAGATTTTGGTTTTTTAGAATCCAGTTTCAGTGGGTTTTTCCCTTCAAGTACATTCGCCGGATTATATCGATACAATGTCCAGTATCCGCTGCTTACTGCAGCTTTTTGCTGTCTTAATCCGTCTTCCATTCCGTAACCGTGGGCAATACAATGACTGTATGCAATGATAACAGACGGTCCCGGATGGGCTTCAGCTTCAATAAATGCCCGAATGGTTTGTGTGTCATTTGATCCCATTGCTACAGAAGCAACATAGACGTTTCCGTAACTCATCGCGATTGCACCCAGGTCTTTTTTACCCATATTTTTCCCGGAAGCCGCAAATTTAGCAATGGCGCCGGTCGGTGTGGCTTTGGATGCCTGTCCGCCGGTGTTGGAATATACTTCGGTGTCCAGGATTAAAATATTAACATCCTCACCGGAGGCAATCACATGATCCAGTCCACCGAAGCCGATGTCGTATGCCCAGCCGTCACCACCCATAATCCAGACACTTTTCTTGGCAAGATTGTCCTGAACCGATTTTAATTGAACCGCTCTCGGATTATCTAATTTGTCTAAAATGGTTTCCAGTTTTTCGAGGCGTTTCCGCTGTTCAAAAATTCCGGATTCTGTGGATTGATCGGCACTCAAAATATCATCAACCAGCTCATTGTTGTCGATTATTGAACGTAATTCCTCCAATAATTCCGCGGCGTGTTCACGATGCTTGTTGATGGTCATCCTGAAGCCTAGACCAAATTCTGCATTATCCTCAAATAGAGAGTTATTCCATGTTGGTCCTCGCCCGTCATTGTTTTTTGCCCAAGGAGTTGTCGGAAGATTTCCGCCGTAGATGGATGAACATCCGGTGGCGTTTGCGATCACCATTCTGTCTCCGAAAAGCTGCGAAGCTAATTTGACATACGGCGTCTCACCACATCCGGTACAGGCGCCCGAAAACTCAAACAACGGCTGGAGGATTTGACTTCCTCTGGGGGTTGTATGATTAAGTCTCTCGCGATCAACTTCCGGTATCTTGAGGAAGAAATCCCAATTCTCAACTTCTTTTTCTTTGATTGGTAACCAGCCTGCCATATTAATCGCTTTGTGGTCGCGGTTTGTTTTGTCTATCGCCGGACACACATCCACACAAAGTGTACAGCCGGTACAATCCTCTCCGGCAACCTGGAGTGTATACACTTCATTTTCATTCCAGTCTTTTCCTCTGGCTTTTACATGTTTGAATGTTTCCGGAGCCTCTTTCAGTAATGCATTGTCGTAAATTTTTGGACGTATCACCGCATGTGGACAGACCAAAACACATTTATTACATTGGATACAAATATCCGGGTCCCAAACGGGCACTTCATCTGTGATATTTCGTTTTTCAAACTGTGTTGTAGCCGTGGGCCAGGTTCCGTCAATCGGCATTGCGCTGACCGGAAGAGCGTCACCCTCGCCGGCAATGATTTTTGATGTCACATTTTTAAAGAAATCCGGCGCTTCATCATTTATTTTAAATCCCTTAGCTTCGATTCCTGTTTCGATTTCGGGAACGTCAATTTTTTCTAAGTTTTCAAGGGTTTTGTCAACGGCTTCGTAATTTTTTTGAACAACTTTTTCACCTTTTATCCCGTACGTTTTCTCAATTGCCTGTTTGATTTTTGCAATGGCTTCATCCTGTGGTAGAATTCCGGAAATAGCAAAAAAGCAGGTTTGCATGATTGTATTGATTCGCGTTCCCATTCCGGTTTCTTTAGCAACTGCACGCGCATTAATATTATAAAATGTCAATTTTTTATCAATAATATGTTTTTGCACATTGCGTGGAAGTTCATTCCAAACATCCGTTGAGGAATATGGGCTGTTCAATAAAAAGATTCCACCCGGGACGGCGTTATTTAACACATCTTGTGTTTTTAAAAGTTCGAATTTATGAACCGCAATAAAATTAGAATGCTGAATGAGATAGGTAGATTGAATTGGTTTCTTTCCGAATCGAAGATGAGACACGGTTGTGCTTCCTGACTTTTTGGAATCATATACAAAATATCCCTGAGCGTAATTGTCGGTTTCTTCTCCAATTATTTTGATTGAGTTTTTGTTCGCACCCACAGTACCATCTGATCCTAAACCGTAGAACATTCCCCTGAACACATCTTCCTCGCCTAGAAAGTAGTTGTTCGTCATATCTAAACTTGTGTGCGTTACGTCATCGATGATTCCAACCGTAAAATGGTTTTTTGGTTTTTCTTGATCTAAATTATCAAAGACAGATTTCACCATGGATGGTGTGAACTCTTTCGATGATAAGCCATATCGCCCACCATACACTTTCGGTGTTTTCTCAAACGGATAGTTTGCTGTCCCGGCAGCTTCCGAAAAGGCTGTTACAATATCGCTATACAGCGGTTCACCGATTGCTCCCGGTTCTTTTGTTCTGTCTAATACTGCAAGTTTTTTTACGGTTGCCGGAAGTGCGTTAATGAAATGTTCCACAGAGAACGGACGATAAAGACGAACTTTGAGAAGACCAACCTTTTGTCCCTCTTTGACCATTGCGTTGACGGTTTCGTGGGTTGTTTCTGCGCCTGACCCCATAATGATAATTATGTTTTCTGCATCTTCCGCACCGTAGTAATCAAAAAGATGATAAGCTCTTCCCGTCAGTTTTTCAAATTTGTCCATTGTTTTTTGAACTGTTCTCGGCACAGCATCATAATACGGATTAATCGTTTCTCGAGTCTGAAAATATGTATCCGGATTGTGAGCGGTTCCACGTAGAACGGGGTTATTCGGGTTCATTCCTCTTTTTCGATGAGCAATGACCAAATTATTATCAATCATCGATTTAATATCTGAATCATCAAGTTGTTCGATTTTTACGACTTCATGAGATGTTCGAAATCCGTCAAAAAAGTGGAGGAGCGGAAGCCGAGACTCAAGAGCAACCGATTGAGAAATAAGAGCAAAATCCTGAACCTCCTGAACGCTGCCCGAGGCCAGCAATGACCATCCGGTTTGACGTACGGCCATCACATCGGAGTGGTCACCGAATATGGACAGCGCGTGTGTAGCAATTGTCCGGGCGGAAACATGAAACACGGTTGGGGTTAATTCAGCTGCTATTTTATACATGTTTGGGATCATAAGTAATAATCCCTGAGAAGCCGTAAATGTGGTGGTTAATGCACCGGTTTGAAGCGCTCCATGTACCGCGCCGGCAGCGCCACCTTCACTTTGCATTTCTACAACGGAGGGTGTTGTTCCCCAAATATTTTTCTTTTCAGCCGCTGACCACGCGTCGGCGTGTTCACCCATCGCGGAGGATGGAGTAATGGGATAAATAGCAATAACTTCGTTCGTTTTGTGTGCGATATAAGCGGCGGCTTCATTGCCGTCGATTGTTACCATTCTTCTGGACATAATTTTCTTCTCTTTGTGGTTTTTATTAACAAATAATCTGTGCTAGCCTCTCTGACCAACGCCAAAGTTACGAACATTAATATTTTCACTTCTATTATTATTGGTGTTTTTTTAAGAAACAGAAAGCACTTGGTGCAGAGCAAAAAGTGAAAAACGGAAAAATGGACGCAAGGTTATCAGTGTTTTATAACCTCTTTAACTCATCAGCCTCGAAGGAACACGAATAAACACAAATAATATTAGAATTAGAAGAATTCAACAACAAAATTATTTTTTTCAAAATATTGAAGTATGAATTTCTTTATCTTCTTTATTTTTGTTGTTTTCGTTAGATTCGTTTTTTTCGTTGTGAATAATTTGGTTCTTCACAGATTTGAGTACTTTTTTTAGATTAGGAGTAAAAAGTAGCAG
>CAYLYH010000025.1:0-37122 GCA_964388155.1 uncultured bacterium | reverse complement strand
GATTTAGACGGGTTGATTATCCCAGGGACGATTTACGGTTATGATGTTGGATATGTAAACACAGAAATGATTGAACCGGGCTATGGTTATTGGCTGAGAAGTTACGGTGATGGGAATATTTTACTTTCATCCAATGCGAGATCTTCTGATAAAACGCTTATATTTTTACCTGAAGAGAAACACGCTAATATCTTAACCATCCATAACCAAACCCTCTATTTTGGTGCTGAGATTGCGGATGATGATAAACGATGTTACAGTCTTCCGCCGAAACCACCAGTTGGTGCTTTTGATGTAAGGTTTTCAGATAACATGAAGTACTGTAAAAATGGCGGTGTGATTGAAGTGATGAATCCGTATGAAACTCTGAAAGTAGATTATAACGTAAAAAATGCGAACTGTAAGTGGTTATTGGTGAATAGTAATACGGGTGAAGAATACAATTTGAGTGGTAACGGGGTTCTGGAATTACTCGGTGGAAAAGCGGAGTACCAATTAACTAAAACCCCATTTTCCATTTTCCCTTCTACATTTTCCCTAAAACCTGCGTATCCAAATCCGTTCAACTCAATCACAACGATTATGTATGAAGTTCCAAAAGAAAGTCATGTTACGCTGATAATCTACGATTTGATGGGCAGAGTGATAAAGAAATTGGTGAGTGGTAGTGTTGTGAGTGGGTCTCATCAAGTCATTTGGAACGGGCAAGACTCCAATAGTCAAGCGGTTGCTTCCGGTATGTATTTGTATCAGCTGAAAACGGAGGGGATTGTCAAAACAAAGAAGCTTGTATTGTTGAAGTAGTATTCTAATCTTTTAAAGTTCTCTTACACCTTGAGAATAATCCCTCAGAGAGAATGGAGAAGTTCACCAACTGTCTTTATAATGGTTTTCAGTTTACTTCTTTAGGGTTGTGAGATATTATCATACACGCTTGTTTTATCTGTAACTATTTTCTCATAATAACATCAAAATAATAACCAAACAACGGGTGTTTGGTGGTGATAATTTAACAGATTGGAAAATTTCTTAATTAACGGTTTAAGAATTGTTCTGAAACATCTAAATTCAAATTCACATTTTAGCATGTTTTTAATAAAAAGGAGATTGAATGGCGGAAAATGTGTTTGAATTTACAAGCGAGAATTTTGATTCTGAGGTTGTCAAAGCAGATCAGCCGGTATTGGTTGATTTTTGGGCGGAGTGGTGTGGTCCATGTTTAGCCATAGCACCTACCATTACTGCGATTGCCAAGGAATATACAAAAAAAGTTAAAGTTGGGAAGGTCAATGTTGATCAGAACCAGCAAGTCGCAATGCAGTATGGAATCAGAAGTATTCCAAGTCTGTTAATATTCAATAAAGGAAAAGTGGTTCAACAAATCGTTGGCGCTGTTCCAAAAGAAAGTATCACCAAATTATTGGACGAAACTTTATAAAACAAGAAAGAATATTAAAGCGATGAATCGGAAAGTCATTATCATTGGTTCCGGACCTGCCGGATTAACAGCAGCTATTTATGCCGCAAGAGCAGATTTACACCCTTTGGTGTTTGAAGGGAATCAGCCCGGTGGTCAATTAACGATCACAACAGAGGTAGAAAATTACCCGGGGTTCCCCGAAGGCATGAATGGTCCGGAAATGATGGATTTATTTAGAAAACAAGCACAGCGTTTTGGTGCAGAAACTCAGTTTAAACACGTAACGAAAGTGGATTTTAGTGAACGTCCGTTTAAAGTATGGGTCGGCGAGGAATTATTTAAATCAGATTCGGTTATTATTTCAACCGGAGCTTCTGCAAAAATGCTGGGTTTAGACTCAGAAAAAGAACTCATGGGATATGGAGTTTCTGCGTGTGCCACGTGTGACGGATTTTTTTACAAAGATAAAAAAGTCCTCATGGTGGGAGGTGGCGATTCTGCAATGGAAGAGGCAATATTTTTAACAAAATTTGCTTCTGAAGTGTGGATTGTCCATCGCAGAGATGAACTTCGTGCCTCAAAAATTATGCAGGAACGCGTTTTAAACCATCCCAAAATCCATTTGCATTGGAATTCTGTTATTGATAGAATACTTGGTACGAAAGAAACCGGGGTTACTGGCGTTATTTTAAAAGATACAAAAACCGGCGACTTGCGGAAAGATTCCTGTGATGGGGTATTTATGGCGATTGGTCATACTCCAAACACGTCATTATTTAATGGTGTGTTGGATGAAGATTCGAAAGGATATTTGTTAACAAAAGGCGAAAGTACGGCGACAAATATTCCAGGAGTATTTGCTTGTGGCGATGTAAAGGATTCTACATATCGTCAGGCAGTTACTGCTGCCGGATCAGGATGTAAAGCAGCGATTGATGTTGAACGATTTCTGGAGTTATCAGACTAAAGACTGACTTCCGGTTCATCTATACTACTCAAAAAGGAGTGAATGATGAGCCCTAAAAAAGCTAGATTAATTTATGAAGTACGCGATTTGAATAAAACGTACGGGAATCGTACAGTTATTCAGATTGGAAAACTACAGTTTCATCCTGGAGCTGTCTATGGTATAATCGGACCCATCGGATCGGGTAAATCCACGTTATTGCGTTTACTTGCCGGCGTGGAAAAGCCGACGTCCGGTTTACTGACATTTGAAGAAGAATCATTCGAAACAGGTTGGTTTGGGAAAATCAAAAGGAATGAGAATATCTATCTTGCAAGCGTAGATCAGCTGTCAAAAAAACACAAAGTCAGTCAGTTAGTGAAAGAAATTAACCCGCAAAAGGTTGACCAAATTCGAGGACGGTATTTTTCGAAAAATCCACGAAAAGAAATATGGAATGAGACGATTGGAAGTTTATCTCCGGGAGAATGTGCTTGGGTCAATAAAATTTTAGCCGTCCAAAGTGACCCGCGGGTCTTACTTATCGATGACTATGGAACGGTCATGGATAAAAACATGGAACGTGATTTTCGTAATCGAATTATAAAAATGAACAAGGAATTGGGGACGACAATAATTGTTGCCGCTCCGGATAATCATCACATCCGACGATTTGCATCCGTTCTTATTCATCTGGATAACGGTCATATTTCTAAAATCCGACCCGGCAATTCTAAGTCATTCAATTATCATAAACGTTAATCTATGCCCCATGGTCTGCCAACCGGACTAATTTGGTCAGAACGATTTCGGAATCATCAAACCGATGCGGGTCACCCGGAAAGTCCGGAGAGAATTGTTGCTATTCATCAGGGAATTAAGGCTTCAGATATATTCCATGCCCTGGAAAAAATAATTCCTGAAGAGGGTGATAGGCAGTTTGCCGAACTTAACCATCAATGTACGTACATTGATCGAGTAAAATTAGCATGTGAACAGAGAGACCCGTATATAGACACGTTTGATAATCCCATAGATTCACAGTCCTATCAAACGGCATTATTAGCAACGGGAGCTATGATTTCCGGTGTGGATTCAATTTTGAAAAGCCGGGTGAAAAATGCCATGGCGTTGGTTCGTCCTCCCGGTCACCATGCTGAAGCGTCATCTGCGATGGGATTTTGTTTATTTAATAATGTGGCAGTAGCTGCGCGTTATGCACAAAAAACATACTCTTTAGACAAAATTGCCATTATTGATTTTGATGTCCATCATGGGAATGGTACACAGCATAGCTTCGAAAATGATGCGTCGATATTATATGCCAGTATCCATCGTCATCCTTTTTATCCCGGAACCGGTGCAAAAGAAGAAACGGGGTGGGGAGATGGGCTGGGTACAACCATCAATTATCCAATCGAAGTCGGTTTGGGAGATGATACTTTTCTGGATATTGTTGAAAATTCCCTTGCGGATAAAGTGTTGGCGTTTAAACCGGATTTAGTTATTTTGTCTGCAGGTTTTGATGCACACGAATACGATCCCATCGGAGGCATGACCGTTACGACGGAAGGATACAGACGTTTGTCTGGAATTTTTGTCAAGTTAGCAGATGAATGTACCGGAGGGCGTCTTCTCTCCGTTCTGGAGGGAGGATATCATCGTCAGGCTTTAACAGAGAGTGTATGTGTCCATTTGGAAGAATTAATGAAGGAAGAATCATGAAACGACTTATCCGATCACGTCATGAAAGAGTAATCGCAGGAGTTTGCGGCGGGTTTTCTGAATATTTTAATATGGATCCGGCATTGATTCGACTGGTGTGGATATTTTTCACACTGTTTGGCGGGTCAGGAATCCTTGCCTACATTCTTGCAATGATTATTATTCCCGATGAATATTCCGCCAGAGATGAAAAACCTGTTCAAAATAAGAACCTTAGTCGTTCGACACCACTTTGGGGAGCTGTACTCATTGTGGTTGGATTCATCTTATTTCTACAACACAGTCATGTGATAAGGATCATATTTCACTCTTTCTGGGGAGCGGGAATTAATATCGTTTTAGCTTTGGGGTTGATTGGTGTCGGTATTTATCTGGTATATTCACGAAAAAATGACGTAAGGTCTGTTTTTGATTCGGACTTCACCACCGGTTTGCATATATCTGAAACAGATAAAAAGATATTTGGTGTCTGTGGCGGCATTGCGGAATCGTTACAAATAGACCCGACGATTGTACGGTTTATTTGGGTGTTTGCGACATTCATGAGTGTCGGAATTGGCATTGTTTTATATGGTGTATTGGCATTGATTTTACCAAGATTATCATCACGGAGGGAAGATTAATTGTATGAGAACGAAACAATTCCATAAAATCAGTTCTCAGTTTTCATCACGTACGATTCTCATTGTCGGTGACGTTATGCTGGACGCGTATTTGTGGGGAGATGCAGAACGAATATCTCAAGAAGCACCTGTACCCGTTATCCATGTTAATCGTTCTAATTATTCACCCGGAGGAGCAGGGAACGTCGCATTGAACTTAGCGGCATTGTCCGCAAATCCGGTCATTATTGGGAGTGTCGGTAAAGATAATCATGGACGAATTCTTCTTGACAAAATGAAGAACAACGGTATTGATACGAGAAATGTGATTGTAGATTCAGATGTTCTAACAACAGTAAAAACACGTGTCATTGCTCATAATCAACAAGTGGTGCGTGTCGATGAGGAATCCCGAGAATCCATATCTTCTTCAATCCAAAATAAAATTATGGAGCGGATTCAGGCGATTCTTCCAAAATGTGATGCCGTCATTCTTGAGGATTATAACAAAGGTCTTTTTTCAGAACATCTTATCAAGGATATTATTCACGTATCTAATCAACAGAATGTTCCCGTGTATGTGGACCCAAAACAGGATAATTTCAATAAATATACCGGTGTACGCTTTTTTAAACCGAATTCGTATGAATTTGCTTCATATTTTGGGAAAGAATATGATGAGGAACAGTTTGAATTCTTTGGAAATATATTTAGGGAAGAGACAGAAATTGACGTTTTAATGGTAACCCGCGGAGAAAAGGGGATGCATATTTTCTCAAAGGATGAGTCCGTCATTATCCCAACTAAAGCCAGGACAGTCCATGATGTCTCCGGGGCAGGGGATACAGTGATCAGTACATTCACGCTGGCGGATATTTGCGGAGCTACGCCACAAGAAGCAGCCATTTTAGCCAATTATGCGGCAGGGCGAGTGTGTGAGGAAGTTGGTGTCGTCCCAATAACGCTTCAAATGCTTGAAGAAATGATTAGTCATCATCATGGCTCATGAATTGTGTCCGTAAAACAATATAGTTTTTGGTTATTTATATTTTCGGGTATTATTGCCCAACCGGATAATCGATTTGATATATTTGATTGGGTGATTTACAGGCAGTCTGGTGCTGTTCATTCAATTTCAGAAGGATTCAATTATACATATTTCGGGACTGAAAATGGCGGAGTCTGGAGATATCATCTCTATCGGAATACATTTGAAGAGCCAATTACGAAAGCCCAGGGATTAACCTCGAATCATATAGAATCTGTCTATCTTGATAAAGAAACCGGTTTACTTTGGGTTGCCACAGATAACACCATTGAATACAGTTATTCCCGAAGTGGAGAATGGACATCACACTCACTGGCGGAATATGGACTCTCCAATGGGTCTTCGATTATAAAGATTGGCTCATCACAAAGCTATTTATGGCTTTTTACGGGTTCCCTGTTTTTAAAGTTAGACAGGGTTTCAGGAATAATGATTTCCTCTATGACCTCACCGGATGAAACATCAATTATGTGGAGTAGTGATCGCTATTATTACAATTTTAGCCTGCCTGAGATTTACAAGAATTATATTTTTTCAGATGGATGGTTGCTTCACGATAATCAGCTTATTGATCCCCTCGGTAGATTTTATAATATCACCACGGCTGCTGAAGGTTCAATGAATCGTATTTGGATTTGTTCAGAAGATGGGACGACCTTCCTTGGTGATAAACAAATGGAAACCTTTTATCCCATGACGATTGGTTCGGCAAATACCGATGTTACGGCGATAACCTCGGATTATCCCATCCATTATGCAGGTAGAGCAAACTCTTTGACGAAAGGAATAACGACATTTTACTTCGATGAGATTGAATTCGACTTTGTTGAATTTGAAACGACCGTAAATATGAATCCACAGTCCATTTATTCTATCTTAGAAATGGAAGACGAAATCTGGTACGGATCGGACTTGGGAATATTGGTGTATGATAAAGAGGATGAATTTTGGCAACAGCTTGATCAGACGAGAGGTGTCCCCGGTGTACCTGTGCTGGCGATGGCCGAAGACAGCGGCTCAGTCTGGGTGGGGTCGCCGAGGGGGATATCCCAAATTCGGAAGCAATCAAAAAGAAAGTTGCCAAATGAGTTGGAAGGCATTTTAGACAATCAACACGTTTATGATATTGAGATAGTGAGTGAGACTGTCTGGTTTGCAGGGGATTATTTCTTACTTATTTACAATTCCCGGGATAACTCATTGACCGATTTTAGAAAATATGGAGATACAAAAGAAATTGGAAATTGGATGAACATACTGAAGGAATTCCGCGAGATAAAAGTTGCGAATGACCATGTTGTGGTTTCCACGATGAATCATATTCTTGATTATGATATTAAAAAAAAGAAATGGTCTTTTCTTCTCCAGCCTACCGTTTTTCCAATTAATAAAACAATACTCACAATCGAAGTCACAAAGGACTGGTGTTTTATTGGGACAGACAAGGGACTGATGAGATACGATAGGCAATATTTATTTTTGGAGGAATATCCTTTCCCCTTCATAGGAAGTGTTCGTGAAATATTTTTTGACGGAGACATTCTTTGGTTGGGTACGAATGAGGGATTAATTAAATTCCACTGGAGTTACGACTTGTGAAGAATCATATTACCCTAAAAATATTCTTAATCATCGTTGGACTGTTCGCATCGGTGCATGGTGAATCGATGTTTGAAAAATCAAAAAGGAAGAATATTGATTACTTTAGTGTAACGGCGTTTCCTGTAGTGCATGAGTCTAAAGATTCTGTGAATATCCTGACATTTTTCAGTATCCCATTTACAACGCTTCAATTTATAAAGACGAATGAAGGGTTTAAAGCAACTTATGAAGCTACACTTAATTTACGTGATAATTCCGGAAAGCAAATAGAGAGAAAGGCCTGGCAGGATACCATTGTTGTGGATGAATATATCCAAACCACTGATAGAACAATCTCACGCGTATTACATACATCCTTCACGGAAAAAATCGGGGAGTATCAATTAGTGGGTGAAGTGTTGGACACAGAAACACGGTATTCGGGGAAACATGACATAAAGATAAATATTTTAAATTATGAAGAGAATGTTACTCTGTTTCCTGTAATTGTGTTGTCAGAAGCAACAGGCGATTTTGGAGTAGGAGAAGGATGGCGTCCGCAATTATCCAACCATAAAACGTATAAAAATGGCGGGCTGAATATCTTTGTTTCCGGAAGGGTCAACCCGGGAGAGTATTCCATCCAAGTGGATATAACTACACTTGAAGAGACAACGTTATGGACGAAATCGTACACATACACAGATTCGTCAACGATATTCCGAAAAATAATTTTGATTCCGGATTCCGTTCTGACAGGGTTTAAATTAAATATTTCCACCGAACTGATTCAGGGGAAAACCCGTAAACTCTCCGAGATGGAAATATCCCTGCCAAAACCGGGAATTTCTTTTCAAATCAGCGATATTAACGAAGCCATCGACCAAATGACCTATATTCTGACCCATGAAGAAAGGGATTCGTTGAAGCACATAAGAAGAAAAGACCGTGAGTCTTGGTTCTTATCTCTTTGGGAAAAAAGAGATCCGACACCAAATACGTTAGAAAATGAGCTCATGGATGAATATTACAAACGGGTGGCATTTACAAATGAACATTTTTCCGGATTTCAGTCTGGTTGGCGTTCCGATCAGGGTATGATTTACTTACTATACGGCAAGCCGGATAATATTGAGAGGACCGTCAGTCAAGATCGCAGAGTTGTGTACGAAATTTGGTACTATTACAGCATAAACCAACGGTTTATTTTTAAAGATGAAAACGGATTTGGAGATTTTCGTCTGAACACACCCTATATTGGATATCCGAATTGAGGTTGAGGGAGAAGGGGAGAAATCAAAATGTTAAACGTAGAATGGAAAACGTAAAATGTCGGAGCGTAGCCCTTGCCCGAGTCAGATCACCAATTACCTCTCACCAATAACAAAGTTAACATGATTGAACGTTTTTCACACAGCAGTTTAGAAACATTTAAGAAATGCCCTGCGCAGTTTAAAATTCGGTATTTAGACAAGGTGCTAAAACCTGATGAAAGCATAGAAGCCTATTTAGGCAAACGGCTTCATGAAGTTATCGAATATTTATATAATCATATTGGTGATAACGGTATCCCGATGTTAGATGTGATTATGGATAAATTTCAGGAATATTGGGAATCCTCTTGGCATCAGCGAATCGGGATTGTGCGGTGGAGAGAATATCGTGCGGAGGATTATTATGCGCTTGGTGAAAAATGTTTGGCAAAATTTTATCGCCAATATAAACCTTTTGACGAACCGGCTGTCGGAAATGAACTGGAACTGGTTTTCCATCTGGATGACTCAGAAGATTATAAAATTAAAGGCATTCTTGACAGGGTAGACAATGACGGATCAGGGAAATGGGAAATCCATGATTATAAAAGTGGAAAGCGTGTGCTTAGTCAAGGTGCCGCGAACAAAGATACGCAATTGGCATTGTATCAAATCGGATTAGAAAAGAAGTTTGATAATGTAAAAGAGGTCGAACTTGTTTGGCATTTTTTACAGCATGGGATTGAAATGCGCTCCCGGCGGACGAAAGAAGAACTAAATATATTATCTGAAAACATCAAAATCCGTATTGATAACATCCGAACAGCTATTGCCGATAACCATGAATTTCCTGCAAAAGAATCAATCTTATGCAACTGGTGTTATTATTGGGACGAATGTCCTGCGAAATACCGACCAAACCCATTTGTCCGTAAATAGTAGACGGAAGGGAATATGGAAAGAATAGGATATTTTATTTTAGCGACTTTAGCCATTTCTTGGTTTATCGCAATCTTTGCGGGATTGATTTCCGCGTTTCCGGGTGGATTAATTGGAATTATTTTCATCATTGGATTTGGGCTTCTGTTTATCAAAGTGCTACAGGATCGTCTGTCAAATAAAGAAGATAATTACTATTCAAAAACTGTCGAAAAATAAGAGGATAAAAAATGCTGATAACTACACAGGATAACTTTGAAGACCGCAAAATAATAGAAACGTTAGGGATGGTTCGGGGGAATACTATTCGTGCACGACATGTCGGGAAAGACATAATAGCAGGATTGCGAAACCTGGTTGGCGGAGAAATTTCTGAATATACAAAAATGATTGCTGAATCCAGAGAACAGTCGCTTGACAGAATGGTTACTCAAGCCGAAGAAATGGGAGCAGATGCAATTGTATGTGTTCGCTTTACCACATCCGCCATCATGCAAGGTTCTGCCGAACTGTTAGCGTACGGCACTGCCGTGCGTCTTCAGAAAAATGTCTAACCTTATTGTTTGGATAAAACAAAACTCCCTTTTTGCAAGCCTCATTCTTGCCGGAATTATCTTATTGATTGGTCTGCGTTTTGGTGTCGTTGCTTTTGTAATGATTCCAATTGCTTGGTTAATTGGAAAGGTAGGAAAACGATGAGAAAATCTGTATTGTTTCTGTTTGTCATCTTTGGAATATTTATGGCAGCGTGCGAACAAAAAACACCAGCAAAGGAAAAAATAATGACTGATTACACGATAAATAAAAACATCCATCATTATCTTGGAATTGAACTGAACATTCAAGTTTGGAACCTTTTGGCAAAGGAAGAGCGAAAACCTGAGGAAGATTCAAAAATGATTGCCATGGCATTTGGTTCTCAGTATCATTGGTATAAATCACCAAATTGGCAACCGGTTAATGCTCAGAGAGGGGAATGGATTATCTCTCATGTGTTTGCTGTGTTGGGAAAAGGGAAAGAAGCTCTGAATCATGCCGAAAGTTGTATGAAAATGACAGAAGAACAAAATCTAACCGGGTTTGATCTTGCCTATGCTTATGAAGCCATGGCAAGAGCACATGCAGCAAATCAAAATATTGACCAATCGAAAGAATTTTATCAAAAAGCAACATTAGCAGGGAACGAAATCACCGGAGAAGATCGTAAATTGTTTCTTGCAGATTTAACTTCCGAACCGTGGTTTGGATTGAAACTTTAATCGTATAATTATTCCGATTCATCATTGAAATATTCCTAAATTCCGCCATGAAGCGGATGGTTTTAATAGGATATTTCTTGGCGGTGTGTTTTGCGTCTTCCCAAAATGCAGACGTCTATTTTTTATCCGAAAATGATTTCCTAGCAGGTCATTCAGTTTTATACCAGGAAGTCAGGTACCAAAGTTATCTTGCCGCTGAGTATTCCGATGATCATCGTTTAATCTCCCTATCATATTATGATGAAGAAGATCAGATGCGTTTTGTTGAGAAGTTTATTTATTTAAAAACCGGGGACCTGCAAAAAAAGCACGTATTCAATCATCAAAATACCCTTACGGAAGAAACCATCTATGGCAAGGAGGAAAACGCCCGCCGATTTATAGAATTTGTGATGGGGGTTGATGCCGTAAAAACCTGGGGTGACAGATATACAAAAACCTATTTTCGTGTTGAAGATGGACAGCCTACAGTCCATGAATTTTATGATGTGGACGGATATTACTATGGAAATATTGGCTTTCTTTATGATGAAGAAGGAAACAGAACTGAACAAATATGGATACAGTATCCTTCGAGACAGGTCATTCGACGATGGGAGTACAAACAGTTGGTTGAATTAGGTTTGTTTGAGACGAAAGAATATGACGGGCATGGGAACATTGTAGAACAGTTTTGGGAAGATTCCGAGGGGAAAGAGGAGGCTCTTCAATTCATTGAGCCGGTAGATTCGTCCATCGTCAGTCATAGTGATGTTTCTTACCTTCTGAAAAATCCGTTAAAGCAAGGGTGTTTTTTATGGATTCGAAAGGATGCTGCCGGGCTTTCGTTGGACACAACACTATTTCAACTGACTACCTCTATTATGTTAACTGGGATGTACGCAGATGTTTCGACAGTTGCGTTGATGGACGGTGCTGAGTACGAACTGCAATTTTCTGGTGTATCCAAAAGGGGGAAAGAGGTAATATTACAGAGTATTTTGCCGATACGGATAGACCGTTCACCCCCAGAGGTTCGTTTGGATATATCTCCTTTTTTGCAGAACCCGGAAATTGCCTTTTCGACGAATGAACCCTTGGCGTATGCCACATTGATATGGACACCACTCGTTGATGGCTCTCCGAAGTTACCGTTGTCAGTACCGTTTGCCGGAGACGATTTTCTTTACGCCAATAATGGGGTATTCATCCCGCAGGAGCAACAACCGCTTACCGACGGAGTAGAATACTCCGTGGCGATGGAGTATGCAGATTTAGTCGGAAATAAAGGAAAAACACGCTTGCCGTATCCGGTGCGGTGTGATAAAATACGTCCTGTTGTCACGATTCATTCTCCGTTAGATTCGTCGTATCATTCGGAGTTAAACATGACATTTAGTTTTAGCGAAGATATGCGGACAGCGGTTGCGGAACTTTTCACTCCGGGTGACTCTGCTGAACAGATATTGCTGACGGATAGTCTGATAGTCAAAGGACATCACATTGTGGTCTTTCCATTGATGTTGACAAAAGACAGCACGATGTACACACTTAGGCTATCCGGGATGGATTTAGCCGGAAACGTATCTGATTCTATCGTAGTTCATGATATTCACATGGATTTTTCACCTCCCCGGGTAACACTTGTTTCCCCGCAAGACGGGGCGTATATTCATGATTTGTCTTTGTCATTTCGTTTAAGCGAGAATCTGTATGCGGGGGAGTTCCGTTGGGAACAAACATCCGGCAAAGCGGATCCGCATTCACCACACATTGTTCCGCTTAGTGGTGATGAAATGCTCAAAGGAGAAAAACGAAACATCGAATTGATGCACGCACCTACACTCAGTGAGCAAAGTTGCTACACTCTGACGTTTGCCGGTGTCGATTTTGCAGGAAATGAATCAGAACTGATTTCCATTTATGATATTGAGTATGATACAACGAAACCTGAAATCACGGTACTTTTTCCTGATTCCGGCGCATCGGTAAGCACGACAGAGGTTGGCTTATCTATATCTGAGGACTTAAAATATTGCACGATTTCATGGGTGCCGTTTTCTGAGGATGTGAATAAAACATCATTTGACGGCTACACGTTGTCCGAAGAATATTTATTTCAGTCAGATAGCCTAAGTATTACTTTAAGTGATAGCGATACCCTCGTTAGTGGGGAAGTTTACAATCTTGTGATATTTGGAGAAGACTATGCCGGTAATCCCTCAGATCGTGTGGTGATTCCATCGGTTTTATATGACAGTTCGCTGCCGGAAATTTTGGTGGTTTCGCCAATACACAACGAACGAATGAATCAATTAACTATTGAATATACACTTTCTGAAGATGTCGTAGATGGACGGATCCAATGGTTTCTCGAAAACGAAATACTTCCGCAAAAAACCAAACGATTAACCAATGAATTTCTTTTGTCCGGTGCACACATGCTCCAAATCCAAAAACCGGAAAACATATATGAAAATACGGTATATAAACTTCAGTTAACCGGAAGTGATAAAGCCGGAAATCTCTGCGAAAGTATCGTGGAGAATATTCGGTATGACTTTACACCGCCGGTGATTTTACTTACTGCGCCGACTGAACATATCATCGTCAATCATAAAAATATCAGTTATTCCATTTCTGAACCGCTGTTTTCGGGGGATGTCATCTGGTTTCAATTTACTGCCGAAGGTGATACACTTTCGGTTCTGAAACAAAAGATGGAAGGGATGGAGTTATCCGCCGGGCGTCATGAAAATATTCGCCTTATGCATACTCCTAACTTACTTGACAGTGCGGTATATGCTATCAAGATTATTGGAATAGATTCTACCGAAAATCAGTCGGAGTCCCCGATGATCGTTGGCATAACCTATGATGTAACTTCACCCAAATTAGAGTTTATTTCTCCAAAAGAAGATGAGCGCCTATCTGAAATTCTCCTGTTATGGAAAAACTCAGAAGATTTGTCCTCAGGCGTATTGGCATTTCTGCGGAAATCTGACGATGATTCATTGCGAAAAGTTCATCTTGATTCAACCTATCTAACCAAAGGAATTCAGGATTACTTATTGACTGAGGCAGATGAAGCGTGGTTGAAAGACGGCGATTATTCCATCTGCATAAACGGGGAGGATGTTGCCGGAAATGTATCAAAACCTGCGATTATCAATCATGTTGTGCTGGATGCCACGCCACCGATTGTACAGTTATTATCTCCCACAACAAAGGCGGTGATAAATCAATCCATTATTCAGTTTACTAATAGCGAACCGTTATCTGCCGGTGAGCTAAAGTTTATATCTATTCGTGGAGATACTATCACCCAAATTCTGATGCAAAATGAACGAAGAGAAGGCGTCCATTCAAACAGCGCATTATCCGATATTGAACTCACGGACAGTCTGAGTTATCGAATTACGTATGTTGGTGTGGACTTAACCGGGAATAAAAGTCAAACTGCGGTCATTGACAGTATCGTTTATGATTTCTCTCCGCCGTTAATTCAAATCGAAAATATGGTTCATCATCAGTGGATGAATACACCGCTTTTACGATACTCACTTTCAGAGGACATAGAACACGGAACCGTCGTTTGGGCAGACCAATCTACCGGTGACAGCATTACCTTCAGCATGGACTCGTCCGCATGTACAGCCGGTTTGCATGAATTCCGCCCGCAATTACTCGACGGTCACAGATATTCGATTACAATATTCGGGGAGGATTATGCAAACAATGCTGCAGAACCGGTGTTTGTGAACGACATCCGCTACGATGTTACGCCACCCGTGTTTACGAATATTTCCATTGCCGACAGCACGTCAATAAATTCCCCTGCAATTGGATATGGTCTATCCGAAACGATGGCATCTGCAGAAGTTCAGTTTGTTGGATCTGACGGACGAACTTTTCATGTTCCGTTAAGTATAGAGGGGCGAAGTGCAGGGCGTCATGAACCGATGGGTTTATATCGCCAAGACTCTTTGTCAGATGGTATCGTCTATGATATTTCATTCTTCGGAACGGATTTTGCCGGAAATAATTCTGATACGATTACAGTTTATCGTATCCTCTATGATGTTACTCCACCAACGATTCACATCACCGATTTGCATGATGACGATTGGAGAAACCACAGAGGATTTACATACACTTTAACGGAAGAATTATCACAGGGAGCTGTTTTATGGAAAGATTTAACAACTCTTGACGAAATAGAATATCATTTGAGTGGAGATGCATTAAAATCCGGGCATCATGATATTTTGGATTATTATCAACCGATGCTCACTGACGGGCATTCCTATTCGCTGCTTATTCGCGGAAAGGATTTGGCAGGGAATTCTGAAGACTCTGTTAGCATCCGTAAATTTACGTACGATATTTCACCACCGATGTTTTCAGACCTAAGTTTTACGGATGACTCGTTTGTGAATGATCTTCAAATTGGGTATTCGGTGTCGGAATCTCTTCTTTCAGGAACGGTTGAATTTACGCCTGCAATCGGAGAGGCGTTTCAGATTGACATTTTGGGGGCGTCGCCGGATATTTCGTTAGGTGATGGAATGGCCTATTCCATTGCATTTTTCGGAGAGGATTCTGCCGGAAATTCATCGCATACACTTACCGTGCGTCGGGTGATCTACGATGTCTCACCGCCAATAATCACTATTGCAGAACCGCAAGATTCGACGTTATATAACCTTAATTCCATTCGGTACTCGGTTAATGAAACATTGCTGACCGGTGAAATTATTTGGAGAAATGAGACTGATTCTATCCGAGTTGATATTTCGGATGAGGATTTACAATCCGGTGGCCACGAGATAAACATTGCCAATCTTTCGATAACGGAAAATACGCGTTATTCGTTGACGGTCGTCGGGCAGGATAAAGCAGGGAATATCGGTGCATCCGCGGCGGTTGAGAATGTGGTCTATGATTTGACATCACCTACCGTTGAATATGTCTCTCGAGTAAATGATTTACCGCTGAATACCATTGAGTTAACCTACACGTTTAGCGAAGATGTAGAAGTCTGCCGTGTTCATTGGGTGCCGGAGGATACAACCTTATATCCGGTGCAGCGTTATCAATTGGAAGGCGATTATTTGAACGAAGGTGAGCATAGCATACAGCCGGAAATCGAATTAACAGATGGTGTGAATTACTATCCGGAGTTTGTCGGTAAAGATTTTGCCGGAAATTCTGTGGTAATGCCACAAGTGAGCACTGTCTTTCGATATGACCGAGAAACCCCGGTAATCACCGTATTTAGCCCGCAGGATTCATCCTTTTACAATCAATTGGATATTCGTTATGAACTCAGCGAAACATTGGCATCCGGTGAGATTGTGTTTGCACATTCCGGCGGTCGCCCGGATTCTGATAGTTTGCACATCGTACATCTTAAAGGATCACGATTGGAAAAAGGGCTTGGCGGAGGAGTGCTGCCAACTAAAATGGTGAATCTGATTAGCGGTGCTGAATACATGGTGACTTTTACCGGAATTGATTTAGCCGGGAACTCCGCAGAACCTGTTGAATTTTCAGCATTCCATTATGATGTGGTACCACCGATAATAAGCATTAATAAACCAATCTCTAACTCATCAATATTAGAGCTGGTTATCGCATATACATCAAGTGAAGCATTAAAAGAAGGGAACGTGCTGATACAGCGAACCGGCGGTGCGTTGGACCCTCAATCTCCTTGGGAATTATCATTAGACGATGAACATTTAAGTTCCGGAAGTCACGAAATTAATTTCAGTCAATATGTGCAATTGAAAGAAGGTGCAATTTATTCCATCGAACTCAACGGTGTGGATATCGCCGGAAATTCGTCAAAGCCAACAACGGCTACAAATGTTCGCTATGACACAACTCCGCCGATTTTGGAGATATATGAGCCGGTTAATGATACGTATGTGAATGCGATGAAACTTAGCTTATCCATAAATGAACTGTTACAGAGTGGAGAGATAATTGTCGAAAGCGAAGACGGACGACAAACCGTATTGCTATCAGACGACGAGCGAAAAGCCGGCAGAAATGATTCACTTAATATCACCGATCGGATAACATTTATCAATGGGACGGTTTATAATCTGAAAATGATTGGTTCTGATTTCGCCGGAAATTGTTCAGATACCGTAAGCGTAACACAGGTCACGTTTGACTCCATTCCTCCGGTTTTGTCGATTTCACGCCCGATAGATACTGAGATTATTCCGAAGGCGAGCATCGACTATTTCTGCTCTGAAACGATGAATACACTCACGGCAACATTCACTCAGACGGATGGCAGTCGCGATAACCGTTCTCCGCATATCATTACAATTGATAGCGACGCTCGTTCCGGTGGAATTCACAGAGATATAAAACCTCCTTTAGAATTGCCGTTGGTCGAAAGTGGAATTTACACCATCACATTATCGGGGGAAGACAAAGCAGGGAACATCGCAAAAGAGGTTGAAGTGCAAAATATTTTATTTGACAATAAACCTCCTGTTTTAGAATTTGTATCATTGAAATCAGATACGGCTCTAAACAGATTTGCATTAGGATATTCAACCTCCGAAGTGTTGAAAAATTGTGGCGGAGTCATTTTGCAAACCGGGGGATTAGAAGACCGGAAAAGTCCTCACGAATTTTCGCTAACTCAAGAGTTCTTAACGACAGGGATTCACGAGAATATTTCACTTCCTTCAATCAAATTGCAAAGCGGAAGTATCTATTCGATTCGAATGGGCGGAAAAGATCTTGCGGGAAATTTTTCTGATTCGATTTCTGTCCAAAATATTTTATTTGACAATATTAAACCGGTAATCACGATTAGTGCACCCGTTCAAAACACACTGGTGATTGATCCGCTGATAACGTACGAACTTAGTGAAGATGTCGTTACCGCAAAGGCAGTTTGGTTAAACGGGACAAAAGAAACAGGATTCGTCTATGAAATAGATTTAGTTGAAGAAGAAATGAAAGTAGGCTTATATCAAGATATTTTACTGCAAAATAGCGAAACGCCTTTCCTTGGATTGCCATTTATTCTCACTATGTCCGCTCAAGACCGTGCCGGAAATGTGAGTGAAGACATGCGTGTGCGAAATGTTACATTTACCCGATTGCTGGATGGGTTTTGGAAATACGCCGGAATTCTCATGCAGGTCAGTTTAGTGTTTACCGGTGATCTTGAAACAGAGAGCCAAACCGGTACGATGCAGATGCACAAAAAAATGGGAACGAAAATTGACGAAACAATCAACGGGACTTATTCGATTGATTACACAAAACATCCATGGCAAATGGATTGGGAATTATCCGGCGGAGAAGTAAAACATTGCATTTTTGAGTTTACCGGGGCGAACCAAATGCGGATTGTCATCGGAGACAAAACTCCAAAAAACTGGAATGACGGAGAATTGCTGTTTTTTGTCTTTTTGCCGGAAGGTGAATGAGGATTCTCTATATTCCAACCACTAAAATAATGTAAATTCCTTCGTGTTTTTGGGGTGCTGTCCTTAACCCAGAGGGGACGGCTGAGAATATACCCTTTGAACCTGCTCTGGATAATGCCAGCGAAGGGAGATCATCATGCGATCATTCTTACTTTCATTTTTTTTTATTAGTATTTCATTTACGCAAACCTTGTCCATTCACGGAACTGTTTTAGATGAAAACAATCAGCCGATTGAGGGTGTCAATATTTCCTGTGAATCCGCAGGGACAACCACCGATTCTATGGGGAAATTTGTATTTGATGTAGAATCCCGACAGCCCATTCACTTCCATCATATTGCTTACAAAACGGTGATAATAACGCCTGAAACATCCGACGTAGTCGTTATACTCAAATCAATCATCCTTGAGGGAGAAGAAGTATTTGTAAGCGCAATGCGAGCGGTTGAAGGCGTGACTCCGGTGGCATTTTCCAATTTGACCCAAGAAGAGATATCTTCACGTTACACAGTTGAGGATGTACCCATGATTCTGGCATCAGAACCCGGTGTGTTTGCCTTCAGCGAGAGCGGGAATGGCACGGGATATTCTTACGTCTCCATTCGCGGATTTGACCAAAGCCGCATTGCCGTTATGCTGGATAATGTACCTCTCAATGATAACGAAAGCCATCAGGTGTATTGGGTGGATCATACCGATATCCTCAAGGATGCAAAAGACGTCCAAATTCAGCGCGGAATCGGAAACAGTTTGTATGGTTCCGCAGCATTTGGTGGATCCATAAATGTGACAACAAAGATTCGTTCTGAGACTCCGACATTATCATTTAATTATGGAAAAGGTTCTTATAATACGTCAAAATACAGTTTGGAGACGAACTCCGGGCAATTGTTAGGGAAAACGCTCAGTCTAAAAGCCAGGTATTCTCAAGTAGAATCTGACGGATACCGTGAATATCACGACAGCAGACAAAAGGCGTTTTCATTTGGGATTGAGCATCGTGGACAGAGAATGACCAACCAATTCAGGGCACTCATCGGATATGAAAATACAAACCTGACTTGGGACGGGATTTACATCTATGACATTACGGACAGAGAAAAACGCCGAGCCGGAGTTAAAGCTTATACAGATGATTTTCTACAGCAAATATATTCGTTAAATACTCGATATAATTTCCATCGGAACTTGACATTTACAAACACAGCCTATCTTGTAATGGGAAGCGGATATTATGAAGTGTTTAAAGAAGGGGAAGATTGGTATTCGTACAATCTTGATGTAAATGATTCTTTTGCTGATTCTACCGAAAATGACATGGAAACAGATTTGCTTCGTCGAAAATGGATTGTGAACCAATATTATGGAATCATCCCAACGTTAACCTATCGCCAAAATAATTTTCGGTTGGATTTTGGCGGTGAATTACGGGTTTATCAAGGTGACCATTTTGGAGAAGTCACGAATTTTTCCGATGAGAGTTTAGATGTAACGTTAGGAAGCGACTGGTACAAATATTATCAATATCTTGGAGAGAAAACCTCATTAACGGCATTTGCGCATTTAGCCTATGATATTTCTGAAAAAATAAAAGTCATCGGTGATCTACAAATCCAAAACCATAATTGGTCATTGAACCAGGAGAAAATCGGACATGCTGCGGGACATCAATTATCGGCAAGTTGGCCTTTCGTCAATCCGCGGGTAGGAGTAATTTATAATCCGAATTCGTCCATGTCTTTATTTGTGAATTACGGAAAAGCACAGAAAGAACCTGCGGATAATCAAATTATCAGTGCAGACGATATGTGGAGCGAACCCGTTATGGCAGCAGCTGAAGTGATTCATGACATGGAAACAGGATTTGAATATCGTTCAAAATATATTCATGTTGGGTTAAATCTCTATCGAATTAATTATGAAAATGAGCAATTAAAAAATATCGATATAGATCAAGAAGGGGAATATGATTATTCCTCAGCGGATGCGACCATCCATCAAGGGGTTGAATTTGACTTATCATGGAAATTACTGGATAATCTTAAGATAAGTATGAATGGCGCTTTTAGTCAGAATATTTTCAATTCCGGGCAATATGACGGCAAGACATTACCGACAGCTCCGAATCTATTGTTAAATGGTAGTATCCAATATCAGCCTGCACGAAATATCAGAACAACATTGAGTCTCCGTCATGTGGGAAAGCAGTATCTTGATAACGATAATATAGGTGTCATCGATCCTTTTGTCACCATCGATGCGGGAGTCTCATACGATACAGAGCATTTCAATATTGGATTCAAAGTAAATAATCTTACCGATGTGTTATATTCTACATTCGGATATGGATATGAGTGGGACGGATATCATGCATTTTACTGGCCGGGAGCCACTCGAAATTGGTTTGTCACGATGGAATATAACCTGTAAACCAGAATGAAAAATATAAATCATTATCTTTATTAATTTCGTCAGATGGTTTAACTTTTCAGGTCAAATGGAAAACAGATAAATGAATAACACATCAGATTTAGTCAAAAGTAATATCGCCCCGGTATTTCACATATTATCGAGCGAACAGCAAATCATTCAACGTACAGATCAAAAGGCATTTACACTTTTATCCATTTTGGGTGTATTTATGGTCTTTTTTATCGTACATTTCTTAAAAGTACAATTAGGCTGGTTTTCGTTTGTGATGGTGCTAGTTTATTTTATTTCAGCCTTTCTTGCGATTATTCATTTACTGTTAGTCATCCTGCCAAGATTGAGAAAAAGTAACGGAATCGTTGGAGAAAACGACGATAGTAAATATCTAACCAATCCAACATTTTTTGGTGGAATTTCTCAATTTAATGATGAAACCGAATATGCGAACTATTTTGAAGAAGTGTTCAGTGACGATAATCTCACGTATAAAATGTTTGCAAATCAAGTTTATGCACTAGGAAAAATCAACGCCATTAAAAACCGAGATTTAAAAAGAGCAATTCTCTTCTTTTCTGCCGCGATTGTGTCAGAGCTGTTTATTATTATGTCCATGGCATGGAGCCGGGCATTACCATTTTTATTTCCTGCAGGATGATAAAACTCCTCTCAATCTCGTTTGTAATCGTAATCATACTTGGGTGTATCCCTGAGGGCTCACCCGGTCCGCAAGGCGATCCCGGACAGCGGGGAGAGCAAGGGTTCCCCGGACCTCCCGGTGAAAAAGGAGAAAAGGGAGAACCAGGAATTAAAGGTGAATCTGTTCCTAAGAAGTTGCTGCAAGAGCTAAAAAATGCGTTGAATGAGCATGCATCATTAGTTGAAGATATTGAAACACAAGAAACAATTGTTGACGCTGTTCATTATATTTTTGGAATTGCGCCACCAAACATCGGGTTTGCCGTCTTGACATCTCACGGTAATATTTATCAGCTTAAGAATAAGAACCCTATCACAGTTGGAGATGAATTTATGATTTCGGGACAAATTGCAAAACGAACCGATTTTATATCGCTCGCAGTTTTACCCGGTTCTGATGGCATTCAACAATATTTTTTAGCGATGACTCGCGATAGTCATGCTTTTATTTCCAAGGATTTAAATACATGGTCAAATCGCGGTAGAATTAACCTTAATAAATGATGAGTAAAAAAAAGAAATATTCGGGGAATGTTGTGTATTCCACAGATTCGAATTTTGAAGGTTCAGATGATTCGTGTGAGAATGATACACTCCCGCCGCAAGATCAACAACTACGAATATGGTTGGAACGTAAAGGAGGGGGGAAGCTTGTAACATCAATCCGTGGATTTGTGGGAACGACATCAGATATGAAAGTATTAGGTAAACGTTTGAAAACGATCTGCGGGGCAGGAGGTACCGTAAAAGAAGGGAATATATATATTCAAGGAGATTTTCGGGATAAAGTATTATCATTTCTTTTAGAAAAAGGATATTCTCCAAAAAAAAGCGGCGGATAAAACGGGGATATGATTGATAATTGATAATGTCCGGGCGAAGGGGAGATCTCGTGTATTTTGCGGGGGGACAATTGATAATTCGTCAGAACCCCCGCCTGCAAAACGTTGGCGGGCAGGCAGAACCCAATCACCAAAATCCATCCACACTTCAGATAGTAGTTTCATTCTAACTTGAAAGTGTAATAATTTTACAGCTTATGAATACAAAAAACACACTACTTATAATCACCTCACTTGTTTTGGGTTTAAGCGCTTGTGCAAAACCGAGTCCTCAAGGAACTTTGACTTTGGTTGTTACAGCAAATGTCCGGGCGCAATTAGACCCGTGTGGGTGAAAGAATAATCCACTAGGCGGTCTGCCTAGAAAAGCAGCATATATCCAATCTCTCTACAAAGAGGGTAAGAATCCGCTCATACTTGATGCGGGAGAAGTATTGTTTAGCACATCCCGTTTGCGTGATAAGTTAGCTCCTTCGGAAAAATACAAAGCAAAAATGATTTTGGAGGGTTACAACCGGATTGGATGTGATGCTATTAATGTTGGGGCGTATGACTTATCTGCAGGATTACCATTTCTCAAATCGCTTATTGACTCTACAACAATCCCGTTTATCTCAGCCAATTTGGTGGAGGTGTCTTCAGGGGAACTCAGTTTTGAACCATATTTACTGATAGAACATGAACCATTTACTATCGGCGTGATTGGTGTGAGTAATTTACTTCCTACAACCGTAAAAGAACTTCGACAAGAAGATTATCTTGAAGCCGGCAAGTCATACATCGATAAGTTGAAAGAAAAAGCAGATATTATTGTGATGTTGGTTAATGCAAATCGAAGTGATAAAAATGAAATTATAGAAGCATTTCAGGATGCAGATTACATCTTTTTGAGTCGTGATATGTCCAAGATGAGACCAAAAGACATGAGGGAGACACGACCATTTTTATATACAAGCAATAAACAAGGTAAGTACTTGAGTGTCGTTGATTTAACGATTGCTGATGCTGATTCACCACTTGTGGACGTCTCAAAATATGAAAGTGAGATCCAAACGATTGACAGAAGGCTTGCCAGTTATCAACGACGAGATAAATCAAAGCTTCTTGAAGAACTCTATGCAAATCAACAAAGTATCCTGAAAAAGGTAGAGACGCTGAAAAAAAATAAGACCTCAGCAAATAATGCAATTTCGACGGCATTTAATCGAAATATCTACCGCAGTGTTCCGATGAATAAAAAAATGGGAGATGACCCTCAAATGTTATCTTTTGTGGACTCGGTTTTCAAAGAAATTGAAAGATTAGGCGGGGATACAGGATCAAAGAAGAAAAGCAAAAAACCCAAGGTTAGTTCTAACAAATTAAGAAAAAAATGAAAAAGTCATTTTTTCAAGCATTCATCATCGTGGGCGTCTCAATCATCGTTGCGGTGAGTGTGAATGCCTTGCATCCCAGAGCAATACCGTTTTTCGCTAAAGAGATCAAAACCGTCAATTCTCATATTGAACTGATTGAAAATGATGAAACTGCAGGGATTCAATATATTTCTCTGGAACTTGCTCGCTCACTTTATGACGATGGAATTCTTTTTGTGGACGCCAGAGATATTGCGTATTATAATGAGGGGCATATCCCCGGAGCTCTGAGTAATGAAAATTTTATGAAACTGCTGTATACAGTCGACTCACTCCAAACCAAAAATGACATCATCATAGCCTATTGCAACGGCGATGACTGCGGTTCGAGCGAAGATTTAGCGTATGATCTGCTTGATTCAGGTTTCTCAAATGTTATGGTTTTTGTCGACGGTTGGTTTGAATGGGTGAATGTCGGCTATGAGGTGGAGAAATGAATCGGATATTGTCATCAAAATTAATCATCCTATTCGCAAGATTCGTCGTGGGCGGAATTTTTCTCTATGCCTGTTTTGATAAAATAGCCAATCCGGGTGCATTTGCTCGATCGATCGAAAATTATCATATGCTTCCGTTCGGACTTGAAAATATGGTCGCCATCATCCTGCCGTGGATTGAATTCTTTGTTGGGTTGGCGTTGATTGTCGGATTCCTGATGGATGGAGCGGCTCTCATATCCATGGGAATGATGATATTTTTTATAGTTGCAATCACCTCGGCTATTCTCCGCGGATACAACATTGATTGCGGATGCGGATTGCGTGAAGGAGAAATCGTTGGCATCAGTCGACTGATTGAAGATGCAGGATATTTATTTCTTTCTTGGGCAATTTATCGACGTAAAAATACTTCATTTGAAATCGGTCATAGCTGTCCAAAATAAATTAGATATTCCATATTTTTGATATACTTGTCCAAGTGTCTCGACGAGAAGTACTTGTTTTGGACAGGTTGTTCCATTAATTTCAAAAAGAACCCCCTTGTGTAGCTAATAGTATTGATGGTGTATAATATTCGTTTATTAATCCTAAAATTAAGAGCTAATAATGTCAATAGATGATTATGCTGTCCAAAACACTTTAACCCGACCACAAATTAATAATATTGGGTGCTATAAGGGGAAACTGAAATACTACTAAAGAAAAAAATACAATTTGATGATTATTACTTAACTATGCTGTCCTAAATAAATGATCTTTTGCAAAACGTTTTGGACAGATATGGAAATCGGTTGACATTGTGTCAATTTGTTTGGAGTTTGAACGAATACGTCCTAATTTCGTACCCGAATTTTGATAGATTATTGGAGAGGTGGCCGAGTGGCTGAAGGCGCTCGCCTGCTAAGTGAGTAAGGGGTGATGAACTCCTTCGAGGGTTCGAATCCCTCCCTCTCCGCTTTTTTAGGACATTATGCGGGAGTAGCTCAGTGGTAGAGCTCCACGTTGCCAACGTGGTTGTCGCGAGTTCGAACCTCGTCTCCCGCTCAGAAATTGCAGGTATTGTGATTAACATTGTTATCGACTGTTAGTTTGAATTTATTAGCTGATGAATTAATGTATTATACCTACATAATCTACTCCAAAAAAATAGACCGATATTATATAGGTAGTACCGATGACATTGATCTCCGAATAGTACGCCACAATAGTGGTACGACTCGTTCAACAAAGGCAGGAGTACCATGGTGTTTAAAATATTACGAAAAATATCTGACAAAGTCTGAAGCTATAAAACGTGAATACGAAATTAAAAGATGGAAGAGTCGAAAACTTATTGAGTTGTTAATAAACGGAGAGAAGTTTTAGTAGTGGTTGTCGTCCCGATGAATCGGGAAACCTCGTCTCCCGCTCAAACATTTAAGATTTAAATTGAAGAATTAAGATTTTATCCCAACCATAGAGATTGTCTATCAGGGTTTGTTGTCAATTTTCTTTTGTTCCCCCTGCTCCTCGCTCCAAACTAAAATACCGCATAAAGTTATTTTCTTTTTTCATAATATTCCTCAACTTCACCGTTGATATATGGACATTTCTGCAAAATTAAAACAAGTTCCGACTAAACCCGGAGTTTACCTGTTTAGAAATAAACAGGAAGAAATAATTTATATCGGGAAAGCAAAAATTCTCCGAAACCGCGTACGGTCCTACTTCCAAAAAAATAAATACCAAACTCCGAAAAATCAATCTATGATTAAACGAATTGTTAATTTGGAGTGGATTGTCGTATCCAGTGAGGTGGAAGCACTATTTACCGAAGCAAACCTTATAAAACAACATAAACCAAAGTACAATATTGATCTCAAAGATGACAAGTCATATCCATTTATCAGAATAACAAATGAGCCTTATCCGCGTGTATTTCTCACTCGGGAGATTGTCAAAGACGGATCAAAATATTTTGGTCCGTACACTGAAATTCAAAGACTTCGGTACACGATAAAATCTCTACACCAAATCTTTCAGATTCGTACGTGCACACACTTTATGGATGCCGACAGCGTAGCGAATCGAAAAATTGATCTATGTTTGGATTATCATATCAAAAAATGTGACGGACCATGCCAAGGAATTTTAAGTCAACAAAATTACAATCGCATGATTAAACGAGTCATTGATTTCTTGCATGGTAAGACAAAAGAGACAGAGCAGTTTTTACAGCAGATGATGAAAGAGGCTTCAGGGGACTTTCGGTTTGAAGATGCCGGGCGATACCGAGATCAACTGGATGCTGTTATTCAATTCCGCAAAAAGCAGCGTAAGGTCACCGCAAATTTCGAGGATCGGGATGTATTTGCTATTGCACGCCGAGAGACATTTGGCATCGCTGTGATCGTGCGAATTCGGCAGGGGAGGCTATTTAGTCGCGAGAAGATATCTTATAAAGGAGACGAGAATGACGGAGAAGTCCTGCGTACAATCATGAGCCAATTTTATCTGGAAGGAGATTTTATTCCCAGAGATATTGCATTGCCTTCCCGACCAAACGATGAGCATGAACTGAATGATTGGTTAAGAAAAAAACGTGATGGAGCCGTTAATTTTATTTATCCTCAGCGAGGTGAAAAAGCGAAGGAGCTTCGCATTGCCAAACAGAATGCAAAATTTTTGTTGGGTGAATGGATTATCGAAAAGAAGAAACGAAAAGAATACATCCCCAACTCTATAAATCGACTGCGCGATGATTTACAATTGACAGTACCTCCCCGAAGAATTGAAGCATTCGATGTTTCACATTTAGGCGGAACAAATACCGTCGCTTCGATGGTCTGTTTTATCGACGGAAAACCCAAAAAGAAGGAGTATAGAAAGTTTAAGGTAAAAACGGTGAGCGGGATTGATGATTTTGCTTCCATGCGAGAAGTTGTGTATAGACGGTATCATCGAGTAAAGAAGGAACTAAAAAGTTTTCCTGACCTTATCCTGATTGATGGCGGAAAGGGACAGCTCTCTTCGGCCGTGGATGCATTAAAAAATCTAAAGCTGGATTATATCCCAATTGTTGGCTTGGCTAAACGTTTGGAGGAAGTATTTATCCCCGGGAATCCTGATCCGCAATCGGTTGCAAAACAATCCGCCGGATTGATGCTGCTAAGAAAAATTCGGGATGAAGCTCATCGGTTTGCAATTACATTTCAGCGACATAAGCGGAAGAAAACGATACAATCGTCTGTATTTTCGACGATCCCGGGAATGGGGGATGTTCGAACGAAAAAATTACTGACGACCTACACAGATATTAAAATGATTGCTTTACAAACTCCTGAAGCGTTGAAGGAAAAAATAGGGATTAGCGTTGAATTGGCAAAAAAGGTGATCGCATTAGCGGAAGGGAGAATGCGTGAGGAGCAGAAAAGGTGATTGAGAGCGGATTAGTCCTGATTATCTTTTACAATAACCGAGTCCTCACAATTTGGGTCGAGTACGACGATTCGATCCGAATCCAAAATCTCCTCACATAGAACCTTTTGGATGTTCTCCCATGGATATGCTTCACATGGGTCATCATGGCTGTTATGTGTAAGCCATAAATACATCGTAGAATTGTTTCCGCAATTTTCTAGAATAAAGTCATGATCTCGACAACCACCGGAATAGTGTACTCCCACATTCAAAGTATCGCCGTTTAATGTGATGGGTTCTTCAGGGGGAAGCGGAAATGGTCCGATAGAAATAACATAAGGATCACCAAAGTCAACATTAGAAGGGCAAACCCCATTATTGTTTTCATCTTCGCAAGCGGGGAATATCAAGAGTGCGACAATTAGCCATGAGGAAATGCTTTTCATAACTACTCCTGAATATTTGATGGTGTTAATGTATTGTGAATAACCATTTTCATCTCTTCAAATTCTTTTGGGTCAAATAATCGGGAGAGGAAAATGATTTTACCTTGTTGGCCCACGACGACGTTTCGGGTAACGCCGCTTTCTTTTACGGCAAATTTTGCAAAGATATTAGCACCGGGGTCTAAAGCCAGCGGATAGGTTATGTTCATTGCTTTAGCAAATTTACGAACGGTTTCCGCCGGTTCATCACGATCAACACCGATGACGACTAAGCCACCATCTTTGTGTTTTTGCCAGATCTCATTCTCAATGTGTGGCATTTCCTTTCGGCACACCGAACACCAGCTGGCAGTGAACTGAAGCATGAAAACTTTGCCTTTTAACTCATCACGTGTGATTTCAGAACTGTCAGGAAACATCAAGGTAAAATCAGGACACGTATCCCCAACCGCAACAATATACCCACGGGAATCCGGGTTAATACCAAACAGGGTTGTGACAAATAAAAGGCCGATTAGGAAAAGTGTCTTGAAGTTCATAATAATCCTTTTATCAAGTATGTTACTCCTGAAAAATATCGTCCGCATTTCATCGAGTAAACCATTCACCAATAACCAATTTACTACTCACCAATTTACCAATAACCAATCATTCAAAATTGTTTTCACGCATCCATTCATCATTGACGAATTTAGATAAATAGTTTCGTACACTGTCAGGGAGAATCGCAACTACATTGTCACCGGGCTTCAGCTGATTTGCCATTTGTAAGGCTGCCCAAACGACGGAACCGCTTGACCCGCCGACCAGTAAACCTTCTTCTTTAATCAGCCGCCGCGCCATGAGAAAGGAATCTTTATCGTTTACTTTTACATATTCATCGACCAGCGTATTGTCAAGCACGTCAGGGAAAAAATCGTAGCCAATGCCTTCAACAAGATACGATGCGACATCCGTTCCGCCGCCAAGGATAGAACCATACGGGTCCACCCCAATAATTTTGATCTCCGGAATTTCTTCTTTCAATCGTTTTGCAACTCCGGTGATAGTACCGCCCGTTCCGGCTCCGATCAGGACCATTTTCAAGTCCGTGCCAAAGTCTTGCAAAATCTCTTCAGCCGTGCCGTAATAATGAGCATCGGGATTGTCAGGATTTATATACTGATTTAAAATATGTGAATTCGGAATTTCACGGTTCAGGCGTTTGGCAACTTCCATAAGTCCTTCGGGGTCATCATGAGCGGCTTCGGTTGGTGTGCGGACGATCTCTGCACCCAACGCTTTGAGGACGACTTCCTTTTCCAGGCTCATTTTATCCGGCATGGTGATGATTAGACGGTATCCTCTCACAGTGGCGGCTAATGCCATTCCAATTCCGGTATTTCCGGAAGAGGGTTCGATGAGAGTGTCGCCGGACTTGATGCGGCCGCTTTTTTCCGCATTGTCGATCATTCGGACACCGATACGATCCTTGAGAGAGCCCCCGGCATTCAGAAATTCACATTTGGCGTAAAGATTAAAATCAAAATCTTTACCGATATTGTTTAGTTTTACAATCGGGGTATTTCCGACCGTGTCTGCGATGGAGTTGTAAATCATATTTCCTTTAATGGCTATTTATTTCTTAGTCGAAATTACAGATTATGTTCCAAAGTGTTAAAGTATTAAAGTGTTAGGGTGTTAATGTGTTAAAGTTTCCGATTGTGCTTAGTAGAAGTGCTTACTATTGGCGGGTTATAAAATACAAAAGGGCTGAACGTCTCCGCTCAGCCCTTTCTAACAAACAAGAATGTGTTAGATTATGCGACTTTGATCTCTAACTCTTTTGCCGGGACTTCTTCAGCTTTCGGGACGGTGACATTAAGTACACCATTTTTGAATGAGGCATTAATGTTATCCTCAATAACTTCTTCCGGTAGGCGGAAGCAACGGCTAAATATTCCGTAACCGCGTTCGACGCGATAATACGTATCTTTTTTATCATTCTTTTCATAGGAACGCTCACCGCTGACGGTTAATACATTATCTTTTAGATTAACGCTGATGTCTTTCTTCGACAATCCTGGTAGATCAACATGCATTTGATAGGCTTTGTCATCTTCGCTGATGTCTACAGCTGGCGTCCAGCTGGATTTTGGTTCCACTTCATCCGTGTTATAGAAATCGCTAACCATGCGGTCCCAGTTTGTCCATGGTGAAAGTGTTGCGCGTCTTGGGTTCATTCTTACTAAGGTCATTTTATGTTTCCTCTCTTTTTTATTTTTATTAGTTGTTTCAACCAGTTTCAATCTATCTGCACAAACTTATGCAATCGGTGTTCCAATCGGAGACTAATGCAAAAAATTACAATCCGGTTGCAAAAATGGCAGTGCATATAGGCAGAGTGTCAGTTTGGTATGAAAATATTGCAGAGTAGGGAGATGGGAAGTAATGGAGAGAGGGATATGTGGAAGATTGAAGTATCTATTTGGATTATATTCTACTTCTTAAACTCTATTAAACCTCCGTGTCCTTTGCGTCTCTGAGGTAAAACAATTATTTCAATGAAAAAATGTTGAGTATCGATGGTGAAACAAATTAACTTTAGCCTTGTTTAATCTACTTAAAAAAGGATATTACTATGAATGAACTGGCGATTTTTGGTGGAGCTCCTGTCCGCACTAAACCCTTTCAGGGTTGGCCTCAACCAACCGACAATCTAAAAAACAAAATCATCCACACTTTTGAAAATGAAGGTTGGGGTGTCGGCAGTGCCGCAGTTGCCCGTTTCAACAAACGTTTTGCCGAATTTCAGGATGCAAAATACTGTATCACAACCAGTTCGGGTACGACGGCGATTTGGGTAGCACTCAAAGCGGCGGGAATAAAAGCCGGAGATGAAGTTATCGTTCCGCCATACACATTTATTGCAACAGCCTCTGCTGTATTGATGGCAAATGCTGTTCCGGTTTTTGTGGATGTGGAAGCGGAGACATTCAATTTAAATCCTGAGTTGATTGAAACTGCTATCACGCCAAAAACAAAAGCAATAATGCCCGTGCATATTGCCGGGAACCCTGCCAGTATGGATGCCATCATTGCTGTAGCTAATAAGCATGGCTTGGTTGTCATCGAAGATGCTGCCCAGGCCCATGGCGCTGAGTGGAATGGCACTAAAGTCGGAGCGCTTGGTTTGGGAGGGATTTTCAGTTTTCAGACATCAAAAAATATGTCAGCCGGAGAAGGCGGAGCTATCGTGACCAACGATGAAGAATTTGTCAATGCTTGTTTTTCTTATCATAATTGCGGACGAGTAAAAGGCGGACAGTGGTATGAGCATCAGCGTTTAGGCGGGAATTTCCGACTTCCGGCGATTGGAGCTGCTATGTTAGACGCTCAGTTAGATACGATAAATACTGATATTGCCCTTAGAGATAAAAATCGTAAAATGATAGATGCAGTACTAAAAGATATCCCCGGCATAATTCCGGTAGTCTTACCGAATGAAGTTACAATGTCAGCCAATCATATTTATTTAAGCCGTTATGATAGTGCAAAGTTTAACGGAGTCTCTCGGGAGGCGTTTTTCAAATCCATGCAGGCGGAAGGCGTCTACACCTATCGCGGATACGTCCCGTTATATAAAGAAAGCCTGTTCATCACGAATGCAGATGAATATCCGTGGCTGGCGGACAGAGATTATTCCACTCTCCACATGCCCGTGACCGAAAAACTCTGTTACGAAGAATCTATTTGGTTGAAGCAGAATCATCTGCTGGGCTCAGAGAAAGATACGCAGGATGTAATCAATGCTTTCGAAAAAGTGACATCGGCTTTAAGAAAAACCCCGGATAAATTTAAAGATATTGGGAAGTAAATCGTAAAGCGTAATTACATCTTTACTACGATTACGTTATATTTAATGCGCTAAACACAGTGTAAGTCAATCATTATGAAAGGCATATTTTAATGGAAAATCATCATCTACAAAACCTTTTAGCAGCAGTAGATGTGCCCGCCGATTGGGTAGGTCTGCGTGAGGTAAAAGAAGCCACCACCACCCGCTATGTCAGAGATGGAAAACCGCAGGCGAATTCCAAAGATACTACACACGGTATCATGGTTGAAGTCCTTGCTCACGGACAGTTTAGCTATATCGGGACGAATCGAATAGACAGCGCCGGAATTGCTGAAGCTGCAAAAAGGGCGTACGAACAGGCAAAACTCGCATCCAAATATTCGATTGCTTATTTCACGGATGCTGCCCGTCCAAAGAATGTCGGGTCGTATCGGTCACCGTTTATTAACTCCGTTGATGCAATCTCTCCCGGAGGGCTGAATGTGTTACTGGTGAAGATCAATGCCGAATTAAAGATTTCTGAAAAAGTAATCAGTGTGAATTCTATGGCGCGAATTGTAGAATCAAATCATCGATTTGTCAGTTCAAACGGCAGTGATATTACGCAGGACTTTTTGATGGTCACCTTTGATATGCAGTCCACCGCACAAGATGGAAATATCGTACAGACACGTTCCCACGGGGGAATGCGCGGGTTCAGCCATCAAAAGGGAATGGAAGTCTTCGATGAGTCGGTCATCTTGGCACAAGCCCGAAAAATTGGCGAAGAATCTGTGGAATTATTAACAGCGGATGAATGCCCAACGGGAACGATGGGACTTGTTTTAGCCCCCGATCAAATGATGCTGCAAATCCATGAAAGCATTGGTCATGCCACGGAAGTAGACCGTATCTTGGGTGATGAACGAAATTACGCCGGTTGGAGTTTCGTAAAGTCGAAAGATTTTGGTATACTCAAATATGGTTCGGATATTATGAATGTCACCTTCGACCCGACGGTATCGGGTGAATTTGCCTCTTACAACTTCGACGACGGCGGGCTCCGAGCAAAGAAAGAATATATCGTGCAAGACGGTATCCTTGTCCGCGGATTGGGCGGTAAGGAAAGTCAGATTCGCTCAGGTCTGCCGGGTGTGGCAAACTTCCGTGCAAGTACCTGGAACCGTGCCCCGATCGATCGGATGGCAAATCTGAATCTGGAGCCGGGAGATTCATCTTTTGAAGAGATCATCTCTGCCATCGATTACGGTGTTTATATGGAAAGTAACCGTTCATGGTCCATCGATGATTACCGGAATAAGTTTCAGTTCGGCTGTGAATACGGTAAGCTGATCGAAAACGGGAAACTGACAAAAACCGTGCGAAATCCGAATTATCGAGGGATTACAAATCCATTTTGGAATAACCTGAAGATGGTCGGCGATAAGGACACATTTGAGTGCTACGGGACTCCGTATTGCGGGAAGGGTGAACCGAACCAAACCATCCGTGTAGGACATGCTAGTCCTGTTGCATATTTTGAAAATGTAGAAGTGTTTGGAGGAGCGTGAGTTATGGAAAATGGTAAAAGTAAAATGGGAAATGGTCTAAGGGGATATTAAGTATGTCTGATCAAAGTAATAACGAAAAATTATTTAATCAAATTTGTGAAGTATTGTTCTCTGAATTGAGCGAAGGTGAACATCTTACCGTTAATTTTGGTGGTGAGAATTCTCAGTTCATTCGCGTGAATAATGCCAAAGTGCGTCAAACCGGATTGGTGGATGATACCGAAATGTCTCTGGAGTTAATACATAACCAGCGTGTCTGTCATGGCAGTATCACAGCACGGGAATTGATTGGAAACCTAAAGGACGAAGCCCTGGTTGAGTTAAATCGAATGCGAAAAGAGGTCGTGCAGCTTCCTGAAGATCCGTTTATTGTATTACCGGAAAATGCCGGATCGAGTAGAGAAGTCAGAACAGCAAAAGATCTTCCACAAAAAGATGCCGTAAATGCGTTACTACCGGCGATGGAAGGTGTTGATCTTGTTGGGATTTGGGCATCTGGGCGAATCTTCAGGGGTAATGCTAATTCCGCAGGGCAAAAACACTGGTTCGAGACCGATACTTTTTCCATGGATTACTCCATCGTAACACCTGACCATAAGATGGTGAAAGGAACCTACGCCGGGACGGACTGGGACCAAAACGCCTACGAAGCAAATATCGCAGATTCCCGCAAGAAACTTGCATTGATGAACCGCCCTAAGAAAAAGTTGGAACCGGGAGAATACAGAACTTGGTTCGCTCCGGCTGCGGTGGCTGATTTTATCGGGATGTTCAGCTGGAACGGGATCAGTGAAGCATCAATTCAGCAGGGGAATAGTGCATTTGGAAAAATGCGAAATGAGAATGTAAAATTATCGAAATTGTTTAATCTTTCTGAGGATTTTCGCAGTGGGTTAGTTCCGCGGTTCAATGGTCGCGGGGAAGTCGCACCGAAATATCTTGCTTTGGTTAATAGCGGTGAATTAGAAAATACGTTAGTGAGTTCCCGAACTGCGAAAGAATACGGAAAAGAAAGTAATTTTGCCTCTGACGGAGAATATATGCGCTCACCTGTAATGGGTTGTGGAACATTGTCCGAAGAGGAAGTTTTGAAAGAACTTTGTACCGGATTGTATCTCTCGAATCTGCATTATCTTAACTGGAGTGATAATGTTGGCGGCAGAATTACCGGGTTGACCCGCTATGCCTGTTTTTGGGTTGAGAACGGAGAAATTGTAGCGCCGATCGAAACGATGCGTTTTGATGACACTTTGTATCGCTTTTTCGGTTCAGAATTAGAAGCTGTTGGTGCAGAGACGAAATTTATCCCGGAGGTGGAAACTTATGATGGACGCGCATTAGGAGGAACAACCTGCCCGGGAATTTTGGTTAAATCGTTTGCATTGACGCTGTAACATTTAAGTGGAAAAATGAGTATCGAAATATCATACAATATCTGGGCTGATCAATATGATACGAATGAAAATAAAACCCGCGACCTTGATCAAAAAGCCACGATAGAGGTACTGTCAAAATATTCATTTGGTACTGTGTTGGAGTTGGGGTGCGGAACCGGAAAGAATACTGAATGGCTTATAAAAAATGCTTCCGAAGTGATAGGCTTGGATATTTCAGGAAAAATGCTGGCGATCGCCGCTAATAAAATCAATAACGAAAATGTAACATTTAAAAAGGCTGATCTGGGAAAACCCTGGAACGCTCGAAATAATTATTTTGATATAGTCACCTGCAGTTTAACGTTAGAACATATCAAAAATGTAGATTTTATTTTCTCACAGGCATCAGATAAATTGAAAGTTGGCGGAAAATTCTTTGTATGTGAACTGCATCCGTTTAAGCAATATCTTGGAAGCAAGGCCTGCTATGAATCCGATGGGGAAAAGATTGAACTAGAAGTGTATCAGCACCACATATCAGAATACATGGATTGTGGGCAAAATAACGCCTTTAAATTGCTTGATTTAAGAGAATGGTTTGATGAAAAGAATAGGGAAATACCCCGGTTGATTTCATTTGTATTTGAAAAGAGATAACCACGAACCCCATATTCATCAAATATTAATTCACTAACTCCTTAAAACATTAACACTCTAACACGTTTACTCTTTTATAGCTAAATTAACTGTCCTCAGATTACTAATAAACGACGGATAGAATTGACTATGAAAAAAACCTTTCCTCTCATTCCGGTGGTTTTGAGCATTTTATCATTGTTTATGCTAACCAATATCTATTCTCAAACCCATGTTAGCGGAGATCAAACCGGTGTTTGGACGACCGAAAACTCCCCGTACTTAGTGACTGGAAATATAACGGTTCCAAACAACTTAGAGATCGAACCGGGCGTAACGGTCAATTTTCAGGGTAATTATCAGTTTATCGTGAACGGAAATTTGCAGGCGGTTGGTACCGAAACTGACAGCATTTATTTTACAACCGACAATCCAGCAACCGGGTGGGGCGGGGTTAGAGTTGATTCCGACGACATTATCAATCTGTCATATTGCCGGATTGAGTTTGGAAAAACATCCGGGGACTATCCCGACATCCATGGCGGGGGACTGGCTTTGCTGACATCCAATGCAATTGTATCGAATTGTGTATTTGCCGACAATGATGCAACTGGACAATCTAACGGGATGGGCGGTGCGGTCTATGCCATAAATACCGGTACGCAGAGTGAAACGCTGACACGCTTCACTGACTGCAAATTCATCCGAAATCACGCTTATGGTGAAGGTGGGGCGATAAAATTTACCTCAGATGGTCATACTGAAATAACCGGTTGCGAATTCATTCAAAATGATGCTAATTACGGTGGTGGTGCAATCAATTGCTATTCGGTAATGGGCACGAAAATCACAAACTGTCTTTTTTTTGACAACTATACGATGTACTCTTCAGGTGGAGCCCTTAACACTCTCGGTATGGGGAATTATTTGTATTTTGTAAATTGTACTATAGTAGATAATTCTGCAGTAACCGGTGATGGTGGAGCTGTTAATTTAGCATATGCAGAAGCTTATTTTGTGAATACGATCGTTTATGACAATCCCGGGATGTACAGTGACGATATTAATGCTGACTGGGGCAGTACCGTGGAAGTTTTTTACAGCAATATGACAATGCCTTCCGAGGCAACCGGGTACAATAATATCGAAACCAATCCGCTTTTTGTTAATCCCGCTGTCGGAGATTACTCACTGCAGGAAGATTCCCCCTGTATTGATGCAGGAGTCGCCTATTTTGCCGCCAACGGTGAAACGCTGTTGGATTTGAATGAGAGTGAGTTTTCCGGTGAGTCTCCCGATATGGGTGCTTTTGAATTCGGATTCAACGAAGTAATGAGTGTTGACGTAGATTACATTGAAAACTGGACAATGATCGGATTGCCGTTAAATGTAGGCAATCCTGACTATTTAACGCTTTTTCCTGACGCTGTCGAAGGAACACTTTATTCTTTTGATTATGGCTACCATCCGGAGAACAACCTGACCGCTGGAAATGGTTACTGGTTGCGTTTTGAAACTGCCGGGACTGCCATGCTTGAAGGGCAGGCGATCACAACCTTAACTTTAGATCTGACAGATGGCTGGAACCTGATCTCTGGTATTTCGACGGTTGTGAATGTGAGTGATATTTCTGACCCGGAAGGATTGATAATTCCCGGGACTGTTTACGGTTTTGGTAGTAACGGATATTCGGCGACCGAAACGATCGAACCTGGCAAAGGCTACTGGTTGAGATCAAACGGAGCGGGAGAGATAACCTTGATAAATGGTAACTATTAATATGGGTCATGACTAGAATGCATAAGACAAAAGGCTGTAAGTTCTTGTATGACAAT
>CAYLYH010000024.1:0-37365 GCA_964388155.1 uncultured bacterium | reverse complement strand
GATTGGGGCGGCGGGATTTTTAACATGATTCCGGGCCCTTCAAATCAAGTTGGACTTACGAATCTTTTTACTACACCGCACAAACGAACAGCAGAACTCACAGCAAAAGAATTTGGGTTAAATTATCAATCGGCAGAATCATTGGACGAAATTGACGGATGGTTTTCCAGCATCTTGGAAATATTTACAGAAATGAAAATAAATACAGAAATATTTAAAAAATTATTAGTGTTCGAGTTTTCACGACCACGAACACCATAACACGTAAACACTTTAACACTTTTAACAGGAGTAAACTATGAAATGGAAACAAAACTGGGAAACCATCAGAGAATACGACGAAATCAAATTTGATTTCTTTGAGGGAATTGCAAAAATAAGTATCAATCGGCCCGAAAAACACAATGCCTTCACACCAAGGACTGTGAAAGAAATGATTGATGCTATGAATATTTGTCGCGATGATGAAAATATTGATGTAATCATTTTTTCCGGTGAAGGCGGGAAAGCATTTTGCAGCGGTGGTGACCAAGGTGTGCGGGGACATGGTGGCTATGTGGGGACAGATGATGTTCCCAGACTAAACGTATTGGACTTACAAAAGCAAATCCGTTCCATTCCAAAAGTTGTGATTGCGGCTGTTGCGGGATGGTCCATCGGCGGTGGCCATGTGCTTCATGTGGTATGTGATTTAACCATCGCAGCGGAAAACGCCATGTTCGGACAAACCGGTCCCAAAGTGGGGTCCTTTGATGGCGGTTTTGGCGCATCCTATTTGGCGAGAAGTGTGGGGCAGAAAAAAGCGCGGGAGATTTGGTTTCTCTGTGATCAATATAATGCAGAGCAGGCTTTGGATATGGGATTGGTAAATACGGTTGTTCCTTTAGATGAATTGGAAGATACATTCATTGAATGGGCAAAAAAGATTCAAGAGAAATCGCCGCTGGCCATCCGAATGTTAAAATCATCCTTTAATGCGGAATTGGATGGACAAGCCGGTATTCAGGAATTGGCGGGGAATTCCACACTGCTTTATTATTTATCTGATGAAGCGAAAGAAGGAAGGGATGCCTTCGTGGAAAAACGTAAACCGGACTTTTCGAAGTATCCCAAGTTTCCTTAGGTTACTGCGGAACCACAGAGCACACAGAGAAAAAATGAGTATGGATAAAATTTTAATTCCGATGAACTCAAACAGAGACAATGTTTATAATTCTTACCGAAGCAATTAAAAAGACTCTGTGATCTCTGTGGCTATAAGAAACTGGATTAACGCTTTTAGATTAAGAACTTTACCGTTAGCCTTTTCTTGTATTATCATGGGAAGCGGGTTGGCGTACGCAGACGGACAATTCAACTTAATGATTTTTATCTTAGCATTGGTAACCACATTATTCCTGCAAATATTATCGAACCTTGCCAATGATTATGGTGATTTTGTAAAGGGAACAGACAATGAAGAAAGAGTCGGCCCGGATAGAACCATGCAAACGGGGCTTATTTCCAAACCTGAAATGATAAGAATCATGTGGGTGATTGCTTTACTTTGTTCAGTGTTTGGAGTATGGCTCATTTATGAAGGCACATTGGGTTTGAGTCTAAAGAAAGCAGCATTATTTGCCATTCTTGGACTTACCGCTATGGGTGCAGCAATGAAATATACGATGGGAAAAAACCCCTATGGATATGCAGGTCTTGGAGATGTATTTGTATTTCTTTTCTTCGGATGGCTTGGCGTGTTGGGATCTTACTTTCTTCATGTCCATACTCTTCGCTGGGATTTGCTTTTACCGGCGTCAGCTATTGGTTTGTTCACAACAGCCGTACTCAATATTAATAATATGCGGGATCATGAAGTGGATGCAAAGTCCGGGAAAAACACATTGGTGGTACAAATCGGTATTACTTGGGCGAAACGTTATCATTTTATGCTGAATATTTTGGGAATACTTTTTGTCGTTTTATATACAATCCCGAATATAAAAGCTGTTTGGTTTTTCTTATTTGGATTTGTCCTGTTTATTAAACCGGCTCGTAAAATTCTAAGGAGTTATGATTTTGAGTCGTTTGATCCTTATCTGAAAAAACAAGCCATTGCGACGTTTCTGTTTACCGTTTTGTTCGTAATTGGAATGAATGTTTAATAACCACAGAAGGCACAGAAATCACAAGATAAGATTAAAGGAGATAGCCACAAAAGGTGCAGAAATCACAAGATGAAAAACAAAATGGATAAGAAAAATATATTTTTATGTCATTTGTGCATTTTCAAGACAATAAAATGAAAGCTTTTTGGACAAAACGAACGCTGAATTTTAAGCAACCTGCCGGGACTTCCCGAGGTGTGATGAAATATAGAGATGTCTGGGTTATTACTTTATCACAAGATGGAATAACTGGGATCGGCGAATGTGCCCCATTACCCGGTTTAAGCTTGGATAATATCACCCAAATAGAGAACAAACTGGATGAAGTGTGCGAAAACCCAGAATTGTTTTTATACAGTTTAACTAAATTAAAAAAATTCCCATCTATCCGTTTTGGATTAGAAATTTCACTTTTGGACTTGAAAAATGGTGGGGGTCAAATCTATTTCCAATCACTATTCACTACTCGCCAATCACCAATCTCAATAAATGGTTTAATCTGGATGGGCGATTTGGAATCAATGATGAAACAAGTGGAACAAAAATTGGCAGAAGGGTGGAAGTGCATCAAACTAAAAATTGGTGCGTTGGATTTTGAAAAAGAATTGGAAATACTAAAATCCATACGAAACCGATTCGGTGTCAATGACTTGGAACTTCGCGTGGATGCCAATGGTGCTTTTAATGAAAATGATGTGAAAGAAAAATTAGAACAATTAGCTCAATTCGGTCTTCATTCCATTGAACAACCCATCCAGCCGGGGCAATGGAATTTAATGTCTGAACTTTGTAAAATGTCACTGATTCCCATTGCTTTAGATGAAGAATTGATTCCTTTGGTAGAAGCTAAAGGCAGAATTGAAATGTTGGACAAAGTAAAGCCCCAATATATCGTGCCGAAGCCAAGTATGTTGGGTGGATTTACAGAATCGGAGAAATGGATAAAATTAGCAAAATCTAGAAATATCGGTTGGTGGATTACCTCAGCTTTAGAATCCAATATAGGTTTAAATGCCATTGCTCAATGGACAGCGAAAATGGAGCCCAACGGATTTCAAGGTTTGGGAACAGGGCAATTATTTACCAATAATATTCCATCACCATTAAAAGTAAAATCCGGGAAATTAGCCATCGACAAAACTCCAATTTGGGAAGAGGTGAATCAATTTATTTCAGAATGGTATTCACCCAACGATGAAATGATGCTCCAAACGTCTGGGTCTTCGGGCAAACCAAAATCCATTTCAGTGAAGAAAGAATGGATGAAAAATTCAGCGCGACTCACAGGAAATACATTTGGTTTAAACGAAGACGATACAGCACTTCTCTGTATGCCTATTAAATTTATTGCCGGAAAAATGATGGTTGTCCGATCTTTAGAATTAGGGTTGGATTTAAAAGTGGTAAAGCCATCATCGAATCCATTGGATAGGATAGATGCACAAATTGACTTCACGGCCATGGTTCCATTGCAGTTAAAGAAATCAATCGATCAATTGGATAAAGTAAAAACATTGATTGTCGGTGGCGGACAGGTGAGTCGACAATTGGTGGATCAAGTGCAACCTGTTTCAACTCAAGTTTATGAGACATACGGCATGACGGAGACTCTGACCCACGTAGCCATCAGACCTTTAAATGGACCGGATAAATCAGATGCTTTCCAAGCATTGGATGGGGTTCATTTTGAAATGGATGATAGAAATTGCTTGGTCATTCATGCGCCCATGCTGAACCCAAATTCGATAGTGACAAATGATTTGGTTGATTTGATTAGTGAAAAATCCTTCCGCTGGTTGGGTCGATATGATAATGTAATTAATTCAGGTGGGGTCAAGATTATCCCGGAAGTAGTGGAAGCAAAGTTGGTTCAAACTTTTTCAGATCGTCGATTTTTTATTGCAGGGCTACCAGATGAATCTTTGGGGGAGAAAGTGGTTTTGGTGGTAGAAGGGGATGAGATTAATATTTCTTTAGATGTGTTGGATAAATTTGAAAAACCGAAAGGTATTTATTTCTTACCTGAATTTGTTGAGACAGAATCAGGGAAAGTGAATAGAAATGAAACGCTTACGCTTATCGATTAGTACACTTCGTCGTGACTTCCCACATCTACGGGAATAATCAAATCATCTTTTATAACGAAATGAAGTGTAATTCGATATTGAAGATTAATTGAGACTGAATGAAGATATTTGAGTTCGCCTTTCAGCCGATGGAGCCGGAGTGAAGGGTGGAAGGGGTTTAATTCCAAAAGTTGAAGTGTCTTTTCATAGCGGTTTAATAACTCTGGATGGCACCGTTTAAATCGTTTGGCTCGTTTTAAGTAAGACGCAGAATACCAAACTTTATACTTCGTCATTTAATCGCTTCATGTGGTCAGCTACACTTTCTTCAATATAATCCCCGTTTTTGATATCTTCTATGGTTTCATTATAGGCTGCTTTCAAATCTTGGATACGTAGTTCGCTGTATCGTTCCATATCCATAACAACATATTTACTGTGCCCATGAACCGTAATTGTTGCTTCATGATCCTCTGCCATGATTTTATCAAGGATAGATACCCCTTTGGTTTTTAATTCGTTAGCTGTTAATTTATTCATAAAATACTCCGGATAATTTGCTAATAGTGCTATCGAAAGTACCACTCATAGTACTAATAATGAAAGGGGTTTTTCAAAATAGTGAAAACTGAATCGAAATGAAACAGAAAAAAAACTTTGCGGAAGTTCCAAACTTCCGCAAAGTTAGACAGTACTTTTCAATAAGTTGCGATTAGATTTCTGAAAATAGGTAAGCGGTATTTTCATCTTCAAAGTTTAGTCCGTATTCATCTATATACCATACAAATGTCGCTGGCTCACCATCACCATTATCAAATGTAATTGAATCTCCGTTGTATGAAACGGTTCCGGATTCAGTATAAGTCAAAATTGAAATGTCTTCACCTATACAATTTGACAATGTCCCCAACTCATCATCCACAACAGTTGTTGACCAAATATAGGTAAAATCTTCATTTATTGTCATGGATCCAGTAACATCAGGAGGTGTTCCGATAATGATGTTTTGATCTAAACATATGATTCCTAAAGCGTCCAATGTATAGCTTCCCATAAAGTCGACAGGATTAACGGTAAGTTCTACAGATTCCACTGCTTCACCACCATTCCCATCACTTACCGAACACGTAATAGTGAACGTTCCGCTTCCTTCATCAGCAATCCAATCAGCTGTATTACTATTTCCTTCGAGTGTAGCACCATTTGATTCCCATGTATATGTTAACACGTCTCCATCAGAATCTGTTGCGACACATGTTAATGTTGAGATATCACCAATTAATAAAGATGATGGCTCAGCAGACAAACTTGAAATTGCAGGTGCTGAATTTGTTGGTTCTGTTGGTGGAGAATCTCCACAACCTACAAAGAATAGTATGCCTAAAGAGGCGATACTTATCATTACATTTTTCATTTTACAGTCTCCTTTTTGTTTATTGAACAAAATTGAGACGATATATGGGAGATCGTTAAACGAAAACCCCTTGATACGCCTCAAGTGGTATTCGCGAAAAGACCGATTTGATTTAACTCCAAGATAGAAGAGCGTAATCAAGGGGCAGTTATGCCCACATGATAGATACTATCTTGGAGGTTTTCGGTTTTTAGTCCGGAATTACAATCATTTCAAATATCGACCTTTTCGCATAGGAATTTTACAAAGCAATTATTGTTATTACAAGAGAAAAGAGATGAATGAAAAAAATGTATTTTCACCATTTCAGAGGACCCGTTTTTCGTAAAGTGTAACCAATCCTTAGCGGTTTCAACAAAGAATTACAGTAATAAATTTAGGATTAAAAAAATGGAAACCATTGAATACAAAAACCTTACGGAAAATAACGAGTTGATCCTTTTTTATTTTTCGACACCAACATGCAATGTGTGCAAAGTCCTGCGACCGAAAGTAGAGGATGTAGTGAAAAAATCCAACGGTTGGGAATTTCAATATGTGGATACGACACGGTCCCGGGAAATTACCGGGCAAAATCTCATCTTTGCAGTCCCGACTATTTTGCAAATTGTTCAGGGAAAGGAAGTGAAAAGATTTAGCAGGAATGTTAATTTGTACGAATTGGAACAGACGCTTAATAAATATAGCAGTATTTTCGGATAATGAGTATTTTCTGTCCGTCATGACGACCTGGATTTACACCTTTACAAGCATTTTTATCATCAGTCTTCTGTCACTTACCGGAGCATTTACGCTATCCTTGAGCAAAGATAGGCTGTTAAAAATATTACAATATCTTGTCAGCTTTGCTGTGGGGAGCTTATTTGGTGGTGCTTTTATTCATCTTCTTCCTGAGATATTTACATCTACTGACTCTATTGCATTTTCATCACTTCATATTTTAGTGGGAATTATTCTCTTTTTCGTTTTAGAGAAATTCGTGCGATGGCGGCATTGCCATGATGTGGATTGTCAAGAACACAGTGCACATTTGGTTCCAATGAATTTAATCGGTGATGCCATGCACAATTTAATTGACGGACTGATAATCGGAGCTTCTTTTCTTGTGAGCATCCCGATGGGGATTGCGACATCAATCGCGGTTGCAATGCACGAACTTCCACAAGAGATCGGGGATTTTGGTGTTTTAATTCATGGTGGATTAACGGTAAAACGCGCACTGATGTTTAATTTTTTGATCTCCCTTACATCATTTCTTGGAGCAGCAATCAGTTTGATTATCGGTGAATATACACACGGATTTATCAATGCATTACTGCCGATTACTGCCGGTGGATTTATCTACATCGCAGGATCAGACCTTATCCCTGAACTGCATCATCACACACATTTAAAAAAGTCCGCCGGTCAGCTTACGTTTATCCTTCTTGGTGTCATCATTATGTATGTGCTGAAAATGTTGATATAACGAAAGGCCATCGCGGATTTAATCTGATAAACGATTGTTTCAAAGTTTCGTTACATCGATTATCTGTCGTAAATTTTTCCATGGATATTACAGAATTAAAAGAACAATTTGTTTCCGCAGAATCCAAGCATCATGAGCTTCGGAGGTATCTTTGACCTTGAATCCAAGAAAAAAGCATTGGAGAAGCTTCAGGCAAAAGTAGTAGCCCCCGACTTTTGGAATGACAGTGCAAAAGCCGCATCAATTTTAAAGAAAACGTCTGTTTTAGAAAAAGAAATAAAGCTGTGGGAGAACCTTGAGGTACGCCATGGCGATGTAGAAACACTGTTTGAGTTTGCCAATGAAGGCGAATCCACTCCGAATGAAGTAAACAAAGAGTTAGCCGAATACAAGAAAATCGTAGAAGATTTGGAACTACGATTGATGTTGGGGGGCGAACAAGATTTAGAGAATGCCATCTTAACCATCCATCCCGGAGCTGGTGGGACAGAAAGCCAAGATTGGGCTAATATGCTGTACCGAATGTATTCTCGCTGGATCGAGCAAAAAGGATTCAGCTCCACATTGTTGGATTTTCAGCCGGGAGATGAAGCAGGCATCAAAGATGTTACGTTGGAAATAAAAGGTGGTTTTTCCTACGGATTGCTAAAAGCTGAAGCGGGCGTACATCGTTTGGTACGCATTTCTCCCTTCGATGCAAACAGCCGCCGGCATACGTCATTTGCATCGGTGTTTGTCTATCCATCTCTTGATGATGAAATTGAAATTGAAATTGACCCCGGTGATCTGCGAATCGACACATATCGCGCAAGCGGTGCCGGTGGGCAGCATGTGAATAAAACCGATTCTGCCATTCGGATTACACACCTCCCGACCGGTGTGGTTGCCCAGTGCCAAAATGAGAGGTCCCAGCATAAAAATAAAGCTCAAGCAATGAAAGTATTGAAGGCACGGCTGTACCAGTTAGAGGTAGAAAAGGAAAAAGAAGCCAATAAAGAATTAGAAGATCAGAAGATGGATATCGGATGGGGGAGTCAAATCCGATCGTACGTGTTTCATCCGTATAATATGGTGAAAGATCATCGGACAAAAGAAGAAACGGGGAATGTCCAAGCTGTGATGGATGGACGAATTGATCCGTTTATTCGCGCGTTTCTAATCCAACAAATCGGGAAATAAGTTAAAAGTCGAAGCGTAGCAGAGATCCCGTGTTTTTTACGGGGTAGAAAGTAGAAAAAATTGAACCCAGAACCCCCGCCTGCGCCAATGCTTTGGCGGGCAGGCAGAACCTAGCACCCAAACTATGTCAGAAGAACAACGCTCACTAAATCAAATTATTAATTTTCGTAAGAAAAAACTCCAAAAACTTCGTGAAGCCGGAGTAAATCCTTATCCATATACATTTTCCACCACGCATTATAGCGATGAAATTCACAGTAGCTACGACGAATTAGAGAAAAAAGACGTCGCAGTTGCCGGGCGAATTATGTCCCTGCGGAAAATGGGGAAAGCCGCATTTTGTCATATTCAAGACAGCCATGGAAAAATTCAATCCTACGTACGAAGGGATGATGTCGGAGAAGACTCCTACGCCAATTTTAAACTACTTGATATTGGAGATTACGTAGGGATAGAGGGGTACGTCTTTAAAACCAGAACGGAAGAGATTTCAGTTCATGCTTCCTCCGTAACAATTTTAGCGAAAAGTATTCGTCCGCTTCCGGTTGTGAAAGAAAAAGATGGAGAAGTTTTTGATGCATTCTCAGACAAAGAACAGAGATATCGGAATCGCCATCTGGATTTAATCGTAAATCCAGATGTTAGACGAACATTTGTAGAACGTGCAAAAATAATATCGTCCCTGCGCATGTTTTTAGATGAACGCGGGTTTCTGGAGGTTGAAACTCCGGTTTTACAACCTTTATACGGCGGCGCGAATGCACGGCCATTTATCACCCATCATAATACATTGGATCAAGAACTGTACCTGAGAATTGCAGATGAATTATATTTAAAGCGTTTAATTATCGGTGGGTTTGACAAGGTGTATGAACTGGCAAAAGATTTTCGTAATGAGGGCATGGATAGAAACCACAATCCCGAGTTTACGATGCTGGAATTTTACCAAGCCTATGCTGATTATCACATGATAATGGATTTTGTCGAAGAAATGATTCGCTATGCGGCAACGTCTGTTGGGTCGCTTCAAAAAACTTGGGGCGATATGGATATCGACTTATCCAAACCGTTTGAGAGAAAACCCATCTTTGAATTATTACAAGAGGCCGTTGGACGAGATGTGTCTACTGCGGATGAGAATGAACTTCGTGAAATTTGTACCGAAAATGATATTACCATTTATGATAAGGCAAATTACGGGCAAATCCTTGATGAACTTATGAGACGATTGGTCGAACCCAAATTAATTCAACCAACCTTTGTGATGGATCATCCAAAGGCAATTTCACCTCTTGCCAAGAAGCATCGAAGTGGGAATGAAAATATTGTTGAACGATTTGAGCTGTTTATTGGCGGTGCAGAATTTGCAAACGCATTCTCTGAATTGAACGACCCTGTTGATCAGCGGCAACGTCTGGAAGCACAGGCAACACTCCGAAAAGAAGGTGATGAAGAAGCACAGCCGGTTGATGAGAACTTTTTACAGGCTGTGGAATATGGAATGCCACCTACCGGCGGTGTCGGAGTTGGCGTAGACAGGTTGGTCATGCTTTTAACAGAAAATCGATGGATAAAAGACGTCCTACTTTTTCCGGCGATGAAATCGGTAGAGGAATAATTTTCTGTTGTCAAAAAAGTGATAGCCGATGATGAGGGTCATCAGAAAAATCTCTTTTCGTCACCTGCAATCTCCGCAGAAAGGCAGCTTTTCTACATTTGCAGGATTATTGGCAATTGGTGGCTTAGGAATTGGGATTGCCGCACTTATTATTACCTTTAGTATCCTTGAGGGATTTGAAACCACCATTTCGGAAAAAATAGCCGGATTTGATGGGCATGCTCGTCTTCAGCATTTTATGGGACAACCCATTTCTGATGAAAACTCCGACGTTGATGCAATATTAAGTACGATTCCTGATTTAACGATTATTTCTTATATCCAAAAACCCGCACTGCTGAGGAAAGGAAGAAAAGCTGAAGGAGTCATTGTCGAGGGTATTGACATATTGGATCAACGATTATCCCTGTCTAAAATCATTGTTGAAGGGACGCCAACTCTGAATAAGGGTTCTGTTATTTTAGGCAAACGACTAGCCGGTGAAATGGGGTTATCCATTGGGGATGACCTGGCTCTTTTTGATATGAATTCAATGGTAAATGTATCTGCAAGTAAACGAGTAAAATCGTTTACTATTACTGGTTTGTTTCACTCCGGATTGCTGGAATATGATCAATCGGTTGTTTATCTTTCTCTCTCCGATGCACAGACGTTATTTGGAATGGCGGGATTGATAACGGGGAAAATGCTCTTGTTTGCACATCAAAAAGATGTCGCACCGGGAATACGGAATATTGATTCGCAATTGGAATATCCGTGGTACATTTTGTCGTGGAAAGAAAAACATCGTGTCCTGTTTGAGTGGATTCGTGTTCAACGTTGGCCAATTTTGATTATATTTGGGATGATCGCTTTTGTAGGAATTGTAAATATTATTTCGGCAATGGCCATGATTGTCCTGGAAAAAATTCGTGAGATAGGTGTGTTGAGGTCGATAGGATTTACAAGAAAAATGATTCGAAAACTCTTTCTCATCGAAGGAGCAATTATTGGAACCGGAGGAGCTGTTTTTGGAGCCCTTGTTTCTTTGATATTCATTTGGCTTCAAATACGCTATCAGCTCATTGGTATCCCTGAGGATGTCTATTTTATGGACCAAATCCCAATGGTAATCAATATGCGTATCATGCTAACGGTTGGATTATTGGGTGTATTTGTATCGATTCTTGCTGCATTATGGCCGTCGTTTACCGCAGGGAAGATTCGTCCGGCGGATGCCCTGAGATATGAATGATGAAAGATCACGATAAGGAATTATGAAGCTCTCCACCTATATTGCTAAACGCTTCCTTCTTGGCGGAAAAGAGTCGGGCGTGAGTAAGTTTACCGGATGGATTGCCATCATTGGTATGGCGGTTGGCAGCTTCTCATTGGTGTTATCTATGGCGGTGCTGAACGGCTTTGAACAGCGTGTTACCGAAAAAATACGCGGATTTGAAGGAGATCTTCGTTTGTCCGCAAATGAAAAAACTCTTACGGAGTGTTCTACAAATTATTTAACAAAAAAAACAACCGTTGAAACAATGCCGTTTATGGAGAGAAAAGGGTTAATCCATGGAGCCGGAGAATCTCCGAAGTTGGTGACATTTAAAGCAGTGGAGATGAATAGGCTGACAGAGTTTTACCAAATAAATTCGGAATTTGCCACAGTGGATGTATCTTCAGATGCTGTGGTCATTGGGCGGCTGTTGGCAAATCGCTTGGATGTGCATATCGGTGATACGGTGATGTTAATGAGTCCGATAGATCAACCGTCTACGTTCGGTCTTCCACATCGTATACAGGCAACCGTTGCCGGAATTTTCAGCGCAAATGTTTTGGACTACGATGACCGATTAGTATTCATCCCGTTAAAAATCGGGGAAAAATTATTTACAAGAAAACGAGGTTATGACGGTGTTGATCTCCGGTTTGAGGATGCATCTGCGATGGAGATGACTCGATTAGAACTGAATGCGGACTATCCGAGCATAACGACAAGAAGTTGGGATAGAATTCATCAGGGGTTGTTTCAGGCAATGAAAATGGAGCGTGTCGGTGCTATTGCCGTACTGAGCCTGATTATCCTTGTAGCATCATTTAATCTGACCTCAACATTGGTCTTAATTACGGTACAGAAAATAAGACCAATTGGTATCTTGCGAACAATAGGAGCCACGTCGTCGACAATTCGGTCTATTCTAATTAAGCAAGGTTTAATGATCGGCAGTATCGGAGTATCGATCGGTTTGGTGCTGAGTTTGCTCATCGTCGGAACGCAATATTATTTTAATGTTCTCCCGCTTCCGGAAGATGTATATTTTATGGATACACTTCCAATGATATTAACTCCGATTGATGTGATTCTTGTTCCGATGATAGCCATTCTGTTAATAAGTTTGTCCTCGTTATCAGCCGCAAAACGCGCGGTGTTGATACTTCCAAAGGATGCGGTGCATATCGAAAAATGATTTTAGACGCAAAAAACATATCAAAATCTTTCCGTAATGGCTCTCGTGAACTTCCGGTTCTGAAAAATTTAGATCTGGTGGTTGATAAGGGTGAAATTGTTACGATTATGGGACCGTCAGGCTCAGGGAAGTCCACTCTGTTAAATATTTTGGGTACGTTGGACACAGCAGATTCCGGGACGATTATCGTTCGCGGACAAAACGTGAATTCTCTGGATGATGAATCTCTGTCCAAACTGCGAAATCAGCATATCGGGTTTGTGTTCCAATTTCATCATTTACTCCCGGAGTTTACTGCTATCGAGAATGTGTTGATTCCCGCACGCATTTTAGGAAATCTATCCTCTGCCGAAAAACATGTACACGAACTATTTAAATATGTTGAGTTAACAGATCGCATGGATCATTATCCTTCTCAGCTGTCTGGTGGAGAGCGGTTGCGGGTTGCGGTTTTACGAGCATTGATTAATAGACCGAGTTTGATTTTGGCAGACGAACCTACGGGGAATTTGGATAAACGAAATGCAGAAAGATTATTGACCTTATTTAAAGATATTTGCCGCGACTTTCAACAAACAATGGTATTGACAACACATGATGAACATGTAGCCACTTTAGGCAACAAGCAATTTGTATTGGAAAGCGGAAAATTAATTTTATACTAACTTTGGAGTAAATTAACTGTCCTGCTATAAATCTGCTCCACATTTCACAGGATAAATATCAATTCTACGCCGACGTAGAAGGCGTAAGAAGGCAGAAAATATGGTGCAAATATTTTGTATTTTTACGATGTCAAATGACCTTAATGGCATTTAGGATCTGTTGTGTATTTGGATTTTAGTTTTATTATTTAGTGTTTTTACGACTCTCTCTGCCATAACAAAAGATAAATGACATATTTTTCTGCCAGATAGGCTGATAATGTTTATTGGCATGTATTTTGTCTAAAATATCATAAGAAAAATTATTTTAAAAAATAGGAGTTAAAAATGGGAAAAATTATTGGAATTGATTTAGGAACAACAAATTCATGTGTAGCGGTGTTAGAAGGTGGAGAACCTACCGTAATTACGAACCCGGAAGGTGGCAGGACAACACCGTCTGTGATTGGATTCACTAAAAGTGGAGATCGTCTTGTTGGTCAGCCGGCCAAAAGGCAGGCAGTAACAAACCCACAAAACACGGTATCCTCGATCAAGCGATTTATGGGAAGAATGCGGAGTGAAGTTGGAAATGAAATGGCTGAGGTACCTTATGAAGTTGGAAAAACAAAAGGCGGTGCTGTCTTGGTAAAAGTGGGAGAGAAAGAATATACTCCACCTGAGATTAGCGCTATGGTTTTACAAAAACTGAAACAAACAGCTGAAGAACACCTGGGAACAACCGTAACAGAAGCGGTTATTACCGTTCCTGCGTATTTTAATGACTCTCAACGTCAAGCGACGAAAGACGCAGGCAAAATTGCCGGTCTAAATGTCCGTCGTATTATTAATGAACCTACGGCCGCCTCTCTTGCATACGGCATGGATAAAAAGCATGATGAAAAAATCGCAGTGTTTGATCTCGGAGGCGGAACCTTCGATGTTTCGGTTTTAGAGCTTGGTGATGGCGTGTTCGAAGTAAAATCTACAAATGGCGACACCCATTTAGGCGGAGATGATTTTGATCAAAAAATTATTGATTGGATTGCTTCTGAATTCAAAAAAAGTGATGGCGTAGATTTAAAAAAGGACCCGATGGCTCTTCAACGATTAAAAGATGCCGCCGAAGCCGCAAAAAAAGAACTCTCCAGTTCAAAACAGACAGATATCAATCTGCCTTTTATTACAGCCGATGCATCAGGACCTAAACATTTAAACCTCTCATTGAGTCGTGCCAAATTTGAAGAATTGGCAAGTGATCTGATCGAGCGAGTGGTTAATCCCTGTAAAAAGGCGATAAAAGACGCCGGAATGTCTGCATCAGAAATTAATGAAGTTATTCTTGTCGGAGGATCCACACGGATGCCGGCTATTCAAGAAAAAGTAAAAGCCATCTTCGGTAAAGCACCAAATCGAAGCGTGAATCCGGATGAAGTTGTTGCCGTTGGTGCCGCAATTCAGGGGGGCGTTTTAGCCGGTGATGTGGATGATATTCTCCTGTTGGATGTGACACCGCTTTCGTTAGGGATTGAGACGCTTGGGAATGTCAGCACGAAACTTATTGAAAGAAATACGACCGTTCCGACACGAAAATCTCAGGTATTTAGTACCGCGGCTGATAATCAGACGACCGTGGAAATACATGTGTTGCAGGGTGAGCGTGAAATGGCCGTGGATAATAAGACGATTGGACGTTTCCATTTGGATGGAATTCCACCGGCTCAGAGAGGGATTCCTCAGGTTGAGGTTACATTTGATATCGATGCGAATGGTATTTTGAACGTTAGTGCAAAAGATAAAGCCACCGGAAAAGAACAAAGTATTCGCATTGAAGCTTCAACCGGGCTGTCTGATACAGAAGTTGAAAAAATGGTAAATGATGCCAAGAAACACGAATCAGAGGATAAAGAAAAACGTGAAGCTGTTGATGCACGAAACCAAGCAGAGCAACTGGTGTATCAGACGGAGAAAAATCTGAAAGAATATGAAGATAAACTGTCGGATGAAGATAAAACTCCCATTAATACAGCAGTTGAGAAGTTGAAAAAATCCTTGGAAGGTTCAAATGTCGCCGATATCAAAACAGCGATGGATGAGTTAAATACCGCTTGGAACGCTGTTGCTTCGAAAATGTATGAATCTGCAAAACCTGAGGGAGAACCCCAACAGGAAGAACAGCCTCCAAAGCAAGATTCTTCATCTAAAAAAGATAAAAAAGATGATGATGAAATTGAAGATGCTGACTTCGAAGTCGTTGATTAAGGAATAAATGTCAAAATAAAAAAAGCGTTCCGACGGAACGCTTTTTTTGTTTTTGGAACTCATCTCACGTAATTTCGTAGTGTTGATAACATCAATTCCAGCATGAAACGCGTTATTCAAATCCTATTTTCCATCCTGCTCTTTCTGTGTCTCGGAGGTGTACTGCTGTTATACCCGGCAATCTGGAAAGGAGAAATTGAATCTTATCTGAATACACATATACTAAAGGATAAAGGCTGGACGATTTCAATTGCCAAGTTGGAGGGTCATGTATTTTCGAGTGTGTCAGGAGAGAATATTCATTTTCGCCGAGAGAATGAAACAGAAATTCACATCCCGACTTTTTCGGTTGATTTAGGGCTGCTTTCTTTTTTCACCGGCGCTCCAATAATCGACGAATTAAGTGTAAATAAATTCTCTGTTGTTTTAGATCAACATAAAAGCGACACCACATACAGTATCAAATCCGCTCCAATGCCGTTGACAATCCCGTACCAAATACATCGTCTACAGTTAGACGGTAATGTGTATCTGCCATCGATTGATTCTACGCTGTCTCTGAATATTAATTTATCCGGCTCTATATTGCAACAAGATGAAAATCTCGTCCTAATAATTTCCGGACTAAAGGCGACGGACGAAGACTCCCTAATGAATCTCGATATTGAAGAAGCGGTTGTTGAAATTACTCAAAACCACATGTTGCTTTCCCCACTTCAAGGAAAAATATCTTCCATTCCGTTTGATGGTGAAGTGCTTTATTCCTGGGATACGGAGAAAAAATTATTAGCAGACATTAGATTTCTGGACTATTCAGTTCCAGAACAATTGTTTGAAAAAGTACCGCTTAAACCAAAATTTTCACAATTATCCGGCAGAGTCATTATTGATACTGACTTCAAAACGGTAAAGGGAGATTTGTCTCTGAAAAATAATTTAGGTTTAGATATGGCCGGTAAGTTTTTATTTCACAATAAAGAAGACCATCTTCTTCTGGATCGTCTTCAAATGAAAAGTGAACAAGCGGAATTGTCAATAACCGGGTTGGTTGAACATTCAGGGAGGGTGACAAGTCGTGTTCATTTATCCAATTTTGATATAGGTGAATGGCTTTTGGATCAGCGTAAGACGAATTTGAACGGAGTCTTACTGCTTGACGGTTCAGCAGTGGAAGGTCAAATTACAGATGTTACACTTACCATGGAAGTTCTGGAATCTGAATTATATACCAAAGATGCAATATCCTTATCCGGGTCTGTTGCATATCACGATAGTGTTTTGAGGTTCTTGGATCCACTTTATGTCTCGGTGGGTCCAAGCTCTTTAAAAATTCAGGGGTTTGCAGATTTTCGATTAGATTCTCTTGATTTACACATGGATTTACAGGATGCGGATATATTTTTAATTAATAATTTTTGGGCAGATTCTTTAGAGGAAGGTACCGCAACAGGGTCATTGGAACTTACCGGTCCATTTGACGGTTTTCATATCCGAGGAGAGATCCAATGTAAAAATATTGTGTATAAGGGTTTCTATCTCGAATCGGCGGCATTTATTCTGAATGTGAATAATGGATTTCAGGTAACCGATGGATACACACGATTTCATTTTAAGAATGGTGCGTGGCAGGGAAAGAATGAAAAATACATTTTGGATAATGGGACAATCGATGTGGCGTTTCATCCTGAAAGAATAGAGCTTGAAAATGTACATATTATTTCCGGAGATAATTACTTACAATTATCAGGAAATTATTTAGAAGGAAAGAGATGGGTAATTGATCGGGTTCAGTTAATGTATGATCATCATTTTTTAATTAATCCGAAACCAATAGAGTTAAGGTATACAAAAGAAAAAATCGAAATAAAACCATTTGCTCTGCATGTAGATGACGGAATTGCAGAAGGGTATTTTTCTATGAACCATGGCATGGATGGATTGATTAAACTGTCCAATATTGATGCGAATATATTTTCATATTTTGTTGAAGACGATCGAATGAATGTTGAGGGAAATACTTTTGGCGAAGTCTCTATAAATAAAACAGATAAAACAATTGATATTGCAGTAGATGTTTCCTTAAAAAATGGAAGTTTCGCTCACCAATCGTTTGACGATCTGGTTTTATCATTTTTTATCCATGACGGTATATTGCATGTGGAAGAAATTAGTTTGACCAATCGTGGATTAACCGGTGCACAGGTCACGGGGGTAATTCCACTTAAGAAAACAAAGATGGTAATTCCATTTAATATAAAATCATCATTTCACAACTTAAACGTCGAAGTATTGACACAATTCATTCCCAATTGGTTTACTCTTGGCGGACACATCTCAGGGAATTACAATCTGAGTGGAAACGATATCCAAACGACATTCGATTTTGATGTGAATATCGATGATGCCATGTTTGATGTTTTACCGTTGGGGCACGTGGAGGGGAAAGGTAATTACGATGGTAATTTTTTGAATTTCACTTCGTTTTCCTCAAATTATGGAAAGAAACATCTAATAGGTTCTGCCTCTTTGCCCATGGATTTTAATATTGGATCTGAAAATTTCGGGCGGGCAATTCTGAAAGATCCTGTGCAGGTTGATGTCGCCGGTAAAGGCGATGAATTGTGGTTTCTCTCACAGTATATATCCACCATCGATTCCATAAAAGGGAACTTTGATATTGCCCTGCAAATCTATGGAACATGGGAAAATCTCATCCGTGACGGATACTTTAAACTGGAACAGAGTCAGCTGTATACGAATTTACTTGAATATCCAATTGAGAATTTGTCCGGCTCCGGGACATGGGAAAATAACCAATTATTGATTTCGGATATGAATGGGCGTCTGCGCAAACAACCCGGGAAAAATTGCAATTTGCACGTTACCGGGAATTTGGATATGTCGCAATTCTTTCGACCGAGATATGATGTCTCTGCAAAAGGAAAGAACATATATTTCTCTGCTATTACTGAAGACTTAAGCGGAGACGTAGATGTTGATGTCCACATTTCAGGTAAAGATACACTCACAGTTGCAGGTGATGTAACTGTCCTCGATGTAGAAATGTTTAAGGAATTTGCCGCAACGTCTGTGGGGGAGATTTCAGACAATCGCAAAGGAATTATTATGGATTATCGCATGAAATTTCCGATTGAAGGTGAATTTACGTTATTAAATAATCAAATAGATGCATCGTTTGGCGGGGACATCAGTATCACAAAAATTGGAAATGCACCTGCAGATTTTTCCGGAGAAGTTTTTATCAAAGAAGGAAAATTTTATTATTCCAGTGATATCTTTACCATCACGGAAGGTTTTTTATCATTTGGAAAGAAGGGCTTTAATCCGTATTTGGATATTGCTGCCAATACGTCAATTGACAATGAACAAATCGACATTACGTTTAACGGTCCTTTGGATAATCCCCGCTTGATTTTAACATCAGAAAGTGGGTTTTCTCAAAGCGATATCCTTGAATTGTTAACATGGGGCAAACGATTTGAAGAGCAGGAATTTTCCTCTACAGGATTTGGTACCCAAGCCTTCTCTAAAGTTGGAAGTTGGCTTGAGCAGCAGTTAGATAGAAAATTTTTACAAATTAGCGGGCTGGACAAATTAGGATTAATGGACGACATCAGTGTCAATGGTGCAGGAAATTTAATCAACCCTAATAATGGTGAAGAATTTACTATAAAAGCCGGTTTATCAGATAACGTATCCTTGAACTATGCTTACAAACGTTCCTTTTCTTTGACGAATCCAAGCCATGCGGTTGGGATGGAGTATAAAGTGAATCGCTACTTCTCGGTCATCGGGAACGTGGACCAACATGGAAAAATCCATGCAAAATATCGCCTACGATACTCTTATTAATCTCAACTCCCGGGATTAAGAATATCAGCCACGAATATCACGAAGTTTCCCCGATTAATCGGGATTTCGTAAAGACTCAACACGAAGGTAAAAGAAAAAAACACTAAAAAATACTTTAATACATATTCATATCTCTTTCCCGAAACGTAGGTCATTTATACTATTGGCACGGGCGTGTAAATTCGAGTGTTTGTGTTTACATCCCGCGTGTTTTGCGAGCCATTCAGGTTTTTTATTTCGGGGTAATTCGTGTCTAATGCAGGCTGATACTTTTTACCCGTCTTATTTTTTCGTATCTTCCGCACATTCATTTGAAGAATTAATTCCCAAGATCATGTCAACAAAACGATTTTTCCTCACGCTTTTATGCCCTTTTCTATTAATCGGGCAGACAAAAAAGGATTTATTTGTCAATACAATTGAAATTCAAGGAGCGAAAGCTGTATCCAAACGGGAAATATTTTCAACGTTGCGAACAAAAGAACCAAACATATTTTCAAGGAATATAAAATTTGATCGTCGAAAACTTCGCTTAGATGCAATCAGTGTTAAAAATTTATACCTTTCCAAAGGATATCTGGGGGCTGTGGTTAATGACTCTATGTTTGTACAAAACGGAAAGGTAGATGTGTTTCTTTTGATTACTGAAGGAGAACAATATTTCATTCGTGAAGTCCGCATTGAAGGGAACACAATTCTCTCAGACAAAAAGATCTCTGATATTTTAAGTTTTAAAGTTGGCGAAGCTTACAATCCGGTAACAGCGAATATGAATCTTCCTAATTTACAGGATCAATATCATCGACGGGGGAAATTAACAGCCGCATTTCAAATCTCTGATGCTGTGAGTGATTCTGTTGATGTACTTGTTCTGATTTCTGAGGGACCGGATGTATTTATACAATCATATTCGATGGAAGGACTGGGCGATTTAGATACGGCAATTGTTGAGCGGGAAATTATGTTTAAACCGGGAGATTTATATAACAAAGACGATATTGATCTTACGCAACGTTATTTGTTAACAGCGGGTGTTTTTTCTTATGCCGGAATAAGCTCTGTAGCCATTCCACATTCTGACTCTCTTGTTCATCTGATTATTGAAGTACATCAGTATAAACCCAGTGTGTTAAATTCTGAGGGAGGATTATATCCCATTGAATATTATGAGGGAGCGGAACCCCTACCCGGATTCGGAGCTGAGGTTAGTTGGAAGAATAGGAGCCTTTGGAAAACAACCACAAATTTTTCCACAAAATTAAGTATACAAGGAATTCCAACAGATAATTATATCTATCCAAAGTTAAGTATGTTGATGGGATTTGCGAATCAGTGGCTGTTCAATCGAAGGCTTCCGACACAGCTTTGGGTGTTTTATGAATCATTTCAAAACTATGGGAAAAAAGATGATCCAATCGTCCAACGATATGGACTAAACTTTTCGACCATAAAAAAATATAAAGAACATTCATATTTGGAATTTAGACTTCGATGGGAAAAATTCATCGAGCCTGAAGGAATGAGAGACGATATCCAACAGCGATCCTTACAAATAACCGGACGGTTAGACGGCACGGATGATCCGCTTTTCCCAAGGAAAGGTGTCGTGTTGACCGTGGAAGGAAAAAATGTCGGAGGAATATTAGGCGGGAACAGAAGTTTTGTTAAAACAGATATAGGATTGAACGGATATATTCCATTACTTGGTGATATCGTCTTCGCCGGCAGGGTGAAGTATGGTGTGATTTTTGGATGGGATGAAGCGGATGAAGCCGAATTATACGACAAGTTCTACTTAGGCGGAAGTTCCAGTCTTCGCGGGTGGGATATGCTACGATTTCGAGTTGATGAGAACGGAGATCCGTTTGGAGATGTAAAACGAGTGATGACGAATCTTGAATTACGGTTTCCCTTGTTCTGGTTACTCGGAGGTGAAGTATTTATAGACGGCGGGCAATTGTCAGATATCAAAAGCACGATATCAACCACAAATATTGAGTGGAACATTGGATGCGGATTAACGTTAATTACTCCTATACTTCCCTTCAGGGCAGATATTGCGTTTCCACTGGATAAATCACCTAAAGATATCGATTCATGGAAAATTCAACTGGGCGCTCACTACGTTTTTTAACCTCATGAATACACCAACCACAACTTGCCCCGATAGTGAAGTATGAACGTATCGGGGGATTAACCCCGATAAATTGGAATTTGCAATGTGCTCATTTTTGTTAATAATAAGGAAATATGAAGACCGAAGGACTTCCAACTATCACTTACAGTTTGCGCAAACTGTGGTTCAAGAATCATCTACAATCTGTGGTTCATGCAATACCTCAGTTAGTGCTTGAAACAACTAACCTCCATCAATTAAATTTCACGACTTTTTTAATAACAAACAACGAAAAGATACCATGAAAAAACATCTAATAATTCTACTTACAAGTGCCATACTATTCTCTGGTTGCGGTAAATCTCCTGATCAACTGTTGGAATCAGGGTTAGAGAGCAAAAAGAATAGTGAATATCAAGCTGCGATACAAACATTGGAATCCCTGCTCAAGAATCACAAATCTCATTCATTGGCTGTAGAGGCAAATTATGAGATAGCCAGAATATATTTGGACAATTTAAAAGAGTATTCCACCGGATATAAAACACTTCAGACTGTTGTCGAGAAATATGGAGATACTGAGATAGGAGAAAAGGCGAGGAAAGACCTGGCGCATTTCCCTCAATGGTTAATGAATCATGCAGAAACCACTCGAGGTGCAAAAGATATGACGGGGGCCGTAAATATTTTAAAATATTTAGTTTTAGATTTTTCCTCTGACGAGATTGCACCAAAGGCACAATATCTAATCGGAGATATTTACAATAACGATTTACGTGATTTTGATAAAGCCATCTCTGCATACCGAGCGGTTATTACCAATTATCAAGGCTCTCCACAAGAGCCGCATGCCCAATTTATGGTTGCGTATATTTATGCTAATGTTCTGAATAACATCGAAAAAGCACAAGTTGAATATCAAGTGTTTCTCGACAACTATCCTAAACATGAATTAACACCGTCAGTAAAGTTTGAATTGGAATTCCTTGGAAAAGATGTCAATGAAATCCCTATACTCAAGCGAATAACCTCTTAACTCGGAATTATTCATATGACTGAATTCAGTTTAACAGAGATGAACAATCGCATTGCCAAGGATTCATTGTTCCTTAATGAATTAAGAAGTGAAATAAAAAAAGTTATTGTCGGTCAGGAAGAACTGATTAATAAGATTCTAATTAGTCTTCTGGCAAATGGACATATTTTATTGGAGGGCGTTCCGGGATTAGCAAAAACACTTACAATTAAAACGGTTGCACAATTAATTCATACCAAATTTCAGCGTGTTCAGTTTACACCGGATATGCTGCCTGCGGATTTATTGGGAACATTAATTTTTAATCAGAAAACCGGAAGTTTTGACACGAGAAAAGGTCCCATCTTTGCAAATGTTATTCTTGCAGACGAAATAAATCGTGCACCTTCAAAAGTGCAAAGTGCGTTGCTCGAAGCGATGCAGGAAAGACAAATCACGATTGGTGAAGAAACATTTTTATTAGAACCGCCTTTTCTTGTTTTTGCAACGCAGAACCCGATTGAGCAGGAGGGTACTTATCCGCTACCCGAAGCACAAGTGGATCGATTTATGTTTAAGTTAAAAGTGGATTATCCTTCGAAAGAGGAAGAGAAAACAATTTTAAAACGGGCAGTTTGGACACTGTCTTATGAAGATGTAAAACCGGTAATTGAACCGGAGATTATTTTACATGCACAAAAAACCGCCCATGATATTTATGTAGACGACAAGGTTGAAGAATATGTACTGAATTTGGTGTTTGCCACACGAAACCCCAAAGAGTACGGCTTGGCAGATTTAGAAGGATTAATTGAGTATGGTGCGTCTCCGCGTGCGAGTATCAACCTAGTATTGGCGGCCAAAGCAAGAGCCTTTTTAGAAGGTCGTGGATATGTCACTCCTGAGGACATACGGTATATTGGTGCGGATGTATTACGCCACCGAATCATTTTGACCTACGAAGCTGAAGCCGAAGAACTCACATCAGAAGATATCATCACTCGTTTGTTTGATACGGTTGAAATTCCCTGATTGCTATAATTTACTAACTGCAAATTTCAGGAGAGTTGTCGAATGCAGTTGCCCTTGGGGGAAAATAAAAAACACAAAAGCCTAATCACCAATAACCATTCACCATTCACCATTCACCTCTCACCATTCACCTCTCACCACTTACTAATCACTTGTAAATCATGATCCCAAAAGAGATATTAAAAAAAGTCCGGCGGATTGAAATTCGCACCCGCGGATTGGTGAACGATGTGTTCGGCGGGGAATATCATTCTGTGTTTAAAGGGCGCGGAATGACATTTTCTGAAGTGCGGGAATATCAACCGGGAGATGATATCCGCCTAATCGATTGGAATGTCACCGCAAGAACCGGAAATCCATTCGTAAAAATCTTTGAAGAAGAAAGAGAGCTCACGGTCTTTCTCGTTATTGATGTCAGTCGATCCGGGCATTTTGGCTCCATCGAAAAATTTAAAACAGAAATTGGCGTGGAAATTGCCTCGGTACTTGGTTTTTCTGCTATTAAAAATAATGATAAGGTAGGCGTCATTCTGTTTAGCGAAAATGTGGAAAAATATATCGCCCCGAAAAAAGGAAAGTCCCATGTCCTTCGTGTAGTGAGGGAATTACTTTATCATAAGCCCCAAGGACGGAAAACCTCCATCCAAAATGCGCTGGATTTTTTACTCAAGGTCGCCAAGCGACGCAGTGTGGTGTTTTTAATCTCTGATTTTATTGATGAAGATTATTGGAAGCTGTTGCGCATGGCAAACCGGAAACATGACTTAATCGGGATTCAACTCTATGATCCGGCGGAAAAAACCATCCCGGATATTGGGTTAGTAAAAGTGCATGATCCTGAAACGGAAGAAGAGTTTTGGATTGATACACAATCATACGAAGACCGAAAAGCGTATGAAAAACACATGGAAATCAAAGCATCAGCGTTTAAAAAAGAATGTGACAAAATTCGGTTTGATTTAATCCCTGTTTCCACAAAAGAAGATTATGTAGAACCGCTGATGAAGTATTTCCGTACAAGAGAAAAACGGTATTAGCCAAATATTTAGCCGCAAAGGTCGCAAAGAATCGCTAATCAAACAATGAACCAAAAAATTTGCTTAAATATTTCTCAATGGGTTTCATTGTTATTGATTCTTTTTTTGTCAATAAGCAATAACAGCTGCACAAACGAGCCAACACAAACAAACTCGGTCGCGGTAGTTGCAGCGCTGGACACCACAGAAGCAACCATCGGTGATGTGGTTACCTTATCCGTCCTTGTTGAAAACCCGGGGGAGCATATCATACAGTTCCCGGCCATGTCAGATTCTTTGGAGCTTGAGGTTCGGTGCAGAAATGAAATATCCAATGATATTGGGTTTGGCATAGATTTTCAACTCGCCCCATGGGATACCGGGAGGTTTGTCATTCCGCCCTATCCGGTCAATGTGCTGAATGCAGACAGCGCTTTGAGTTTCGTGATGAAGACGTCTCCATTGACGCTTACCGTTAATTCGGTGCTGAGTGGTGACGTGAATACAGAACTCCGCCCGCTAAAAGAGCCCGTGCTCGTAACTCTGCCACTTCCCTGGCGGATTATTCTGCTCATATTGATATTTATTTTGTTACTGGCAGGGATTGTCCTCATTTGGCGGCAGCGTATACCTACAACAGTCATTCCGCCACAAATTTATGATTCCACCGTTCCACCGGATGTTTCTGCCATGGAGCGGCTAAATACATTAAATGCATCGATGGACAGTAAAGAACTTTATGTGCAATTGTCCTTTATTTTACGGGAATATGTGGAAAACAGTTTTTTCATTAAAACACTGGAAATGACTACGCCGGAAATCATGCAAAGCAATGAATCGTTAAACCTGCCTGATGTGCTATTTTCAGCCTGGATTCACCTCCTCACCCGGGCGGACTTAATCAAATATGCAAAAGAAGATGTTTTGCCAAATCAGAAAACCGAAGATTTAAAATTTAGCCTAGAGTTTGTAGAAGATACTCGAAAGATATGGGCTCTTAATTAAGAATCGGTGTTTACAAATTAGAAAATAACAGCTTGTTCTGATTATAATAATCAGTATAAAGTGTCAGTTGGGCGGAAAGTATTAGATTATATGCATCCGTATTTTTATTATAAAGAGTCTAAATAATATCCAAAATATATTAGCAGATTATATGCAAGATAACTTGCCCAAAATTTCTCTTTAACTGTATGGCTTATACTCCACTTAAATGTATATGCAGTTTTAGCAAAGAAACCAAGAGTTATAGCAGCATAACCTATCTGGAGTTTTGGATATATTTGTGACATAAGATTAAGGGCTCCTACACCCCCAATAAAGACATCAAATCCGCCCGAAATATATGGGCCATAACCGCTCTTTCTACTGGCGAGGTAACTTAATCCACCAAATGCAATCTGTTGTGCAAGTATATATCCTATTTCGTGTGTCAACGGTGTCTCCTCCTGCTTATTCTCCTGTGATTTAACTATATTTAAATGACCTAATGTTTTTTGTTTGTTACCAAAGGAAGAATATTGAAATAATGATATACTTGACGGAAAAGCAGGAGTTACAGTTTGACTAAATATTAGGTTCAAAGCAAACGGTAACAGAAGCCATAATTTACGATATATGCTTTGCTTCCATTTTACAATATTCATTATGTCGTCAATCATTATTGTTTTATTTTCCTCTACTTACTATTCTGCACTTTTGCGTGATAACTCCGTAAATAAGTGCACTATACTGAATGTGTAATCTCTGTCTCATTCGTCAAATCCTCTGCAAATGTTACCAAACATTCTTAGATTTATCAAGGAAATTAATAAATGGGATTCGTGCATTCAGAAATTTGAACTGACAACATCCTTTGTTAAATTCCAAAGCTAAAAACGAAGGAAATAACATGGCAACAACAGCAGATATACGAAACGGAGTGGTCATCCTCCACAAAAACAAACGCATGAAAGTGGTGGAATTCCAGCATGTCAAACCCGGAAAGGGCGGGGCATTTGTCCGTACTAAACTTAAAGATATCCAAACCGGAAAAATCATCGATGAAACCTTTAATGCAGGGGCAAGAATTGAATATATTCGCGTAGAGGCGAAATCCATGCAGTACCTTTATCAGGATGATGATTTTTACATTTTCATGGATAATGACACCTATGAGCAAATTAATGTTCTCGATTCTGTGGTTGGGGATTCCCAAAGCTTTCTCATCGCCGGGATGAAAGCCGATCTGCTTTTTGACGGCTCTGAAGTGCTGGATGTCCGCATCTCTGCGCATGTGAACCTTGAAGTGACTGACACCGAACCCGGCGTGAAAGGGAACACGGCGACAGGGGCAACAAAGCCCGCAACAGTTGAGACAGGATTCACGCTGAATGTCCCACTGTTTATTGAGATTGGCGATTTTCTAAGGATTGACACACGGACGGGTGCATACATCGAACGGGCGAAGAAATAAGACAGGAGGAGTTATGTGGCAGGATAAAATTAAGGAAATTATTTATCTGCTGGAGAACAGCAGTGTGAATGAAATTGATGTACGATTTTGGGGAAGACGGTTTCGTGTTGTAAAGTCACCTTCGGTGGTTGCGGGAGGGAATAGTTCTCCCGATGTTGCTCATGTCGTTCCACCATCGGAACAACCGGAAGCGCCAACCGTGATTTCAGCTGGGGATTCCAGTTCGGTCGAAGCGTCTGAAAAAGTATTGTCTCCGATGCCGGGGACATATTATGCAGCGTCGTCTCCTGAATCTGATCCGTTTATAAAAGAGGGTGATCAAGTTGTAAAAGGAGACACGCTCTGCATCATCGAGGCGATGAAAATCATGAATGAAATTGAAGCCGAATCAAATGGAGTCATTAAGAAGATTATGATTCAAAATGGCACAGCGGTTGAATATAATCAGCCTCTCTTTTTAATCGAATCATCGTGACAGTTTAGAGCGCATATGTTTAAAAAAATTCTCATTGCCAATCGCGGAGAAATAGCCTTGCGAATCATTCGTGCATGCCACGAACTTGGTATCAAAACGGTTGCTGTGTATTCTACCGCGGATGAATTTTCGCTTCATGTAAAATTTGCTGACGAAGCGGTGTGTATTGGTCCCGGTCCCGGGAGTGAGAGCTATCTGAATATCCCAAGAATTATCGCTGCCGGTGAAATCACCAACGCAGATGCCATTCATCCTGGATATGGGTTTTTAGCAGAAAGTTCAGAATTCTCCCGCATTTGTACGGAGAATGATTTTACGTTCCTTGGTCCTTCTCCGGAAATCATTGATGCGATGGGGAATAAAGCACATGCAAAAGAAACCATGAAAGCAGTCGGGGTCCCTGTCATTCCGGGGAGTGAAGGAATTTTATCCGGTCATGAAGAAGCGTTGACGTTAGCGAATGAAGTCGGTTACCCCGTGATGTTAAAAGCGTCTGCAGGCGGAGGCGGTCGTGGAATGCGTTTGGTCAAATCTCCCGAAGACATTGAATCGGCGTACAAAAATGCAAGTGCCGAATCGCTTAGTGCATTCGGAAATGGTGATATGTACCTGGAGAAATTTGTGGAAAACCCACGGCATATTGAAATCCAGATTTTGGCAGATGCCTACGGGAATGTTGTCCACCTTGGTGAGCGGGAGTGCTCGATTCAACGCCGGCATCAAAAACTGGTTGAAGAAACTCCATCCGCCGTCGTTGATGACGACCTGAGAAAACGGATGGGTGAAGCAGCGGTTAAAGGTGCAAAAAAATCCGGGTACATTGGTGTCGGTACGGTGGAGTTCCTATTAGATAAACATAAAGATTTTTATTTCATGGAGATGAATACCCGGATTCAAGTTGAGCATCCTATCACGGAGATGGTAACCGGAGCTGACTTGATTAAGCAACAAATCCGTATGCATGCCGGAGAGAAATATCCTGCCTATCTGGAAAATATGCGGTTGCGAGGACATTCAATTGAGTGCAGAATCAATGCTGAAAATCCTGATAAGAATTTTATGCCGTCGCCGGCACTCATTACCAGTTTCCACATGCCGGGCGGTAAAGGCGTTCGTATAGACACACATTCGTATGCAGGATATGAAATTCCGACATTTTATGATTCCATGATTGGGAAGTTAATCGTCCATGCAAGCAACCGCGAACGAGCGATAAACCGAATGCAACGCGCTCTGGAAGAATGCATCATAGAAGGACCGAAAACAACAATCCCGTTTCATCAAGCGATTATGAGAGATGAGAAATTTAAATCCGGCGAATTTGATACAAGTTTTCTCGAAACATTCGAGTATAAACCTGAAGTAAAGAAGTAAAGAGAAAAGAGCGATAAAATGAATTTACCAAATAACCTACTATACACAAACGACCATGAATGGGTTAAAATTGATGACGGTATTGCTACGATTGGCATTACTGATTTTGCCCAAAGCGAATTGGGGGACATCATTTTTATTGAATTTCCAGAACCGGAAGAAGAATTTGATAGAGAAGAAGTGTTTGGAACAATCGAAGCGGTGAAAACAGTTGCAGACATGCTTAGCCCGATATCAGGAGTAATTACGGAAGTGAATGCAAAATTGGAAGACTCACCGGAACTGGTGAACCAAGAACCGTACGGCGATGGCTGGCTGATTAAATTAGCGTTACGCAAAACCGAAGACGTATCTCATCTTTTAACACCGGAAGCCTACGGTAAATTAATTAACTGATCACTCTATGCTACAATATCAATACTTACAGTCTGTCGTTGAAAACAAGGGAGCAGGCTACATCGTCCTCATTGACCCGGACAGAAAAAATGACGGGAATATTGAATCACAAGTACATGCCGTAAATCGTTCCGGGGCTGATGTGATTTTTGTTGGCGGAAGTCTTATGATGGACGGGAAGTTTCATGACCGAATGGCGAAGATCAAAGAGCTGGCTGACGTTCCGGTGATCTTTTTCCCGGGCAGTTCAAATCAACTGAACGCCCATGTGGATGCATTGTTATTTATGTCGCTGATTTCCGGCAGAAATCCACAGTATTTGATTGGTGAACAAGTTATATCTGCGCCCATCGTCAAAGACCTTGGATTAGAAACTATTCCTACCGGATATATTTTGATGGATGGAGGCGCTGCTACGACCGTAGAATTTATGAGCGGAACTCAACCCATCCCTGCTGACCGCCCGGATATTGCAGTTGCACACGCCCTCGCCGCACAATATCTTGGGATGCGTTTAATATATCTCGAAGCCGGTAGCGGGGCTAAAAACCCCGTACCTACAAAAACGATTCAAATTGTGGCGGATCAGGTCGATATCCCCATTGTTGTCGGAGGTGGCATCCGTACACCAAACGAAGCACGGAAACGCGTCGAAGCAGGAGCATCGTTTATTGTAACCGGATCAATTATTGAAGAATCAGCTAGTGAAAAACTAATGCAATCTTTTGCAGATGCTATCCATTGGAAGGAACAACCATGAGCAGAACATCCATAATTACTGAGCAATTGACCGAAAGTTCAGAGGTGAAAAAAATGATGATCTCCTTCTGTGCTAATCAAATCTCTAAAGCTGCTGATCTTTGCATTGATGCGATAAAAAGTGGACGGAAAATCCTCTGGTGTGGAAATGGAGGTAGTGCAGCGGACGCTCAGCATTTATCTACCGAGTTATTAGGAGGATTACGGAATCATGACCGTGAACCTTTCGCATCGATCGCGTTAACGACGGATACCAGTTTTCTTACTGCATGGACAAATGACACAGATTTTTTAACGGTGTTCTCCCGTCAGATAGAAGCCCTTGGAAAAAAGGGAGATGTGCTGATTGCAATCTCAACAAGCGGACATTCAAAAAACGTGATTGAAGCGACCAAAACAGCGCATCAGTTAGAGATGCGTGTTATTACATTTACCGGTGGCTCCGGCGGACATCTGAAGGAGCTTGGTGACAACAATATCAACATTCCTTCGGAAGACACACAACGAATTCAAGAAGGGCATATAACCGCCGGCCATATTTTGTGCGAGATAATTGAGCACGAATTGAGCGTGTAGTTTTCCGTCTTTATCGATAGAATTCTGTGGAAACATTTCTTAAAGATTATTTTACCATGCTACGGGTTGAAAAAAATTTAGCTGCCAATTCGATTCAAGCTTATCGCAGGGATTTAAACCGCTATGTCACATTTCTAACTGAAGAAGAGGCTGTAAAGAACCTTGAACGTGTTCGGCAAAAACACATCAGAGGATATTTTCGAATGTTAAAAGATGCGCATTTGGCTGCTGCAAGTATTTCGCGAGCATTTTCGTCTGTTCGGTCTTATCATGCTTTTTTATCAGATGAAGGGCATGTCCGCCATAATCCTGCCAACATGCTCGATGCACCAAAACTTCCCCAGAAATTACCGGAAATATTAACCGCTCAGGAAGTTGACAAAATATTTGCTGCAGTGGATATAAAAACCCCCCTCGGGAAACGTGATCATGCCGCGATGGAGATGTTGTATTCATCCGGGTTGAGGGTGAGTGAACTTTGTGACCTAAAATTACAGGATTTATTATTGGACTCAGAAATGATCCGCGTAATCGGAAAAGGAGGGAAAGAACGCTTAGTCCCCTTGGGGCCTCAGGCAAAAGACAGTTTAGATGTGTATTTAAAACATGTTCGACCCGGTTTATCTCGTAAAGGAAAAGCCGCAGGAAAAGTATTCATCAGCCGGAACGGAAATCCGCTAACACGAGCGATGGTGAATATTTTATTGAAGAAATGGGCATTGGCCGCGGAGGTGAATAAAAAAGTGAGTCCGCATACATTTCGTCATTCCTTTGCAACACATTTGTTAGAAGGTGGTGCTGACCTTCGCAGTGTTCAAGAAATGTTAGGGCACACTGATATTTCTACTACACAAATTTACACACACTTAGACCGGGAACATTTGAAGGAAGTTCACCGTACCTTTCATCCAAGAGTGTAGAAAAGATAGAGATTGAAGAATAAGAACAACCAATAATTAGTTATCAGTTATCAGTGAGTAGTACCCGGTAAGACTAGAATTCAGAAGTCAGAATCCATCAACAAATACCCAATGGCCATCAACTATTAACCAAATTATTATTGCGATTAAGTATATTATTATTTACCTTTCTATATGAAAATAAAAGAAAATAACACTAAATGAAGTGTTCGGAGTTATTCAGACTCCTAAAGAAAGCCGGATGGTATCCCATTTCCCAAAAAGGATCACACGTTAAGATGAAACATGATTCAATAAAGGGTATGATCATTTTTCCGAATCATGGGTCTCAAGAAGTGGGGAAGGGTTTAGAGAAAAAAATAAAAAAGCAAGTAGGCATCAAATGAAAAAATTAAAACAGAAAATAAAGATCGTTGTTGAAAAAACAGATACAGGGTTTTCTGCCTACGGAGACAAATATCCGATTTATTCCACAGGGAAATCTGTACCTGAACTCATTGATAACGCGTATGAGGCTGTTCAATTATATTTTGAAGATAAAATAGTCTCGCATGACAACTTGATGTTTGAAATCGATTTTGAGCAATTTTTTAAATATTACAAAATATTAAATGCTAAATATCTTGCGGAAAAAATAGGAATGAACCCCACGTTATTGTCTCAATACGTTCGGGGTCATAAAAAGCCATCAGAAAAACAAACTGAAAAGATATTAATAGGAATACATCAAGTGGGACAAGAATTGTCAGAAATGAATTTGATTTATAAGCGATAAGAACTCAGAATTCAGAAGTCAGGACCCAATTCCCAATAACCAATAACCACTCACCATTTTCTATTAACCATTATCCATTAAAATGTTATTTCGTCTTCCAGTTGATGTCCTGCTTTTACTGATTCCGACGCTCCTATTTGCGTTGGTGTTCCATGAGTTCTCTCATGCGTACATGGCGTATCGTCTTGGGGATCGTACAGCGGCATTTCAAGGGCGTTTGACGCTCAATCCGTTGGCGCACTTAGATCCCTTCGGATCGTTGATGATTCTCTTTGTTGGGTTTGGATGGGCAAAGCCAGTCCCTGTGGATATCAGGAATTTACACAACCCAAGAACCGATATGATGCTGGTGGCATTTGCCGGTCCGGCTGCGAATTTGGTACTTGGATTAATTGGAGGTATTTTACTCCGCTTTTTTGGCGATGCGGGGTTTTTAAACAATTCCATGGGATTGATGTTGTATTTCTTTGTTCGTATCAATATTACGTTAGCCGTCTTCAATATGATTCCGTTACCGCCACTGGACGGTTCACAGATATTTTCGGGATTGATGATGCGTAAGAATCCGCAGTTGGTGATGAATTTACAGATGTACGGACCTAAGATTCTTTTTGGTGCGATTTTGCTAGGTTACTTTTTTCATGTCCCTGTGCTTTGGTGGGTGATGAAACCTTTTGTTAATCTGTTTATGTATGTATTTACCGGAATGCCTGCGTGAGTCGGGAAATTAAATTTCGGCGGATATTGACGCATAAACGCAAAGTCCGGTCAGCCGTTTGGCTTTCTGTTATGATTTTAGTGGTCATTTGGATGATTGCCTATTTGAGTCGGATTACAAATTAAACCTGAGCTGTAACTATGACGATGGCTAAGACAATAACAAAAACTCATCATCACCTTAACCTATCAGCGATGGGCTCGTCGACCCCAGACAGGCACGTGAATACTTTAACACCTTAATACACGAACACTTGACTACTTTAAAACTTTAAAAAGGAATATTATGCCAACATTAGTAGAATGCGTCCCGAATTTTAGTGAGGGAAGAGATCAAAACACGATTAAACAAATTACTGATGCGATAACCGCTGTTGATGGGATTACCCTGTTGGATGTTGACCCGGGGGCAGATACAAATCGTACCGTGGTGACATTTGTCGGAAGCATCGAAGCTGTGGAGGAAGCAGCTTTTCGTGGGATTCAAAAAGCATTCGAAGTCATTGATATGCGGTCACAAAAAGGAACACACCCACGCATGGGAGCGACGGATGTCTGTCCGTTTGTACCGGTCAGTGATGTTACAATTGATGACTGCATTGCGTTATCGAAGCGAGTCGGCAAAAGAGTCGGGGATGAATTGCAAATTCCGGTTTATCTTTACGAGCATTCTGCACAAAAACCGGAATGGGAAAAATTGCCGAATATCCGCGTAGGAGAATATGAGGCGTTATCGGAGAAGCTAAATAAACCGAAGTGGAAACCTGATTTTGGTCCTGCAAAGTTTAATGCCCGCGCAGGAGCGACCGTAATTGGTTGCCGTGAATTCTTGATTGCCTACAATATTAATCTAAATACCAAAGACGCCAGACTCGCCACGGATATCGCCTTTGAACTACGTGAAAAAGGTAGAAGCATCCGAAGACCCCATCCGACTTCAAAAAATCTTTTAGATGGAGATATTATTCGATATCAAGATGGTGCATATCCTTGCAGTTATTGTGATGAAGTACTTGAAACAACAGACGAATTGGTTGATCACAGTACATTAGCTCACGAATTTGATTTGAGAGAATGGTGGAAATCAAATAGTCAAAATGAAGCAGCCTTAAATAGAAAACCGGTGAAACGTCCGGGAGCATTTAAAGATGTAAAAAGTATTGGCTGGTACGTTGATGCTTTTAATCGGGCACAAATATCCATTAATTTCAATGATTATAAATCCTCAACCATTCATGACGTGTTTGACAAAGCCTGCGAGCTAGCCACTGAAAGAGGTATCCGTGTAACCGGAAGTGAATTGGTTGGGCTGATTCCGTTAGAAGCACTGTTGATGACCGGAAGACATTATCTGAAAAAACAAAATCGAACAACAGGTGTATCAAATGAGATGATTGTTGAAACTGCCATACAATCGCTTGGATTGAATGATGTTGCTCCGTTTAACTCAAAAGAAAAAATTATCGATTATGCGGTAAGCACAGAAGAGGGCGAATTGATGACAATGTCCGCATCAGATTTTGTGGATGAATTAGCATCGAACAGCTCCGCACCTGGAGGGGGAAGTGTCTCCGCTCTTGCCGGTAGCTTGGGGGCAGGGCTTACATCCATGGTGGCAGCATTAAGCCATGAGAAGAAAGGGTTTTTCGATAAAAAACCACTAATGGAAACTGTCGGAGTTGAAGCGCAAAAAATAAAAGGCCGGTTGACCTTTTTAGTCGATGAAGATACGAATGCCTTTATAAAAGTGATGGAAGCCAATCGGCTGTCGTCCAGTACGGCCGAAGAGGAAAGCGAAAAGAGGAAAGCAGTATTGCGTGCAAATAAGTATGCGATTTTAGTCCCGTGGGAAGTGGCAGAATTATCATTTCGGGTCATGGAATTAGCGAGAAAAATGGTAGAAGAAGGGAACCCAAATTCTGTAAGTGATGCGGGAGTCGCTGGAGAAGTCGGCTTAGCGGCTGTCCGTGGTGCCTGCATGAACGTCCTCATTAATTTGCCCGGGATTACCCAAGATGATGCCTTTGTACAAGAAATAAAAAATAATGTAAAAACGAAAATCGAAGAAGCGGAAAACCTTCAAAAAATCATTTTTGAAAAAACGCTAGCTGTAATTAAATAACGAACTAAAAAAAAGTGATTAAACAATTATCAGAAGATTTACGAAATAAAATTTCCGCAGGAGAAGTTGTTGAACGGCCGGCATCTGCTGTAAAAGAATTGATTGAAAACAGTTTGGATGCCGGGGCAACAGAGATTGTTGTCGTGGTGGAATCCGGTGGACAGAGACTCATTCAGATTACAGATAACGGAAGTGGAATTTCCCCTGAGGATTTACCGCGTGCGGTGGAGCGCTACACCACCAGTAAAATTGTCAGCTTAGATGATTTGTTCAACATTAACACATTGGGTTTTCGAGGAGAAGCTTTAGCCAGCATTGCCTCTGTATCTGAAATGGATATTGTTTCAGCGCTGGAGAAGGAAGAAGGTGCCGAAATTAATGTGCGGAACGGTATTCCCTCTGATATCAAACCCGCTCCCGAAGTTCAGGGGACGCAAATTACAGTGCGGAATTTATTTTATAACACACCGGCTCGACGTAAATTTATGAAGTCTCCTCGTGTGGAACTTCGGCAGATTATGATGATGGTTAAACGGCTTGCATTGGCGTATCCTGAGGTCGACATGACGCTCATTGCGGATAACAAAAATATCCTGACCGTTCAATCCGAACCATTGAAAGATAGAATTGCCTCTCTGTTTGACCCCACTTACCACGATCAGTTATTACCCGTACATGTTGAAAAAGGAGATTATGCCTTCTCGGGTTTCGTCGGAAATTTAAACCTAATTAGAACGCATCCCGGAGAACAATATGTGTTTCTGAATCGAAGATACATCAAAGACAGGCTGTTGAACTCTGCAGTTTATTCCGGGTATCAGTCACTCACACGCAGAGGAGAATTTCCATTTTTCGTTCTGAATTTATCCGTTCCAACAAACCAAGTGGATGTGAACGTCCACCCAATGAAAACTGAAGTAAGGTTTAAGGATGAATGGAGACTGTATCACGTCCTAAAATCAGGCGTAACAGATTCGCTGGTGGATGTGCTGGATACGATCCCTTATTTTGAAAAATCTCTTTCGTATACAGAGCAATTCCCTGAGCCGGGGGTTGCAACCTCCGGGAAACAAGCCGGATTATCTTTTGACCGAAATATCCCTGAACCGACGAAACCGCCTGAGTATCTTGAACGGGCGAAGAATTATGCGTCTGAACTTGCCACAAGACAAGAAACTCCCGGGCACATTGATATGGGGAATATTTGGCAGGTACACTCAAAGTATATTGTGTCGCAAGTGAGCAGCGGATTGGTCATCATTGATCAGCATGTTGCCCATGAACGAATTCTTTTTGAGGAAGCCATGAACGCATTCGATGTAAACTCGATGGCTTCGCAAACATTATTATTTTCAGAGAAACTGGATTTTTCACCGGATGAATACTCCACCTTGTTAGATGTGCTTCCTTATTTGGAAAAAATTGGATTTCGGATGGAAGAAGCAGGGAAGAATTCGGTAAATATTACATCAATCCCTTCAGAGATGGGATGGGGGAATGAACGCCGTGTGATTAAGGATATTCTTGATCATTACCTGGGTCATCAAAAAGAATATAGTTCATTACAGGAAAACCTTGCAGCCTCCTTTGCCTGCAAAGCTGCTATAAAGGCAGGTGATACATTAACGGGCGAGGAAATGCAGACATTGGTGAGTCGGTTATTTGGGACAAAACATCCTTATTATTGTCCCCACGGCCGCCCGATTATTGTTCGATTGACATTGGATGAATTAGACAAACGATTTGAACGATTGTAACTTTAGTGTGGATTAATCGAACACAGATAACACGGATTTACACAGACCGAATTATTAGAAACAGGATGAAATTTATCCTTTAGGATAAAAAAATACGGGAATACTGTTACCTAAATTGAGTGATTCCGTAAAACAACTTGCTAAGTTGTTCGTCGTGAAACTTACAAATATAATATAATTTTTCCTCAACCAAAGAGGTTTTGTATTTGCCTGTGGCTCATTATTGTACTCCTCCTACTTTTGGGATACCAGAATTATAATAAAAAAAGCCCCGCTTCCGGGGCTTTTTTTATTGAACTCGATTTTGTTTAGTATCGGGGTCTCCTTGCGGGGCGATCTTCTCTAGGTCGAGCTTCATTAACCTTCAGCGATCTGCCATCAACTTCTTTATCATTTAGTTCGCTAATTGCTTTTTCACCATCTTCTTTTTCAGACATTTCAACAAATCCAAAGCCCTTAGAACGGCCTGTGTATTTATCTGTGATAATCTGAACCTTTGTTACGGAACCAAATTCAGCAAATAGTTCACTCAATTCCTGTTCACTAAATTTGAACGAAAGATTTCCTACGTATATGTTCATTTCAATCCTATTGTTTTGTTATGTGTATGACTAAATCTTGATTGATATCAATTAAAAGTCCAAGTAGTTTACGGAATTAAATCAATGAAACCATTGTTTATTTCCTGGATTCAAGTATTAAGTGCAACAGTTAATTCCATACCAAAAAATACTTCATT
>CAYLYH010000023.1:0-43972 GCA_964388155.1 uncultured bacterium | reverse complement strand
CTGCGTGGTCAGGGCAGTGTAACATATCGAACAGAATATAGTTATACCGACAAAACAGTTGAAGCAGGTGAAACCTACGATTATCGTTTAGCTGATGTCAGTTACGCAGGCGAAAAAGTGTACCACGCCTTAAATATTTTGGGTGTTGAAGTAACTGAGCTCCCGGAAAAATTTATGTTGCTCCCGGTCTATCCGAATCCGTTTAACCCCACGACAACGATTCGTTATAATTTGATAGAGGATGGTATTGCAACATTAACCATTTACGATGTAACCGGTCGTGAACTAACCAAGTTGGTCAATACAGAAAAGCCTGCAGGATCTTACGAACTAACGTGGAACGCTGATAATATTCCAGCCGGTGTTTACTTCTGCAAACTGGTACAAGGAAGCCATGTCTATACACAGAAATTGATTTTACTGAAATAATGATCTTGCTACAAAAAAACGGACACATGAAGAAGTCATGTTGTGATTTTGTTTGTTGATTGTTCATACTCATTTGGTGATTTGTACCCCCGATTCATTCAGCCTTAGGCTACAAAACACCTATTGAATTTGGAAGAACACAAAATGTTGCTTAACTTTAAGTCAACTTTTTCGTATGAAGTCTACTTTCGTCTTACGTTTAATAACAGCTTACGTGATTTAGGCTTATCAATCGAGGACAGGCAAGTTTTATTGGCACATGCTTCAAGCGATGTCAATAAAATTTATACTCATCCCAATTTTGATTTAGCCAGTCAATACGTAAACAAACTACAAAAACCATCTGATTATAAAAAATGTAGTCAGATTGTAGTCAATTAAAGATCATTAAACGTAACAAGACACAACTATCCTACAAAAGGAAAAACCCCAGTCTCTCGACGAGAAACCAGGGTTTATCTTCAGTAGCGGGGGACGGATTTGAACCGCCGACCTCCGGGTTATGAGCCCGACGAGCTACCAGACTGCTCTACCCCGCGATCATTTGATTATTTTCTTTAAAAAACGCCCGTGAAATTAATGTGTTACATTATGCAAAACAATGATTTATTCGCCATAAAAAGGAAAAATATTCAAAAGTATTTTTCTATATGTTGTAGAACTTAAATAGGGTTTTGTTTTAGCTTTGTACCCTGATTTTAACCCGATTGAAGTAGAAGGAAATACGATTGACATCTGTAGAGGAAAAACCAAATCACATTAAATCGAAAGCGGATTCAGATAATACTTGGTACGCCATTTATGTCTGCTCTCGTCATGAAAAGACGGTGTATCAATCTCTGATTGAGAAAGACGTAGAATGTTCTCTACCGCTCATAAAGAAGTTCAGAAGATGGAGCGACCGAAAAAAGCGAATTGAAGTTCCGCTTTTTCGTGGATACGTGTTTGTGCGAATTAACCTTGGTAAAGATAAATTTACAGTGTTAGAAACGGATAGTGTTGTCAAATATATCGGTATACGGGGAGTGCCGTCTCCTATTAGGGATGAACAAATGTATTGGCTCAACACGATGGCGAATCAATTTGATACGGTACAGCATGAAACGGAAATTCCAATTGGAGAAAAAGTAAAAGTCGTTACCGGTCCCTGTAAAGGGATGGAGGGTGTTGTCGTCACCAGAAAAAATCAGGAAAGATTAGTTGTCATGATTGAAGCAATTATGCAGGCAGTTTCTATAGAAATACATCCTGAATATTTGGAGCGTGTTCGTAGTTAATTGGATAAAAACTATTGTCGTTTAAATCGATATTTTACGATGGTCCAGGCAGCGATTATTCCGTCGGATAAACGTAACTTTTTCCCCTCATGTGCAGAACGGCGATGGTATCGTATTGGGATTTCCATAACCTTCAGATTCTGTCTGTATAGTTTTGTAGCAATCTCTGCTTCTAATCCAAACCCATTTGATTGTATGTCCAGTTGATGAAACAACTCTGTACGTAATAATTTATAACAAGATGCCATATCCGTCAGAGATGCTCCGGTGATAAAATTAAAGAAACGCGTGATAAGTTTATTCCCGAGAGTATGATAGGATGGAGGTGTCTCAGGGTGGATGAAACGGCTACCGAACACAGCATCAACATTATCTGTCATATTTGATAACAATTTTATATAGTCTTTCGGTGAATATTCAAGATCACCATCCTGAAGGATAATGCAATCTCCCAGAACGTGAGGGAGGGCCAATTTAATGGCGGCTCCTTTTCCCCTATTCTGAGCGTGAGTCATAAGGGTTATTCCGGTGATATTTTCTAATATATCCTGTGAGCCGTCAGTAGATCCATCATCTACCACAATAATTTGTTTTGGGATCGGAAGTGCTTTTACCTCATCAATCAGGCGGCTGCACGTCGCGGCTTCATTATAAATGGGTATAATGATAGTAAGTTTCATCTAAAGAAAAAGGGCGGCTAGCGTCGAGCAGCCACCCTTCCTTAATTTAACAGGTTAAAGAAAAACGATTAAAATAATGTGGATACGTCGTAGGTAACCATCATCCCTGCGTTAACCCAACCGGTTGGGTCTCCGGGGATACCGGAATCTTCACCAGCATCAGACATGGCGTTTCCGCGAGCGTATAATTTTACGGCTAACGGTAAAGATTTTCCCAGAGGGATATCAATTGCCCCGCCGATTGTCGTACCAAAACCGCCGCCAAACAGTCCCGCACCAACTTGCGCAGAAAACCGGACAGGTAAATTTTCAGGCAAGAACGGTAAATCGTTTAGTCCAATATTCAATGTCCCCAGATAAGCCATACCTGTAAACCCTTCTCCGTTGGCTGCATCCGGAAAATCGTAGGTTAATACTTCAAAACCGACACCGATGTTTAACGGACCTAAAGGCAATCCGTAAGGAGTCCCGATTAATAATCCAATGTTGGTGCCGCTTTGTCCTTCGAGGTAGGCTCCGGTTTTGACAGGAAACCCAACATTAAACCCGACGGCAAACCCATCAAGTGGATTTGCAGTTTCAATGACATCTTCAATAACCTCTTCTACGGGTGTTTCTATGACCGCTTCGACAGGGGCAGAATCTTGTTCTATTTCAATCTTAATGGATGTACTAACAATCCAGGCAGTCGGAAAGCCTAATTCCTGTATTTTCAGCAGAAGATTTTCTGCGGCATCTCTGTCCGTACAATTTCCGATACGAACCTTAAAATTCGGTTCTTCGAAGAGAATATAGACTTCACCGGGAAATGAATCATCGAGTTCTGATTTTAGGTTGTTTGCCTTTTCTTTTTCTGCGGTTGCGAATACTTGTACACGGAATCCATCAACAGTATCTTGTGCAAAAAGTATTCCGATGCTAGCAACAAAAACGAAGATTAGTGTTCCAATGATTGTTTTTCTCATAATATTTCCTTTCAAATTTGGGTGAAAACATCTTACATAGACAATAAACTTTACATACCTACACTAACTCATTTCAATGGGTATTTCATCATAAGCAAGAATAATTATTATTCATAGATTTTGTGGAAGGATGTATCATTGGAGCTTCGGAGGAGTATTAGATTATTTTAACCGTTCACTCTTTTGTCGTTTGGAGTTGCAATCTGGAACTGGTAAATTCGCCGGCATAAATTTTGGAGGAATTATAGATTATGGCAAAAAAACAAAGCTTTGGAGATAAAACTTCAAAATCCCAAGGAAAAGGGGATTGGAAGTATGTTAAGTTCGTTAAAAGCGTACAATCAGAAAAAACTAATCAATATCGATTCAATGAACAAATGATTCGGCTTGAAGGCGGAGAAACCTTAGACTCTGCGTTAAAACGAATGAATGAGCTTAAAACAGCTCAGGACATTGAGATGCCGACATTTGATGAACCTGAAGAAATTACAACCTCAGAGGAAAAACCTGAGAGTATTGCAGAAGCAGAAGAAGACACGTCTGACAAATCATCTGCATAGTGTCTTTGGAGGGGTGGCAGAGCGGTTGAATGCACCGGTCTTGAAAACCGGCAAGGGTTTACGCCCTTCGGGGGTTCGAATCCCTCCCCCTCCGCACTGCATTCGATAACAATTATTGGAGAGGTGTCCGAGTGGCTTAAGGAGCACGCTTGGAAAGCGTGTGTACGTTTACGCGTACCGCGGGTTCGAATCCCGCCCTCTCCGCTTTTATTGTTTTCCCCAGTAGAACTCTGTTTTACGATGAGGAAAATGTCGATTTGTAAATAAGCATGGGTTCTAACATGCATATTACATTAGACACGAATTACTCAAAATTATACGAAGAGGTACCAATATTTATATTAAGGAAAAGTATTATTTTATGTATTTTTCTTTTGCCTTTGTGAATCTTGGCGAACTTTGCGGCTGATGAATTAATGAGGCTAACAATACTAAATTAAAATCTCAAATAAATTATAAATTTGAAATACCAATTCACAAACTTATACACCCAATGATTACTCAATTCATTGGATATAAAACCGGAATTATATTATTATTTTGATTCTTATTCTTATAAATTCAAACCGCTAACGGATAACTCCGGATTAGTGCAGTTAGATAAAAAATCACCTGAGATCAGACGCGTTTCACCAGGGAGCACACTAATATAATTGTCTTCCCAAAATACCGGGATAACTGATTCTCTTGTATCCGGATCGATTAAATTTATATAAACAAAAAAGGCAATGAAATTTGCTGTGTTTTTTAAGGTTACATTGATTTTCTGCATTTCTTTTAAATGTTTAAAATCGTGTGTAACCTCAAGGTGAGCTTTGGGCATTGATTTAAGCATAGTGAAATCTGCAAACTCTTTACTTGGTGTGTGAAAATTCCATTCACCGACATCGGATTCATAATCCAATATATCCGGTTTTTTCGAAAGCCAATAAAAATTTCTGTCGATCACAGATTGGATGTTATCAATTAGCTGCAGATCAAAAAAATAAGTGTTGCTGAGTTTTGATATATCAGGTAGTTCTGTAATTTGGATAGAAGCATTCGATTTACTATCGATGGTAAATTGTTTTTGATACATAAGTGTAGAATTAATATCATAAAATTTAATATCAGCTCTTAGATTATTTTGATCTGACAATGTTCCATTTACCAAAAAAATATCATTATGTCCGTATCGGTAAATTAGGTGGATGGGTTCACATGCTTTCTTAGCGCCATAGAATGCTCCATTTGGCATCAGGTAATGGTCATACAGTTGCCAATACATCTCCGGCCAGGCAGAATTAAGCATCCATTGGATTACTCCCGTAGCATGATATTTGTTGGCACGAAATGCCTCAAACATCGGACGCATTAATTCATAGTTCATCAATTGGGCGGTTTTAGCAAAATCGTCAGGTCCGTTGGAAATTCCATAGCGGTTATTTTGCGCGGTAACGAATCGGTCAAGTGCACCAAAAACGTTCCGCCCGCAATGGTAAGACCACATGTCATCGATTGGCCAGAGATTCTCTTTGGGTAGCATTTTTATTAAACTTTCCATAGGTGGAACCTGTGCCCCCGGACCGGTTTCGGTGTTGAAGCCGTATGCTCCGCCTAGTGTTTTATTAGTGTACCAGTATACAGGCGGTGTATAAGCATACGGTCCCAACATTTTAACGCCGGTTTCTCCGCTTATGTCACTTGTAAGTTCTGCATCTACGATGACACCGGTATCACTGCCAACTCCGCCGGTTGATGCCAAATACGGACGAGTATTATCATATGTGTTAAATATGTCTATATATTTATTTTCAAGTTCAGGCAAGGGCAACTTATCGCTACCAACAGTCCAAATAAATATACTTGGATGGTTCCGTAATCGTATCAGTTGGTCGCGAAAGGAAAGACTAATCAGCTCAATATCGTAAGAAGACAGAATTCCGCCATATTTATCATCACAGTGTTTACCAAGATATTCCTCATGTTCCCAATGACAGCTCCATCCAACCATGATTAAAATTCCATGTCGATCACATAATTCATAAAGTGTATGATCTTTTCCCCAAAAACCTTCTAGACGGATCGTGTTTAAATTCATGTGTTTCACGTAGCGGATTTGAGTTTCCAGCGATTGTTCGGTATCTCCCAGGAGGAGGTCGTCGACCCATCCGGCACCCTTGATCAATATCTTTTCACCGTTGATAATAAAACCCCGGTGACCACTTTTGTTAAAATAATCTTTAATTTCTCGAATCCCAAATTTGGTTGATGTTTTATCGGAAACCATGCCATTAATCTCTTTGAAGTGCATATCCAAAGTATAAAGATGGGTTTTTCCGTACAAATTCGGCCACCACAATTTTGGATTTGATATATTTAGAGACGGATGTAATTCAGCATTTAAAATGACCGTGCGTGTTTCATCTGTGGCAAGTTCAATCAATTGAGTGAATTGGATATCTCCGATATTTCCGCTTAAATATCCCTTGATCGGTTTTTTACTATGGTTTGTTAATTCTACTGAAATTATTAATGATACATTAGAATAATCATTTGGTGGAAATTTGGATTTAACAAATACATTTTTTATTGAAACATTTTTAGTAAAATTAATATAGACCGGGCGCCAAATTCCCATATTATTGTCGGGGGGAGAAGGGTTCCAATCCACAAAACCGATTGAATAATCACCTGCTTTAGGCGGAAATACTTCCACCGCAAGGACATTCTTACCCGGTATCAGGATTAAAGAGATATCGGTATTGAACGTCCGAAATGTTCCCGTAATGGTTTCTCTTGAGGCGATCTTTTTACCGTTCAACCAGATATTTGCACTGTAATTGATTCCTTCAAAGTTTAATTCGGCGTGACTTTCCAACTGATGTGCTGTGATTTGAAATTCGTTGAGGAACCACCAAGAATTTAGAAAATGATCTTTCGGGATTTTTTCCAGATTCTTACCATGGTACGGATCTTTGTACTGCCTATTTTGAACTAAAGTATGTAAAACCGTTGAGGGGATAGAGGTTGGAAACCAATCGGAAAATTTAGACAACAAAGATATTGAACCACCTTGTAAATCTAACTCTGTGGACGATTTTATGTGCCAACCGTTTACCAGAAACAGGCGAGTTGGGGTATCCATTTTTTCATTCATGTAAATTCATCCTTTAGATTTAACATAAAAATATAATAAAAACATCCTTTACTTACACTTATTTTTTCTTAACTTTCTTGGATTTATTTTAATGAAAAGACTATTAGAAACGACGTAAATTGGACATAAAACGAAATTATTTCGAAGACATACAGGCGCTTAAGAGTAATACCTCAAAAGTTTGGTTTGTAATTTTGTTGGCGGGACTGGTAGCCTTCCCGTTTATCTCTTCAAATTATTATGTTTATATGATTAACTACATGGCCGTCAATATTATTGTTGCCATGGGATTGAATATCTTGATAGGATATACTGGGCAAATTTCGCTGGGTCATGCAGGGTTTTTTGCGATTGGCGCTTATGCTACTGTTTTACTCATAGATAAATTACACTTCCCGTTTTTTGCCGCTCTGTTTGCAGCCGCATTTATAGCCGCAGCTTTTGGTTTTATCCTTGGTTTACCGGCACTTCGTTTGGAGGGGCCTTATCTGGCAATTGCGACATTGGCATTTGGAATGGCAATTATTCAAGTTATCGGAAGAGCTGCTGTTTTTGGAGGCCGTAATGGGTTGTTGGTTTCCAAAATGTCACTAGGCTCATGGATAGTAAACACTGACAAGGAAATGTATTTTGTTATTATACCGATAACCATATTATTGGTTTTTGCTGCAAGAAATATTGTTAAAACGAGAATTGGTAGAGCTCTGGTATCAATTCGCGATAGTGATATAGCCGCCGAGACAATGGGTGTGAATGTTACCTATTACAAAACTTTGGCTTTTGCCATTAGTGCTTTTTACGCCGGTATCGCGGGCGGGCTTTATGCTTTTGTGATTGGCTTTATTAATCCCGGTTCGTTCACATTTATTCTCTCTATCCTCTTTTTGTCTATGGTTGTTGTTGGCGGGCTTGGTTCAGTTCTCGGAGCCGTGATGGGCGGGATTATCATTTCATTTCTAAATTTAAAGCTGGAGTCAGTGCAGTATATTCCCGGTTTTGGCAATCTGTTGATATTTATTTCAAAAAAATGGATGTCGGTTACCGGGCTCCCGAATATCAGCAGTATAATTTTTGGTCTGATATTAATATTGATTGTGGTTATTGAGCCGTTAGGGCTGTACGGGTTTTGGATTCGCACAAAAAAATATTGGAAAACCTGGCCTTTTTAATATGTTTCTGCAATTAATTATCAGCGGGCTTTCTATCGGTAGCCTTTATGCTCTCATTGCATTGGCAATGGTTATTATTTATAAAGCATCTGAAGTCCCGAATTTTGCACAAGGTGAAATGGCGATGATTTCTACTTTTATCGCCTATGCTTTATTAACTTCGGTAAAAGTATCATTTGTAGCTTCATTTATAGGTGCTTTGATTTTTGCAGTGTTATTAGGAATGTTTATGGAATATGTTGTTCTAAGACGTGCAAAAGATCCGAATATTCTTAATTTAATTATTATTACGCTTGGGTTTGAGATGATTCTTTATGGTTTGGCGAGTTGGAAATGGGGAGCGGAGCAAAAACATCTTCCATTCCCGATTTCAGACACGGAAGTAGTACAGGTAGGGTCTGTCGTGGTGAGCCATCTTGATATAACCACCATGATTATTGCCCTTATAGTCATGATAACGCTGTTTCTCTTTTTTCGATATTCAAAGCTGGGGATTGCCATGAAAGCCACTCAGCAAAATTTAGTGGCAGCCCGGATTAACGGAATCCGAACAAACAGGATTACGTCTTTTACTTGGGGTTTAAGCTCCCTTATTGGCGCTATAGCCGGGATGTTGCTTGCTCCTACAGCAACGCTTGATCCAAATCTTATGATGGATCCATTGTTAAAAGGATTTGCCGCCGCGGTTTTAGGCGGAATGACAACCTTAATCGGTCCCGTTGTTGGGGGATATTTACTTGGGATAATAGAAAATTTGTTTGGAGCGTATGTGTCTTTGGAGTTCAAATCGGTGGTTGCCTTTTTAATTATCGTGATCGTTCTTTGGTTTAAACCCAGTGGATTGTTCGGAAAACACTATGTGAAGAAAGTCTGATGAGTATTTTCTCAGTAAAAGATTTAACCATTAGCTTTGGCGGAATAAAGGCACTAGACCATGTTTCGTTTGATATCGAAAAGGGAATTGTTTATTCCATTATTGGTCCAAACGGCGCCGGGAAAACCACAATATTCAATTGTATATCAAGTTTATATAAACCTGATCATGGTAAAATTAGTTTCAATAATGCTGATGTTACAGATTATCCTCCTCATAAAGTTGCTCAATTGGGGATTGCCCGAACATTCCAAAACATAGAACTCTTCTCACGCATGACTACCATGGAAAATTTGATGCTGGGTAGGCATTTACACATGAAAACCGGACTATGGAGCGGAGCAGGACTTTTCTCTTCGAGATCAAAAGCTGCCATCGAAGAAACCGCCCATCGTGAACGTGTAGAAAAAATCGTTGATCTGCTGGATTTACAATCTGCAAGGGATCTATTTGTGGGAGAACTACCCTACGGCCGGCAGAAGTTGGTAGAGCTTGCTAGAGCTTTGGCTTTGGAGCCCAAGCTCATGCTTTTGGATGAACCGTCTTCAGGAATGAACAACGAAGAAAAACATGACCTGTTTTTCTGGATTAAAGATATCCGTGATTTGTTTGATGTAACGATTTTGATGATAGAGCATGATATGAATATGGTACGGGATATTTCAGATAAAGTATTGGCAATTAACTTTGGGAAAAAGATTACGGAAGGAACTCCAGATGAGGTATCCTATCATCCTGAAGTGCTAAAAGCCTATCTCGGTGAAGATGATGCTTAAACTGAATAACATTGAAACATATTATGACTTGGTGCTTGCGCTTCGTGGTGTCTCAATCGAAGTTAAAGAAGGAGCAATAACCACCATTTTAGGAAGTAATGGTGCAGGGAAAACCACAATCTTAAAAACGATTATGGGATTACTAGACGATCAACCGGATAAAGGGACGATTGAATTTAACGGAAGACGTATTGACGGGTTGGACCCGGAAGCGATCGTCCACCGTGGTATATCATACGTGCCCGAAGGTCGTGAAGTTTTTGAAGAGTTGACCGTTGGCGAAAATTTAATGATGGGAGCATATATCCGCAGTGACTCTGATGGAATTAAAAACGATTTGTCCTTGATCTATGAATACTTCCCGGTTTTGTTGGAGCGTGAAACACAATTAGCAGGAACATTGTCTGGTGGGGAACAGCAAATGCTAGCAATCGGTCGGGCACTTATGAACAAACCTAAGCTGCTATTTTTAGATGAACCTTCGTTAGGGCTCTCACCGCTGATGGTAAAAAAAATATTTGAAATTATCCAAACAATTAACGAAAATGGTGTCACAATATTATTGGTGGAGCAAAACGCTCGTATGGCGTTAAAATATTCCGATTATGGATATGTAATCGAAAATGGGCGATTTGTATTGGACGGGTCAGCCGATAAACTGATGGAAGATAAAGATGTTCAGGAATTCTATCTTGGACAGAAGCAAGAAACTTCTTTAAAAGGATTTCAGCGGTGGAAACGAAAAAAACGCTGGAGATAATAAGATTGAAGAAACAAAAAGAACTTATTCACTTAAACAGAAAGCGAGTGAACTTAAAACAATATTTTACTCGGTAAGAAAGATCATGAAACAAAAGAGTCTTCAACTTTAAATCTAAAATTATGTCAAATACGTATAATACAATTCCACAATTGTTCAAAGATGTTGTCGAAAGACATGCATCTCGAACCGCAATTCGATATAAAGAGTTAGGCATTTGGCATGATATTTCATGGGATGAATACTATTTCCGTGCAAGGAAAATGAGTGCTGCTCTTATTGAAAACGGACTAAAAAAGGGAGATAAAGTTGCCATAATCGGTGATAATTCAAAAGAATGGATCACGATTGACTTGGGATGTATGCTAGCCGGCGGCGTCACGGTTGGGATTTATTCGACCAGTGCCTGGCAGCAATGTGAGTACATTGTAAATCATTCCGAATCGGTTTTCCTGTTTGTGGAAAATGAAGAGCAGCTTGATAAGTGGCTCTATTTCAGAGATAAAACGCCCCTGCTGAAGAAGGTTGTCTTCTGGGATGAAAAAGGGCTCCAGCATTTTGAAGATCCTCGAGTAAATACATTCGATGAGTTTTTTCAATCGGGTGAGAGATATTATAAAAACAATTTAGACAAGCTTGAACAAATTAGTGCGGACATCACTCCAGAAGATGATGCCATGATTATTTATACATCCGGGACAACCGGCAGACCAAAAGGAGCGGTGCTGAATCATCGGAATATCACTTGGATGTCTAAGGCAATATCAACCGTAAATCCGTTGTATACGACCGATGAAGCATTGTCGTATTTACCGCTTTGTCATATTTTTGAACGGCTGTTTTCGGTGATTGCGCATTTAAAATACGGCTATATCGTGAATTTTATTGAGAATCTTGATACAGTCGCGATTAATATGCGTGAAATATCTCCAACAATTGGCTATGGAGTACCAAGGATCTGGGAAAAATATCATTCCATGATAATGATAAAAATGGATGAGGCAACCTGGTTTAAACGTCTTATCTTTAAGATTGCCCTTAATGTTGGTCAGGAATATGTATCAGCATCAAAATCGGAAAGTGTCCCGATGCTTCTGAAATGGCAATACAACTTGGCGCAATTTATGGTGTTTAGAAAACTTAAAGAACGTTTGGGTTTTGATCGAATTCGTATTGCATATTCAGGGGCAGCGCCTATTTCTGCAGATGTGTTGTCATTTTTTCAGTACATTGGTGTAAATCTATTAGAAGGATACGGACAGACAGAAGCCGTCGGCGTGACCACCGTCTGCGAATCAGGAAAGTATCAGACGGGTACGGTCGGTGCTCCTCTACCCGGGAGTGATGTGAAAATTGCTAAAGATGGAGAAATTCTTGTAAGGTCACCGGCAGTATTTTCGGGTTACTACAAAGATGAAAAGACCACCGGAGAAACGCTCATAGACGGATGGTTGCATTCCGGAGATCTTGGAGAATATGATGAGACTGGAAATTTGAAAATCACCGGACGTAAAAAAGATATTATCGTAACCGCAGGGGGCAAGAATATTACTCCTCAGTTTATTGAGAATCAGTTAAAATTCAGTCCCTATATTAATGATGCCGTCGTGATTGGTGATGGAAGAAAATTCATTACTGCTATGGTTGCCATTGACGAGGACAATGTCATTAAATATGCTCAGGATAATAAAATTCAGTTTTCCACATACGGATCTTTAACAACGAACGAAGATATCAACTCACTGATTCAAGATGAGATTAATAACGTTAATGAACAATTAGCTCGTGTTGAACAGATCAAGAAATTTACAATCCTGCCGAAAAAACTTTACGAAGAAGACGGCGAAGTTACGCCGACAATGAAGGTGAAGCGAATCAGTATTGAGAAGGTCTATAAAAATCTAATTGATAAAATGTATAAGAGTTAGCAAATTGTAACCTGCAAATTTGATAGAAAACACAAACCAAGGAGAGTAACATGAAAAAAACACTAATGTTTGTACTGATGGTAATAGGAGTAGTGCTTTTGATATCCGGTTGTGCATCTGATCCACAAAGGGGGATTACGGATGATACGATCAAAATTGGTTCCTGGGGGCCACAAACCGGTCCGGCAGCATTATGGGGATCTGTTCCGCGTGGAACAAAAGCCTATTTTGATATGATCAATGAAGAAGGCGGCATCCACGGACGGAAAATCGAATATCATATGCGTGATGATGGCTACCAACCTCCAAAAACAAAGGCAGCCGTAAAAGAATTGGTTGAAATGGAAGGCGTTTTTGCTTGCGTCGGAGGAGTCGGAACAGCAACCGGAATGGCAGTAAGAGATTATTTGGCAGAAAATAATGTTCCCTGGGTCGGTCCTACATCAGGCTCAACCCATTGGGCTTATCCAACATCAGAAACCTGTTTTGGTGTGTACCCGTTGTATTGTCATGAAGCGGCGGTAATGGTAGATTACGCTGTTAATGAAATGGGGAAAAAGAAGATCGCGTTTTTCTATCAAAATGACGACTACGGAAAATTAGGTCTCTATGGTGCCGAAGCAGCGCTAGCCAACCACGGACTTGAATTAGTCGCCTCGGTTTCAGCTGAAATGATGGATACGGATCTTGTTTCACACGCAATGAAGCTGAAAGAATCTGGTGCCGATATTGTAATTATGTGGGTATTACCAAAACATGCAGCTATAATGCTTGGTACATCTGCTAAATTAGGATTCGGTCCGCAGTGGATGACCTCAAGTACGCTAAGTGATATGGCTGTGATGTATAAAATCACTAAAGGATTGTGGAAAGATGTAATTTTCGCGAATTTTGCTGAACTTCCGACATCTGATCATCCATTGATGGTTAAATATCGTGAAGCACAGAAGAAATTTGCTCCTGAAGATAGATTTGGTGTATTCTTCTATGCCGGAATGCTCTTTGCAGAACCGATGATAGAAGCATTGAAACGCGCCGGAAAAGATCTTACAGCTGAGTCCTTTGTAAAGGCAATGGAATCCATTGAAGAATTTCAGGGGATTGGACCTCAAATTTCTTTCGGTCCGGATAAACGTCAGGGTTCTGAATCTATTTTCTTAAGTAAGTGCGTAAACGCCATGGAAGCAGAACAGTTGACTGACTGGGTAACTTCTGACCTTGATATTGACAAAATTGTGGCAAAATTCTAAGCTGAAATGACAAACCGGAAATAGATTGAGAAAAAGGGTTCTGCCGTTGCGTGGAATCCTTTTTCTTCTTTAATCCCTGTGAGCTGCGGATTGATATAGTATTCTGTGGTGGTTGGATTAGCAATACCATGAATTCAGTCATAAATTGTTTCAGGTCGAGGATACTCAGAAAATCTATGTTGATTAACAAAATGGTCATTAGAAATCTGTCACCGGCTAGCGAAATTCAGAAGCAATGTAGCTTTCATCGTTTACTTCAATTTTGGGCTTTGGTTGGGTTAATTTATGTTAATAATGATTGGAGCGAAATTGAAAGCATTTAGAATAATTATTTTAATGACCTTTCTTGGATTGGTGGCCTGCGACGCGGGCAATATCAAAATCGAGACCCAAATCACTTTTACAGGCTACAACCACAGTCTGGATAACAATGATAATTTCTCATCCGACAATCAATGGCTGGTTTACGATACACGCACAAACGAAAGCGGTATCCGAATGGGGCAAACAATCGAAAAAGTGAATGTCAAAACCGGTGAAATACAAATATTATATTCCGCACCCAATCCCGATAATAGTGGACCCGGGTTGGGAGCAGTAAGTTATGATCACGTTTCTGATCGTGTGGTATTTATTCATGGACTACTCAATCACACGAATGACAATCCTTATGCTCAGTGGCGGCGGTTCGGCATGATCGTAGACGAAAATGATTTGCGTGATCCGTTTATTATGGATGCCAGAGATGTAACTTCGCCTTTCACGCCCGGAGCTTTACGTGGCGGAACTCATCGCCATGAATGGAGTGGGGACGGGAAGTGGATTGGCTTTACCTACAATGACGCACTAATGAAAATTTTGGAAGATAAAACTGGTGAACGTTGGAATTTGAGGACGATTGGTGTGGCTAAACCAATTAAACCGGTAATTGTTGATGAGAATCAAGAAGTGGGTAATCACTCCGGGGAATGGTTTACGGTATTGGTTGTCCGTGTTGTACCGGATCCGCTACCTGGTTCGGATGAGATTAGTCATGCCGCCGGGGACAGCTGGGTGGGTCACAAGGGATATTTGAAAAATGGCGATTTGCAGAGAGCACGGGCATTTATCGGAAAAGTCCGCAGCCAAACCGGTGAAGATGTTGATGAAGTTTTCATTGTTGATATCCCCGATGATATTACCATTGCGGGAGAATTTGGTTCGTTGGAAGGAACAGTCACGACATTCCCGACACCGCCTTACGGAACTGTCCAGCGACGTTTGACATATACAGCAGAAACTGATCATCCTGGTTGCGAGGGAATCGTGCGGACTTCCAAAGACGGAACCCAAATTGCGTATTTAGCAAAAGAAAAAAACGGAATCAGTCAGGTGTTTATCATTTCTCCTTTTGGCGGAGATCCGAAACAGGTTACGTTTCATTTGTCAAATGTACAAGGAAATCTGCGCTGGTCTCCTGATGATAAACACATCACCTATATTTGGGATAACAGCATTATCGTACATGATATCGAAAGAACGACATTCAAAAGATTAACAAGAAAAACACCGAAGCCACCCGGGAATTTAGTCTGGTCACACGACGGTAAAACGATTGCATTCAACCGTGATATCGTTCACTCAAATGGTGAGAGATATAAACAGGTATTTACGATAAGTATAGGGAAGACCGAATAAAATGAAATGCAAACTGAATGCAGTATTTGCATAGACATTTTTTGATAAACAATCTTTATTGCGATCTGCAAGTATGATTCTCCTAAATTATATGTCTAATATTCTTATCTCCTTTCTAATTATATTTCTTTTTTCATGCTCACCCAACCAAGATAATGGTTTCACAATTCAGGCCAAAATCGATGGAATTAAAGATGGAAAAGCCATGTTGTCAAAACTGGATTTAGACACCAACCAAAAAGTAAATGTGGATTCTTCTGATATAAAAGATGGAGCCTTTTCTTTTTCAGGAAAAGTACAAAGCCCTTATCTCCATTCTATTTTTCTGAATGATTCTCTTGGAAAAATCCACCTATTTCTGGATAATTCAAATATTCAAATTTCCGGAAATATTGATTCTATAGACAAGGTCGTTATTTCAGGATCACGGGAAGACAGCCTGTTCCATTCGATATCATTGGATGCCATATTCGAAAAAGAAACGGGAATGGATTTAATGTTGAATAAAAATGATTATGTCTTCTCCGTGTTCGTGGCATACTACCAATTCCAAGTGAATCAATTATCACTGGATACGATGCAATTAATTATGAATGGTTTTTCGAATGAAGTAAAAAAATCAGATTATTATCGCCATGTATCTTCATTATATCTCACTTTGGAAGCGACAGCATCATCCAAACCTGCGCCCGACTTTACTTTGCCTAATGTTGACGGAATCAATGTGAGTTTAAGTGAATTTCGCGGGCAAACTATTTTATTAGATTTTTGGGCATCATGGTGCGCGCCTTGTAGAGCTCAAAGTCCCGATTTGATTCAATTGCAAAACAAATTCAAAAATCGCGCTTTTACCATTGTTGGATTATCAGTTGATGAAGATCGAGATCGCTGGCTAAAAGCTATTGAAGATGATGGTTTGAATTGGGTGCACTTGTCCAAATTCGATGGCTGGGGCGCTGTTTCAAAAATGTACGGCGTGATGGCAATCCCACAAAACTTCCTCATAAGCCCGGATGGAATCATCCTGCATAAAAATTTGACAATTGAACAATTAACCGAACGACTGGAGAAACTATTACCATGAATTGGATTAAACAAAACTTAATTGTGATTTTACCGGCCATTGCTATGGGCTATGGCTGGGGATGGCGTGGAGATTACGGCCACGAAACTGGTGCTATGATTCCGGGAATATTGGTTGCTTTGGCAGTCGCCATTGCCTCCGGTAGAAAAGATTTTTGGAAACGCATTCCCATATTTGGACTTTTTGGTGCTATCGGTTGGGGCTTTGGTGGCTCTATGAGTTATGGGATTGTTTTGGGCTATACGCAACATACAGATTTTTGGAGCACAGCTTACGGATACGGAAATATTTTTATTATCGGCGGACTCTGGGGATTGGTTGGTGGATCATTTTTAGGAATGGCACTTTCCTACTCTCGTTCACGATTAAATGATTTTGTCTGGCCGATTCTACTTATTGCTGCAACTTGGGGAATCATGGATTTTACCGGACTCACGGAAATGATGGAAGATTGGGAAGTGTTGACCAAATGGGATGTGGATTGGTATGCCGCTATTTCAGCATTGCTAGTTTCGGGGATTTATTATGCTGTGAAAAAATCTGAAGCGGCTAAATTCTTTGCCATTCTTTCGATCGGCTGGATGCTGGGTTTTGCCATTTTAACTTTGGGACTTGGATTACGCATGACACCACCCCGAAGCGATAACTGGTCCGGAATCGTTGGTTTAGCCATTGCCCTTATTATTTATCTTTATCAAAAGAAAGATAGCACGTCTATATACATGGCAAAGTCGGGTGCTTTGTTCGGTGGATTTGGGTTTTCAATTGGTGCATTCATTATGACGGTTCAACAAGTTGCTGGTTGGCCCGTTGGTGGATGGCGGCTTATGGAAGAATTTTTTGGCTTTTTCATGGGATTGGGAATCGGTTTAGCCATGAAACGCTATTTATCTGATAATCCCGGAGAGCTAATTGAAGATGCGGATACATTTCCATCCAATGCTTTGGGCTATGGAATGGTACTCATTTGGTTGCCATGGTTCGCCCTGTTTGATGACCCTTATACTTGGATTACCGACAATATTCATTTGGTGGCAGGGAAAGCCACCACGACTTCCACAGCTATCGGATTTTTATTCGGAATTCCCACTTGGATTTGGATTCACGCCGCCATAACAGCTTATGCACTTATTTTGATTTGGCTCTATCTAAAGCATAAAAATTCTCCACTCCCATTGGTTCCGAACCATCCATTGGGTCGGGCGCAAATTGTGATGATTTATGCCCTGTTATTTACCTTGGGGACAGCTAGTGCACAAATGTTATCAGAATTAGGCGGTCATGCATCTTTCTTCGCATTCATGTCGCATATTGGATTGGCATTGGCATCGGTATGGCTCTTATTACTCACGCCAAGCGATGGTGCAATTCCAACAGATGGAAAACCGGTTCCGGATATTATTTTCAAAACGAATCTAGTCAATCGGATTTTATGGATTTTGGTCCCATTAATTATTTTAGGAATCACTTATATTTCTACAATCATTCGGGAGATGCCAGGTTCGGGAAGTCATTTACGGTTTTAAAATATTGCCGCAGAGATACAAAGCACACAGAGAAAAATTAAAAGAATAGGTTACGTAAGGAATATTCAGGAATAAATAATGAAACAAGTTTCAGTAATAATTATTGGTGCGGGTTCCCGAGGAACGGGATATTCAAAAATTATCAGCGAGAATCCGCAGCTTGCAAAAGTTATAGCAATTGCAGAACCAAGAAGATCCTATCGGCAAGGGGTAGTTAATCTTCATCATATTCCTTTGGGAAATATAGCAGAAGATTGGGTGACTTTAGGTAAACGACCAAAATTCGCAGATGTCGTAATCATTGCTACTCAAGACCATATGCATTTGGAACCCACCTTAGTTTTTGCAAAAAAAGGGTATCATATTTTATTGGAAAAACCAATGGCAACTGATGCTGAAGGCTGTATTGCTATTGCAAATGCTGTTATGGATAATGATGTTTTTCTGGCATTGGGACATGTGTTGAGATATACACAGTTCACTCGCAAAATGAAAGAGATCGTCGACTCTGGGGTAATCGGCGACATTGTGAATATCCAAAGAATTGAGCCGCTTGGATATTGGCATCAAGCGCATTCCTATGTTCGCGGGAATTGGAGACGGGAAGATGAATCTACGCCCATGCTGTTGGCAAAATGCAGCCATGACATTGATTGGATATCTCACATAATCGGTGAACGCTGTAAGGCTGTCCATTCCTTTGGCACACTGAAACATTTTCGCAAAGAAAACAAACCGGCTGATGCTTCGGAACGTTGTCTTGACTGTAACCATGAACCAAAATGTCCGTATTCTGCCAAAAAGATATACATAGGAAGATTAGAGAAGGGTACAACTGATTGGCCACTAAATGTATTAACCCCCCTCGTTACAAAAGAAACAATAATCACCGCATTGCAGGATGGTCCATACGGCCAGTGTGTTTATGAATGTGATAATGATGTGGTGGATAATCAGGTTGTAAATATGCAGTTTGAAGGCGGTGCCACTGCATCTCTGACAATGGTAGCATTTACTGAGGCAAACACACGTCAAACACGAATATTCGGGACTAAAGGTGAATTGATGGGTGATGGCTCTGTTATTCGACATTTTGATTTTCTCACCGACACGTGGAATGAAATTGATACACGTGCTCCTGATTCTACGATTATCGGTGGTCATGGCGGTGGGGATCAAGGTTTGACGCTTAGATTTTTAAGAGCAATTGCAGAAAATAATTCCAACTATATACTTAGTAATGCTGAAGCAAGTCTTGAATCCCATTTGATCGTATTTGCTGCAGAAGTCTCTCGGAATGAAAACCGAGTAGTAAAAATGAATGAATAATTGTTGAATAATGATGCGAGAAAAAATACTAAACCTAAATATAACCACAATATTTTTAATACTGACAATATCACTGTTAGGAAATTTCTGCGCTACACAACCGCAAGAGGTAGCCCCGCCTAATTCCATTGATTTAACTAACGCTACCGTTGTGATTCGTTCAGGAGATTTGCAATTGGTCGAACAAACGGCTGTAACCGTTTTAGTGGAAGAAGTGGAAAAACGAACTGGGATAAAATGGAGTATTTCAACGGAATACCCCAAAACCGGTATTGGCATAATAGTTAAATCGGTAAAAAAATCTTCCTTTGATGCTAAGTTTAAACCGAGCCATTCTTTGGCACTTAACTTTTCTATTGGAACCCGCAAAGATACCATATCAATTATTGGCGTAAATCCCAAAGGAGCTTTAAATGGCGTCGGTAAGTTTCTACGAACCATTGAAATGTCTCCCGGAAAAATCATACTTCCCCACCCTATAAATATTTCTTCTGCTCCCGATCATAAAATTCGCGGACACCAATTGGGTTATCGTAATACAGCCAATTCGTACGATGCATGGTCGCCGGAACAATATGATCAATACATTCGGGAATTAGCTATTTTCGGAACAAATGCTATTGAAAACATTCCCCTTTCCGCCAGTGATAGTCCCCACATGCCCATAACGCGATCTGAAATGAATCGTGCATTGGGAAACATTTGCGCAAAATACGGAATGCAATATTGGGTTTGGACACCTGCAACCGTGGATTTAAGTAACCCAAAACAACGGTCGGCTCATTTATTGGAGCATGAAAAATTTTATAAAGACTGCACAAAATTGGATGCTGTCTTTTTCCCCGGTGGCGATCCGGGACATAACCATCCAAAAGATGTAATGCCTTTTTTGGCAGAATTATCAGTGATTTTAAAAAAACATCATCCCAAAGCAAAAATCTGGATGTCCCTACAGGGGTTTGAAGAAGAAGGGATAGAATATTTTTTCAATTGGATTACCAAACATCAGCCGGATTGGTTTGGTGGTGCCGTGGGTGGTCCATCCAGTCCCCCTTTGCCGTATATGAGAGAACGATTGCCAAAAAAATATTTATTACGGGATTATCCAGACATTACCCATACGGTTCGATGTCAGCATCCTGTGCCTTGGATTGACCCTGCTATTGCCTTTACATCCGGGCGGGAAGGTAGTAATCCTGCACCCATTCAATACAGTAGCATCTTTCTACATAATCAAGAATATATTGATGGCTTTATTACCTATTCGGACGGAATGCATGATGACGTGAATAAATTTGTTTATAGCGTTTTGGGATGGAATCATGAATTGAATGTGAATTCTATCATTAGCGAATATAGTCGGTTTTTCTTTGGCCCCAAATATGCAGAAGAAATATCAGATGGTATTTTTGGTCTTGAGAAAAATTGGGGTGGATCTTTAGCTGATAATCCCAATGTAACCCCCACTTTTAAATTATTTGAATATATCGACCAAGAAAGTCCGGAACTCCAAACTAATTGGCGGTGGCAATTACTTGTGCTTAAATCCAATTATGATGCATATACCCAAGAAAGGTTCATATTTGAAGAAGGATTGGAAAACACAGTCAATTCAATTCTCGGTACTGCAAAATCCATTAGCGCTGACAATGCAATGGATCAGGCGTTAACCATTTTTAAGAAAGCTGATGAAATAAATGTAGCTATGGAATTAAGAACAAATATTGTTCGATTGTGCGACGACCTATTCAATAGTATCGGCTACCAAACCAGTGTTAAAATATATGACGCAAGCGGATATGAGCGGGGAGCCATTTTGGATTATTTGGATTACCCACTTAATAATCGATGGTGGGTGGAAGATCAATTTGCTGATATTAGGTTGTTAGAAACAGAAGATGAGAAAATTTCCCGGTTGGACATAATTCGAAAATGGGAAAACCCCGGCCCCGGAAGTTATTATGACGATATTGGGAATGTGGCTCAATCGGAGCATGTGCTTCGGGGAAAACCATTTACTGATGATCCGCTCATGGAAACGAACCCAAACCCTGATTTTATGTGGTGGGAAAATCAAATGTCTCGAGAACGTCAATCCTGGATCAGCAAAATGGATTGGCCGGTTGGTCTTGAGTATACTGATTTGGATACATCCGCTAATTATATATTGCGTACAACAGGATATGGACAATGTTTAGCCAGAATTAATGGTGAACGCATTTATCCATCTTTGGATGGAAAAGAAATTGGTGAAATAAAAGAATTCCAAATTCCCAAATATTTATATAAAAATGGGCACATTAAACTAATATTTGATATTCCCCATGAACCGGATATCAATTGGCGGAGACAGTCACGTTTAAGTGAAGTATGGTTAGTTAACTCGGTTAAATAAAATATGTTGCCCATAAAGAAAATTTTTATTAGGTTCTCAATCGATAAAATTAGATATGTTACTCCTGTTTGATTAATTGTGGAGATAAGCATATTACTGCCGGAGAGACAATTAAATGATAAGAAAAGACAATAATTATCGCTACATCATGGGCTTGATTCTAATAATGGCGAATTTAGCTATTCTGGGTGCTGTTGACAAAAATAAGGAAATATCCTTTCAAACAGGGCTTGGTGTTCCGCTTGTTGGGTTAAACGAATGGTATAATCCCACTCCAAGTTTGGGGCTACAAGTTGCATTTAATCGCAGTCCGAATTCGAAAATCATTTTTTCTTTCCATTATCAAAAATTTATGGATGGCTCAATTAAAGATAAGTCCTTTAAATGGCTTATTGATTACAACTACTACAAATCGCCCAAAGCAGATGCCTATATGACATGGAATGACTTCATTGTAAAATATCAAAAAGGTATTCCCAATATGAAATATTCGATGTCTGATAAACCTTTCACTACGTTTTCAAGTCTTGGATTTGGGTTCTATAACTACACTCAAAAAGTAAGTGGTTTAATTTACCCGGGGCAGCCCAAGGCACCACTGGATGAGGACTTTCTTATGGATCCAATTAGCGATCGTCGCGTAGCATGGGGTGCTTGCGCAGGTATCGGAACAGAATTCCCTTGGTCTGAAACCTTTAAGGTGTCTTTCATCTTAGAATATCATGCCGTAATCGGGTACATACGAGCATTTGAGGATTGGGGATTGTACGAAGTAACACCTTTACAATTTCTTAATCTGGGAATTGGAGTATCTTATCTTTACTGATAACATAATAGATTTAACTTGAGTGATAAACAGTCAAGTTAATAACGTAACAAAACAAAAGGAAAAAGAAAATGAAACGAATGATAACAACAATGATGGTGTTAGCTGTTCTAACTACCGGCGCTTTTGCACAGTGGAATGAAACATTTGATACTGATGCCACCAGCGATGGTTATGGCCAACTTACATCTGACTACACATGGCAATGGTTTACTTGGGGTACCGTATATTTTGCAGGTGGTGACATGGTCATGCAAGGTGATTACTCTAATATATATGATCCGCTTCAACTTGAAACATGCTGGATGCAAACAGATCCATTGACAGACCCGGACGTCGTTTTGACTCCGTCAGATTTTGAGTTGTATGTCCGGGTAAAGTTTCTTGATTCCAGCCCGAGCGAAGATGATCAACTACATATTAATATGTGTGCAGATCCAGACTATTTGTCGAATTTTGCTGCAAACACGGTTGCACTAAGTCCAGCAGGCGGTATCGTCGGAACCTATAGTTTTCAGACAGATGCCTTTAACCCGGCTGTAAATGCTGCTGTTGTCTATAATGAGTATTTTTGGGTGAAAGCAACGTTTGTAGGCGGAACAACCATTTCTGCATGGGCGTTCCCTGACGGCGGTTCACCGGCCGAAACTCCGGATGTTGTGACTACTCAAACTACCGTAGATCCTGGAAATCTACTTCCCGCTCAATTATTTATTGCAAAGTCAAATGATGAAAATTCTTGGGTTCATATCTCAGATTTTTATTATAATTCTGCTCCTTTGAGTATTAATAATGAGGTGTCAATTGCGGATAATTACACATTACATCAAAATTATCCAAATCCATTCAATCCTGTAACGAATATTCAATTTTCTATTCCTGAACAAGGTTTGGTCACATTGAAAGTATTTAATGTCGTTGGAGAAGAAGTGGCTACATTAGTGAATAATACTTTACCAATTGGTACGTACACAAAATCATGGAATGCTTCTGACATGCCATCAGGTGTCTATCTGTATCAGCTTGAGTCAAAGAATTTTACTCAAACAAAAAGATTGGTACTGATTAAGTAACCTAATTATTGAAAATGCCGACGATTATCGTCGGCATTTTCAATAAACTTAAAAACAACTAAATACATATTTCCTCCTAAAGAGTATGTAGCGTCCTACATACTTTAGTTGGAAAATCAATAATTCAAACAGAAGTACTCCTCGTCTGTGATTACCATCACCCAAAAAAAAGGTATTTTCCTATGACAAGAATTATCAAAACCTCAATTCTTATCTTATTCACAATTTTATCCTCCTCAACAATATTTGCCGGTGTAACAGGAAAGATACAGGGGAGAGTTATGGATATGGATGGAAATCCGTTGCCTGGTGCGAATATAATGTTAGTTGGGACTAACAGAGGTGCATCTGCTGATGCTCAGGGAATGTATTTTATACTTTCGGTTTCACCACGAACTTACGATATTAGAGCTCAGATGATTGGGTATAAAGCACTAACAAAGACTGATCTGTTAGTAAGTCCTGATCGTACGACTACTCAAGATTTTAAGTTGACTTCAGAAGCAATCAGCATGGCAGAGGTAGAAGTAACTGCTGATCGTGCAAAAGTAGAGACAGATCGAACATTCAGCGAATATATTATTACATCCGATGATATTAAAAATACGGTTATGGTAAAAAGCGTTGCTGATGTTATTTCTCTAGAGCCGGGAATGGATGTGCATGGCCGAGGAAATATTCGTGGCGGTGATATGAATAGTATTGCAGCTGATGTCGTGTACTATGTCGACGGTGTCAGGATGGTTAGTAGCGATGGACTCAGTTTAAATAATTTCACAGGTGTCGGAAAATATGATATTGAATCGATTTCAATCATCACCGGAGGTTTGAGTGCTGAATATGGAAATGCACAAGCCGGTGTTATTAATATTGTAACGAAGGAAGGAGAAACAGAATTTCATGGAAATTTTGAAATGACAAATTCCTTTCCGGGTTTACACCATTGGGGACCTGATTACTATGAATCACCTACGCATCGTGACCATATGAAATGGGATGACCCCGAATGGGTGAATGAAGTAGATAGTACGGATATTGTAGACGTCAATTCAGCAACAGATGATACGACGTTTAGAAAAGTACATGAACGGATCGATTATTCACAGTTTTGGGGTCAGTCAATGCAAGGGAATATTTCCGGCCCACTATTAGGAAAATATTTTTCTTTTTACCTTGGAGGAAGATACAGCCACAACGCAATTAACAGCATTAGCGCTCTTACACATTCATCTGATAATTACAACCTGACATGGAAATTATCAGCAAATCTACATCCAAGTATAATGCTAAAAGCCGGGGGAGTGTATTCAAACAGCCGTGGACTTAACGCCGGTGCTTCTGTCGGTGGTATCCGTGGAATGGGTGATAGTGGGAAAAATGTATTTTTACCGATGAATGATGCAGCTGCAGGAGGGACACATAGCATAGATAGAATGGAATATTTTGCTCTAACTCATATGCTTACTCCCATGACATATTATGATCTGCGGATATCAAACTCAATAACAAGTCAGATGCCTGAAGATGTTCCTGATTCTACAACGGCATATCGCACAGATAAGGATGGTTGGTTTAATCTTCCCAGAGATGTATTGTCATATAATGCTACTGAGAGAAAACGATTTGGAGTTAAGTTTGATTTTTCAAGTCAAATTGGTCAAAATCATTTTATAAAAACAGGATTTGATTTTACAGACTTTAGTGCATGGGCGCTCAATTACAGCGATGTGAAAAATAGTCGTTCTATTACTTATATGGGGCAAGGGTATTCTTTACCGGATTCTGTTATATTAGATACCTCAATGACGGGCAATCCTTACCATCTGTTTGGAGAAGATAATTTAATGCGCCCGATAACACCTAAGCAGTTTGCATGGTATTTTCAGGATAAAATGGAATATGATGGATTAGTGATTAATGCTGGGATTCGTATGGATTATTTTGACCCGAATGTGGAATACCCAAAGACAGCAGCACTGGGTGCCTCTGATTTTTTCTTTAACACATTTACCCGCTTCGATTATGATCGACTTAGAGAAATGGGTTTATTAAAGAAATCAGAACCGAAAATTGTGTGGGCACCGCGCCTTGGGGTCGCACATCCAATTACTGAAAGCTCGATGATTCATTTTTTCTATGGGCATATCTATCAGCTACCCAGTTTTTATACGATGTATGCGACTCGATGGAATAATCCGGGAGAGCCTGATGAAGATATTAACGGTAATGGCTATATTGATCCGACTGAACGGTATAATAGGCTAGAAGAGGACTTCTTTGGAAATCCGGAATTAGAGTTTGAGAAAACGATTAGCTTTGAACTAGGTCTTGATTGGAATTTTTACCAGGATTATGTGTTCTCGGTATCTTCATACTATAAAAGTTCAAGCAATCAAGCAACCAGCCCCGGGGCTGTTCAGCTTCAATGGTGGGATCCTAATAAAGGAATGTTCGATTTTCAGTTTACTCATATGGCCGGAAATGGAATCCATGAAGATATTCAAGGGTTTGAGTTTAGTATGAAGAAAAGTTTTAGCGACTATTTTTCCTTTAATCTTGCCTATAATTTACAATGGGCTACGCAAGGTGAAGCCGGCATGGGAAGCCAGTTTTGGATACCGGATTCCGGTTTTGTTGCTAACGGAAACTTTTGGACAATGTTTTCTTCCAACGAAGATGGATCGGAAGATCCAAGACCAATGATTCCATTTTGGTTGGTGGGCTATGCCAGAAGTGCAAATGCTTTTTTAGATTCACTGCGCTCTTTGGGGATGGAAATGATACCTTTAGATTCAACTGGACTGTACAGGGTTGAATTTTGGGGAGGAGAAGAAGAAGAACCGAAACCGGATCTTGATATTCGCAGCTATGGAAAAGCTCAAGTATTTATTGCTACGCCAACAGGACTTGGTCCGTTTGGACTCTTTGGAGACATTAATTTCAATATGATTTACAGAATGTCTACGGGAGTACCATATTTATATTCGCCGATTGGTAAACCGGCGGAATGGCGTAATGCTCCATTAGCGACTCGGACAGATTTAAGTTTTGAAAAAACACTTTTTAAAAAGGAAGATATGAGAACCACTCTATATGTTGAAGCGACAAATCTATTTAATCAAAAAGATGTCGTAAATAGTGGAGGGTTTCAATCTGCTTATGGTCCCGGAGAGTATGTCCGATGGGGGATGGAATCTCCGAGACCGGATAATCAAGATTATCTAAAATATGGTGATGCCTATGCTAATTCACGCTGGTATGGCTCTCCTCGTGAAATTAAAATAGGTTTCAGGTCATCCTTTTAATGAGAAAGAAAATACGCACAATGAAGAACAATACAATTTTTAGCTGCTTATCATTCTTAATCGTCATTTGTTTTGTTGATTCAGGTCTATATGCTCAAGATGATCCCGTTACCGGATTTCAACCACGTTTGTTAACCCGAGGGAAACTTTGGTCAACCTATAGGACAAATGGTATGCACGGCGGCGGGAATCAAGCCAGGTATCAAAGTCATGACCAAACCACACTAGAGTATCCCGGAAATGCCGGAAGAGGATCTGATTTTATGGAATATTGGCTGGATATTGCGGCTGTTGTCTCCGGCGCTCCAAATATTTTGGATATAGCACGAGTGTGTAACCCGCAGAATTCTAAAGGGGAAGGCGTTTGGGTTTTAGGTGTTGCTGATAATGGAACTGAAAGAGATACCTTGGTATCATATAGTGGTCCTAGAAACGTATCGAATGATATTACCAGGAAAGTATATCCAATTACTAACCCGAATACTCTGGAACATAATCTAGGGGACTCTACCGGTGTAAACTACCAACGATCTAACTATTCTCCATACCACGAAGAAATAACTGGAAATGAACCCGTTGAAATCCATAATTATCGCTACGGAGATTATCCGCCTAATGATGAATTTCCGGAAGAAATTATATTGAGTCAATGGTCTAACGAACTTGGTATCACCGTTACCCGAAAAGCTTATGCATGGAGCTACCAGGATTATGATGACTTTATTATAGAAGAGATGACCTTTGAGAATACGGGTAGTCTTAATCTTACCGATACATATTTTTCTTTCATGAATACATTTAGCATCAGTAGCGCAGGGCATCAATGGCCAAGTGGAGGTGGTATGAGCTGGGGAGACTGGCGCTCATGTGAGCTCCCGGCACAAGATGATTGGTTCCTCTATACGGGTGCTCCAAACTACGAGGCTGATAATCAAGACAGTACCGGTGCTTATAGCGAATTGATTTTATGCTATCAACGCGATGATGATTGGCTAGGGACATCCTGGGATGATACAGGGCAACCGTTTAAGAACACATATAAAAGTAATAATTATAATGAGTTTCAAGGCCAAATTGAAAATGAATTGATGGGATATCCATATATTGGGTTTGGTATGCTGGATTTTGTACCTCCATTTGTGGGAGATAACAATGTTTATGTAGTACCTGAGAATACTGATGGACCGTTTACCTACAAATGGTGGCATTGTGGAAGAACACATTCTGGCGATTACGATGAACCAACGGCAACCAGACATACGGATGCTGAAATGTATCAAATGATATTGGATCCGGATTCGGTCGGATTAATGATATCAGAGAATCCTGATACATCCACATTAGTAACGCATGCACTGGCTTTTGGTCCTTATGCTCTTAATCCCGGAGAAAAAGCAAAAATCGTTATTGCCTACGTTGCAGGGTCTGGGGCTGATTGGCATGATATGGATGAATTAACATGGTCCAGAAGTTCTGAAGCTAAATTTCAACTCAAGGATGGAGAACACTCCCTGGTCAGGAACTTCAAACGAGCAAAATTTGCTTATGATATGGGGTACGATTTGCCAGACCCACCACCGGATGTATATGTGAAACTTGAGAATAGTGAACTTGGGCAGACTATCCTTAAATGGAGTGATATAGCTGATAGTGCAATAGATCCTGATTATACCGGCGAAGAGGCAGTAGATGTTCAGAGTTATCGGGTTTATCGTTCTTGGCCTCCATCTTTTGACTGGCATTATGGCCCATGGGAATTTATTACGGAAATATCAATCGGCGATACAAACTATTATAATCCGGAGACACAGGAATATACATTCGTCGATGAAGAATCCTTTACCGGGTATAATTATTATTATAATGTAAGAACATATGACTCCGGTCATTCAGATTGGGTAGATCGTTGGGGAAATTCCCACGGACCTGTTCCGCCACTAGAAAGTGGATATGCTTCAACAGAACAAAAAAATATGATTGCATTTACTCCTTTCCAAGTTTCAGCTCCTATTTACAATAGAATGGAAGGACAAATTCGAGTAGTACCAAATCCTTTTAGACTTGATTTCGATGATCCTCTGCATATGTACCCGGATGTGGCTGATCCTTACAAACTAAGGTTTATTAATTTGCCTAATCATTGCATGATAAGAATATATTCAGTTAACGGTGATCTTGTTTATGAAAAAGAACATTTATTGGAAATATCTGCAGAAGATTCATGGAGGCAAGATACGATCACTTTTTCCGGTAGGGTTGTTAGCGGAATATATTTTTGGGTAGTTGAATCTCTTACTGCTGAGAGCAGAGGAAAAACACAAAAAGGCACATTAACAATTGTGAAATGAAGGAAAATAATCGATGAAAGCCATCAAAACTATTTATAAAATTAACGTTATCTTTTCGATAATATTCATTACGAATTTAACGTTTGTTCATGCTCAGCAAGATGATTTTAAACGTGTGGGTAGGTCAGGGTTCTCCTTTTTGAAAATAAGTCCCTCTGCAAGAGCAGCGGGTATGGGGGATGCATTTACGGCTATTGCGAATGATGTTACAGCGGTGTTCTATAATCCGGCTGGCTTATCTCACCTTGAAAATATTGAATACAGTTTCAATTATACTCAGTGGATTGTCAATTCAAAAATCATGTCGGGGGCTATTGGAATGCCGATTGGTAAACGATTTGCTTTTGCATTAAGTTTTATCTCTTTTGCTGTAGATGATTTTGAAGAAACCACTGTTGTTGATCCGGAAGGAACCGGCCGGATGATTCAGGCGGGAGATATTGCGATTGGAATATCGGGAGCCATAGATTTAACCGATCGCCTTACTTTTGGGCTGAAAAGTCAATATATTGAAGAAAATATAGATGTAGATAAAGCCAGAGGATTAGGAGTTGATTTTGGAACTTATTATCGTGCAGGTTATAGAGATATTGTAATAGCGATGGTCATGAAGAATTTTGGACCGAAATCTGTGTATTTATCGGATAAGTTTAAACTCCCGCTTTATTTCAATATTAATACTGCTTTCAGTGCTATAGGTAAAAAAGGATCTCCAATTCATCTAACTGTATCTATAGAAAGTGCTTTTGCCACTGATTATCGTGATCGATATCATGTTGGAGGGGAGCTATGGATTGCTGATATATTTGCTCTACGAAGTGGCTACAAATTTTATTATGATACCGAAGATTGGACAGTTGGAGCCGGGCTTAAGTTAAATATAGCACACAGTGATATTTTAATCGATTTGGCATATTCAAATTTTGATAAGTATTTTAATCCGCCTCTTAGGCTCTCTATAGGTGGTTCTATTTGATGTTTGTTAAATAAGAAATATTTTTATTATATGTTGCTTGAGAATGTAACAGTTCTCATATATTAACCTATATCCATGAAGACAGAACTGCTGTACTATTTTATCGGTCACGGGCATATCGATCCGGTTTGGCGCTGGACTTGGGAAGAAGGCTTTGCCGAAGTAGTCGCAACATTCCGAACAGCGCTTGAAATCCTAAAAGAATACTCCGATGTAAAATTCTCAGCCGGTTCCGCCCAATTCTATGAATGGGTTGAAGACCATGATAAAGAATTATTCTCCGAAATAAAAACTATGGTGGAGGCAAGGCGCTGGGAAGTAGTCGGCGGATGGTGGATTGAACCGGAATTGAACTGTCTATTGGGAGAATCGTTAGTAAGGCAGGGTCTTTACGGTCAACGCTATTTTTATAATAAATTTGGAATTACCGCTTCAGTCGGTTTTAATCCCGATGCGTTTGGGCATCCGGGTTCATTACCACAGATACTGAAAAAACAAGGACTTGAGTATTATTGTTTTTTACGCCCAAAACCGGAAGAGAACCAAAATATTCATGGACACATATTCCGATGGGAAAGTACCGATGGCAGCTCTGTTTTGGCTTATCAGATTGTTTCAGAATATAACACGACAGAACATGAGCTGGAGAACCGTATTATAGAGTATAAACATGCATTTGATAAAACCAATCTATCTCAGAAATATGGTGTATTTTACGGCTGGGGAGATCATGGTGGCGGACCTACAAAGGCAATCATCGATAAAATATATGCATTAGAGAAGAGAGACAAATATCAGATAAAATTTTCAACAGCAGAGAAATATTTAAAAGAGATTGATCAAAATATTCCAAAAGTAAGCGGAGATTTACAACATCATGCCCGCGGCTGTTATTCAGTTCATACCGGAATAAAGCAGTGGAATCGTAAAGCCGAAGTAGCAATCCTTACGGCTGAAAAAGCAGCTTCAATTGCAAAAATACTTTGCAGTAAAAAATATCCTCAAGCTGAGCTGCAAAAGGCATGGAAGAAAATCCTTTTCAATCAGTTTCATGATATCTTAGCCGGGACTTCAATTGAAGAAGCTTATGAAGATGCAAAAAGCGATTTTGGTTTTGCACTTTCTATGGCTAAACAGATATTGGTAACAAGTTTGTACCACATTAGCCGTCAAGTTAATATAAACGTGGATAACAACGGACTAATACAGCCGTTCATCGTATTTAATCCGGTAGGACGTTGCAGAACACACTATGTAGAAATTGAAGTGGAACGGTTGAAAGAAGATGTTAAACCAACGCTAATGAATAGTTCGGGAGACGAGATCGAATACCAAGAGTTGAAGACATCTGCTGTGCGATTAAAAGAAAGGCATCGATTTGGTTTTAAGGTTGACTTGCCTTCATTGGGCTACGAAATATTTATTATGGATTATTCTAAGTCAAAGCAAGATAATGTTCCGGACAATCAAGATTCTACAATATTAGAAAATGATTTAGTGAATGCCGAGATTGATCAACAAACCGGCTGGCTCACTTCATACTACGATAAGGAAGAAGGACAAGAACGATTACCCGGCGGAGGTGCAATTCCGATAATTATGGATGACCCGGGAGATACCTGGGGACATGATATAAAATCTTATGACAATGAAATATGCCGTTTCGTCAATGCTGAAATATCGGTGTTGGAGAACGGAAATATCAAAAAAACTGTAAGAGTTATATCTAAATATAATAATTCATCAATTCGTCAGGACTTTACATTATTAAAAGGTGATAAGAACCTATACGTTTCATGCAAAGTAAACTGGCAAGAAACATATAAAGTTCTAAAGTTAGGGTTTGATACCGGATTAAGGTCAACTTTTAATACAGTCGGTATCCCATACGGAAACAGTAAGAATACAACGACTGGTGAAGAAGAACCATTTCAAAATTGGATCGATATCAGTGATGACAATGGCGGATTAGCTTTACTAGTCAAAGATAAATGTGGCTATAGTTGCAACAATGGGGAGATCCGGCTCACCGTGTTACGAAGTCCGGTCTATAATCATCATCAGCCGCAGATTTACACTCCAGAAGATGGATATCCGATCATAGATCAGGGAGTTCATATATTCGACTATTGTATTGTTCCACACCGAGGTAACTGGCAAGATGCAGATATCACCGGGGAAGCAGAAAAATTCTTATTCCCTCCAATTGTTCAAATTACTTCTATCGGTATAGGGAGCTTAGCGGCGAAGAAAAGTATATTCGAGATTTCTGCACCAAATATACACATTAGTGTGATGAAGCAAAGTGAGGAGCGGGAAAGCCAATATATTTTACGCTGTATTGAAACCCACCGAATACCAACAAACGCAACGTTGAAATACAACCAAGACAATAGTGTGAAAACTGTGAATTTTAAACCGGGAGAAATAAAAACATTAACCGTAAATTTGACAGATGGATTTTCGGTAGAAGAAACAAACTTACTTGAGGAATAAAATGAGAATATTTAAAGCGATTGTTATAACAGTGAGCATACTGCTTTTTGTAGCAAGTTGTAGTAAGAGGCCAACCGGTCCGGTGAAAGCATATCGCACCACGGTCGGTTCAGGGAATGATAAAATAGCATTAGTTGTCGTCAGCGGAACTCCCTACGAAATGGGACATACCTTTGGCAAACTTATGAAACAGGAAGTAAATGAGTGTATCACAGGCTTTTTAAATTGGGCACAAATGGCTGACCCCGGTGGATTTAGTGACGAAATTCTGGATGAAGCCTGGACAAGGATTTCGCCCTATACACATCAACGAATTAAAGATGAACTGCAAGGTTTGGCGGATGGTTCGGGAATCGATTATAACATCCTCCGTCGTGCTCATATGATCCCGGTTGTTGCCGCGAATGCCTGCAGCGGTGTTGCGGTTTGGGGAGATGCCACAAAAGACGGAAATCTTTATCATATTCGTAACCTGGATTTTGTTATGGATGCCAAGCTACAGGATTATCCGGTAGTTGTAGTTTATATTCCCAATGAAGGGCAACCACATTTTGTACCGACTTTTGCCGGTTATATTGGTGCAAATACCGGAATGAATTCACAGGGAATAGTCTTAGGTGAGAAAGGAGAATCACCTTATACTGAGTACCCATTTGAAATAAATGGAAATCATTTTACGTTTCTTTTCAGGGATGCCTTATATGATACCAAAGTCCTGGAAGAAGCACGTCAATATATTGAGAATGCTGATTTGATCAAGCGTTATTACTATTACCTAAGTGATGGGAAGCCGGATACACAGGGAGCTTACAAAATCAAAGTAAATGCACCCGATCAGGTACAATTAGCAATCTGGGGAGATAATGATTCAGATGATGAGTTGTTTCCAAATGTCTTTGAAAATGTTATTTATCATACGATGAAAAATGATAAGGCATTTAAATATTTAGAGAAGTATCATGGGGATTATGATAAGTCCACAATGATTGAACTATCTCAATTGGTCGCTATGAAGCGCGAAAATTTAATGAATGTTGTTTATAACGCTACAACATTAGAGTTTTGGGTAACCTATGCCCATGGATATAAGTTGGCCAGCACCCGTAAATATGTACACATTAAAGCTGTTGATTATATGGACTTGGGTAACATTCCAAAGGGAGCCGCTTGGTTGTAGAAGGCTTATTTCAAAAGTAGAAGTTTTCGAATATTAGTAGATTGTAGAGCATTTGACCTAAAAGATATCCTATAAAGATACATACCAGAGCTGGCTACGTTTTTATGGGCATCTGTTCCGTCCCAAACGACAAATTTTACTCCCGGAGTTTGAACGTCGTTAACTAAATGCATTATCTCTTTTCCAAGAATATCATAAATTTCGATAGAAACTGCACCTAAATGAGGTAATTCGTAATGAATAGTCGTTTTATTATTAAAAGGGTTAGGATAATTTTGATGTAAAGCGAACTGCGTAGGAGTTGAATTGTAGGTTGTTATTTCAAGATGTGTAAAATCTGTAGTTCCATCAATGATATCTTCAAAGATTGTAAATGTGAAAAAAGGTTCTTCGATTAACCAAGAACTTTCACCGGTAATATTTGTTCCAATAGCTGACCATTGATATTCGCCGTCAAGAACTGCAGGAATCGTCACAGACCATATATGGTCATTTGGAATAATATCTCCATTAGTCCCATCGTCGAAGGCTTGCGTTGGTGACCACGCTGTCATTGACCCTGCGATTTGAATATTAGAAAGAACCTCTGTGGCATCATGTACTGTTAATAGAACGTCAGTAGCGAAGGGTAAAACATTAGGTATTATACTAACCTCGGTTGTAAACATAAATGGATAACTATAGGGGTTATCATAAACTAATTCAACAAAAAAACCTGTCCAACCATTTTCAGGCAATGGTACATCCGTGATGTATACACCACCACCTTGGTCAACCAACTCTACGCTGCTCCATGCAGAAGAGCCCACAACATAATTGCGAAAATCTCTTTGGGTTGGGTTAGTGGCTTTCCAGAGTCGAACCATAGTTGGATTGTCTTGAGTGCTAACAGTAATAGTCCCATTTTCAGACCTCTCCCAAGAGAATTGAGGGAGGTCATAATCATCTAATATTGCTTGATAAAATGCGATAAGTGATTGAATAGCGTATTCTTCCTGACCATCAAAACCATGACCGGTATTAGGTAGGTAGGCAGCATAATTGATTCCAGGAAGATCCTTAATATAAAATTGAATCGCAGGGGTAAAGAATTCATCCCCAACCGCATTCATTATATATTTTGGTATAGTCAATCGTTCACGATAAACATATGGGTCTACAATATTCATCAAATTGATTATCTCAGCATCATCAAACCATTCGAAAATACCAATGTCTTCGTAGTCCTCAACTGCAGGTGACCATTCGCCATAAGATCCATAATGATTTCTAAATGAACGAATCAAATTAAGTGCATCGAATACTATAGGGATTATGCCACGAACCCGGCTCTCAGTATCTGCACAGGCTGTTAACCAAGTTGTCCAACCTCTTTTAGAAGCACCAGAAACAACAAAATCATTGACAGAAAATTCGGCACCCAGCTCAGAGGTGAATTCCTCTATGGCATCCATAGCATAATGGACACTTTTTGTCATCGGAAGATTGACTGGCCAGTGTGTGTCTCCGGAGTTTAAATATTTATCCCATGAATAAGAAATAATTTCATCTTCATACTTATTACCGGGAGAGTCAGGGAATACTAAGGGCTGATTTGGAATGGTTTTTAAATCTGCTAAAATACTATTCGTTTCCACAGCAATATTACTAAACACATAGTCAGTTGCACCGGGAGCATTAGAGTTATTACTTCCACCATTTATCAGAAGAAATGCAGTGTTATAGTTTATTGTATTCGGTACAATTATATGAAGCCAGTGTTGCCACTGAACTTTGTTAACTTCATTTTCATTGCGCCAAGACAAAGAATGGAGTTTTAGTATATATTCTGTATAATGCAGGGTCGGGAAATATAAAGTGTCTTCTATTTCCCATGAATAGTTTGAGTCAGGAGTTGCTATATAATCATCTAACACTGGACTCTGAGCAGTAATGGTGTTAAAAAAGAAAGCAGTTACATACAAAACTATCAGTAATTTTATTTTCATGTCATATCCTTTATGATAAGAATCATCTTGTTAATTTAAGAAATTTAGTATTATCCAAGTATATTTCTTCTTAAGTAATTAATGATGAAGATAAAACTTGTCTAAAACTCCGCCGTCGCTTCCGTCTTCATTCATTAAGCGGGCAGTGAATATTAGCTGATTATCGTCAATCTCAATCAGGCAATAGTGAAATTTGTAGTACTCACCCTCATCAGTGGCATCACTGTCTGTTGTAGCGGGATGATCGGGCAGATCGATCTGTTTCCATTCTGTATATTTATGGTTATCCAATGATGAGCCACCGCCGCCGGCAATGATGTAGGTAGCATTATTGCCACTGCCGGTTTCAGGATCGTAGGGCGGATGTGGAAGACCCCGCTCATAATCATGTGTATGTCCACTGAAAACGATATCTACACCGTTAGCTTCTAAAAGGGGAACGATCTCTTCGCGTAGATGATCTTCGCCATCATAAGGACCGCCTGACCAGCATTCTGAATATGGTGGATGATGAAAGAAAACAAAAGTCCATTCTGCGGATTTCTGTGCCTTTTTAAGATCGTTTTCCAACCATTGATATTGTTGACTCCCAGGTGGAATACGCTTACTTTTTGGTCCATTTACTTTATTGGGATCGATAACGACAAAATGCGCATTGCCATAATCGAAAGAGAACCAGTACTCATTACTCCCGGTTGTTTCAGTCGGATGTTTCACACGCTCTTCAAATGGCGGGACAACTCGTGTATCCCAATAACCACCATATTCATGGTTTCCGATCGATATGTAGGTAGGCACCTCACCACTTAAAAATCGCAATGGATAAAAATATTCGTCCACCCATTCAGAGAGATTTGCACCTGTAGTTACAACATCCCCGACATTAAGAGCAATATTCGCATTTTCTGTTGCCATCATTTCAACAACATCTTCGTGAACCTCCGGATAAGTTCGGTTGTCACCCCAGACCAAAAAACTAAATGGTTTATCCTTTGGGATTTTAGTGTGAAAGGTATGAACAGGGCTGGCGATATTTCCGGAGATCGCACGATAGGAATAGTCCGTATCTTTTTCTAAGCCCAAAAGGGTAATTTCATGCATCGTGGTTGCGGGATGCGGGTCAACGGTAATCTGATTCAGATTATTAGTTTTACCATAGATGACTTGTCCCCGACTTGGAAAGGCGGTTTCCCACATGATTGTAATTCCGTCGTCTTTTACATCTTGCAAGTAGGGTGGGACCAAAAAAGCAGGAAATTGAGTTAGATTTTCGCTAAGTAAATGGATACGTGTTTCAATATTGCCAATTCCGTTCTTAAGTACGAATACTTCGGTAAGCATATCGTTTAGAATATCGATAGCTCGTTGTATAAGTTCAGGTTGAGGTGACGGATGTCGTCGGAAATGCATATCCACTTTTTTCAGTGAAGATAATAATTCGTCAAATCTTTTCTGAAGCTGATATTCCTCTTCAGTGATTAAATTGAAGTAACGTAGTCCGCCCGTACGTTTATTATTCAGCACTTTAACCGCAATATTTAAAGGCTCATTTGTGATGGCTGAATTAGTGATTATTGCATTTCCGGAACCGGAATTAAAATGTTGAACGAAGGACCCATTGATCCAAAGATCACCGGCATCGTTAGCACTGGAACGGAACCGAAGCGGTTTACCGTTAACCTGAAAACTGTCAATTTCAGCAGGCAGCCGGAATTGAGTACGATACCATGCATGTTGAAATTCACCTTCCCAGCTATCCCCGGTTTCGATTGTTTCCCATTCAGAGTCGTCAAACCCGATTTGCCAAGCAACGCTATCCGAAGCCATTTGTAAGCGTTTGAATTCAGTAATATTAATACCGTTATTAGGACGGAGTGTGGTGATATTATTCATCGCGGTCAGAAATTCACCATAACCGGGCGGATATCCCACGAGATCAGCATGAAAAAACTGACTGGAATAACCACGGTTTTCCACACGGACGGCTAAACGCAGTTCGGAACCGGGTAACGCTTGTTCTTCCAGTAATAATCTACCATGCATTTCTGATTGTCCGATCTCAATTCCGTTTTTGTAGATCGTACCACGGTCATCAATCCCCGTTTCAAGTACAATATTCAATCCGTTGAATTTATCCGGTACTACGAATATTTTCCGATACCAGCGTACTGAATTATTTCCCCACCAGATTTGGTTCAAATTTTCGGGTTTCCATCCATCATCATTAAGTTGTTCTATTTCGGCAATGCTTTGATCTCCGTCATACACTTCCCATTCCAATAATTCAATCATGGGGTGTGGGTGCATTGGTTGTTCAAAATCCCAGGACGGTTGTGAAAAAGAAGATGAAACAATAAAAAGTGATATAAGTAGGTATTTGATATTCATATTTGTTCCTGATGCATTGAAGTGTTATTTAGTGCTCTCGTAACAGAGAGCTGCTGCTCCCAGAATGGCAATATCTTTAGTCTCCGAAGTCGTGATTATAAAATTATCAATTATTTTTGGATAAACAAGGGTAGCGAATTGTTGATGAAGACTGTTTTCAAAATATTTGAAGGCTTTTGCTACTGAGCCACCAAAGATAATAATTTGAGGGTCCACAGCATATACTAATGTTTTAACAACATTCCCAAGATGAAATCCATATTCAGAAAATATCTGCAAAGATTGTTCATCGCCTTTTTCAGCCATTTCAAATACTTTTTCTCCGGTAGTATTGTAAAACTTTTTAAAAAACTGTCCGCTACTATAATTTTCTATAATTCCATTTTTATAATCCATCATGCCGAATTCACCGGCACCGCAGTTATCCCCGCTGAATAAATGTCCGTTTATAACAAGCCCTGTCCCCATACCGGTTCCCAAAGTTACTCCGGCGATGTTTCTGAACGGCTTTCCCTTACCAAAATATTTTTCGCCAAGGACAAAGACATTCGCATCATTATTAATGGATACCGGAACATGATAACGATCCTCTAAAATTGTTTTAAGGTGGACTTCATCCCACGAAGGAATATTCTGAACATTGTATACAATACCTTTTTGAATATCAATCACACTGGGAACTCCGATACCAATACCGGTATAGTTATCATTTTCAAATTTATCTACCAACGAGAATAGGCGGTTGAGAATTTCGTTTTTGGAACCGGTAGAGTTTGCAGATATTTTACTGGTATTATGTAGAAAATCGTTTTTTACAAGTCCGGCTTTTATCTTGGTGCCACCCATGTCGATACCAAGTACAGGAGAATTATTTAGCATTTAATTATCCAGGCTGATTTCATAAGTTAGTTTGTAGGGACCGCCTTTCATGTCATCACGATACATTTTCACTGTAGTACTTAGCCCGGAAACTTCAATTTTCATGAAAGTACTTGGTGTTCCGGTATCGATAAGTCCCCGTGCGTGTCCGGCATCAATTTGCCAAATACCATTCAGATTTGCATAGGAAGCACCGTGAGTATGTCCACAAAAATAGGCAGTGATATTGTGCCTTCGCAAAAGCTTTTGAAAGCGATGGTTATTGTCAGGCTGTTGATTGAGTGAGTCATGCAAGTGACGGTGTCTCCCGGTGTCAATATCCGGCAATGCCAGTAGAGGAGCATGCCCAAACACATAGATCAATGGTTTAGTATTGTTTTCTAGATCGTTTTTCAGCCAATTAAAAAGCGAATCACCCACATTGTGTTTCGTGCCTGTATCACTTTGTCCGTCATAATACTCATTCAACACCACAAAATGAGCATTGCTGTGATCGAAGGCGTATGTCGTCCCTTCCGAATATGATGGACCGGTTCGGGTGATATTAGGTAGTGTAGCTCCATAACTGCGGAGCCAAACCATATCTTCTTCAGTTTCAGCTTCGTGATTGCCGACTGCCGGATACCAAGTGTAATCGGACCCTAAAATGTTATCGATGACTTCTCGAACGTACTGTGGTGGGTCGGTATCGCCTGGACTGATTATAAACTCACCTTTTCCTATTTCACGGATTGCTTCGCATGTTCCCTGAAAGTAATGAGAGTTACGGTATTCCGGTGCTGCCGATTCACGCGTGTCGGCAAAGACGATAAAGGAAAATTTGTTGTTATCCGAATTTATAAGTGAACTTAAATGTGTACAGTCAGTGAAAAATAATGTTAAAAATAATAATGCCAAGATTTTGGTTCCGTGTGATTTAAGACTTATCATTATTATTGGTTCTTTGCTTGGTATATGGATAACTTAACTACCTGAAAAGTTAACATTATTATGCAATTGTTCACAATAAAAGAAGAGAAGAATAAGGCTGGATATTATCGTCGCGCTTTTATTGTAATCATTTTAATCTTGATCTTTATCACTGGTTGTGCAATTAAACCGGTTGATCGCACCCCTTACTGGCAGACTGATTATTATCAAACTGCATTGAGTCGTTTGGATAGTTTAAAAAATGAACAGAGCAATAACATTGGTGAGCATATTAACGCTGGATGGGCCAAAATTAATATAACCCCGGAAAGACGACTTCCATTATCCGGCTACGGAAGCCGAAAAGGGGCTTTGGCGGTTGCCGTTCACGATTCACTTTGGGTGCGGGGATTCGTGTTTGATAACGGAATAAATCGGACTGCCTGGATCACGATGGATGTGCTTTTAGTACCGCCGGCTGTTACAAAAATGCTGGCAGAAAAACTTTCTGCGATCGGGTATGGTTTGTCTAATGTATTCTTGACGGCTACGCATACACATTCTTCAGTAGGAGCCTGGGGTGAAAGCTGGCTGGGAAAGAAATTTGCAGGGGAAAATGATTCGCAGGTTGTGGAAATGCTCACCATGGCGGTTATGAACTGTATTCAAAATGCCGAGATGAACTTAGAACCTACCAATATAGGTTATTCACAATATTTTGCCGGAGAATTAGTTACCAATCGTTTGGTTGGAGATAAGGGACTTACCGACCCTTGGTTCAGAGTGGTAACGATCAGAAAGAAATCGGGTGCTACAGCCTTGATAACTACTTTTGCCGCCCACGCCACAATGTTACCAAGCGAGGATCTGACTTTCTCTCGTGATTACCCGGGTGCGCTTGTAGATTCTTTGGAAATGCTAGAAGCCGTGGATTTTGCCACTTTCGCAGCCGGAGGTGTTGGCAGTCATCGCCCAAGAAGCGAGGGGCATGATAAATACGATCGGATTGGATATTTAGCCAGTGAGCTGACTCGAAAAGTAAAAACAGGCTTTCATTCGATTTTATTAAACGAGTTGGAAAACCAAAATATGCTCTTGTTTCACATTCCGATGCGCGAACCTCATTTGCGGATAAGCCGCAACTGGCGATTAAATCCGATTTTATTTAATTGGATTTCTGAAGAGACGCCGCATTATATTTCCGTACTCAAAATCGGGAACATAGTCTTCGTTGGGACGCCTTGTGATTTTTCCGGTGAATTAATTCCTAAAATTACCTCTGAATCAAACGGTAAAAACGTTGTTGTTACAAGTTTTAACGGCGGATATGTTGGATATATCACTAAAGATAAGTGGTATGATCTTGATGAATATGAAACATTTGTCATGAATTGGTACGGTCCATGGAATGGATCATATTTCGTCGAATTAATACAAAAATTAATAAATCTTTAAAAGAATGGAGCAATCATGACAAAAAGATATATTTTCTTAGCATGGATACTGTTTATTCCGTTATTCATTTACGGACAAGCCGACATGATTGATGGCTACAAACCTCGATTGTTGACACGCGGTAAAATGTGGTCAGCATACCGAATGAATGGACTAGACGGTGGTGGTAACAGGGGGGAATCAAATAGCCACAGCCAGGAAAGCTTGACTTACCCTGGGAATGCCGCCCGCAGTGGTCCTGATTTTGTTGAATATTGGATGGATGTTGAAGCATATATTAATAATGAGCCAAACGTTGTTGAAGTCCCAAGAACAACAATATCACAAAATTCAAGAGGACAGGGTGTGTGGGTTTTGGCCATTACAAGTGCAAATGATACATTAGTATCTTATTCTGGACCAAGAAATGTCACAGACGATGTGTATCCCGGGAATAAAACTAATTTAATCAATGCACTTACAGAAAATGAATCTAGCTTAGGAGACACTTCAGGACATAACTTAGTAAGAAGTAATTATTATGGTGCCAATATTAATGATGCTATTAACAGCGAACCTTTGGAAATTCATAACTACCGCTACGGAGAATACATCCCAAATGATGAATACCCTGAAGAAATTATCGTAAGTTATTGGAAGACAGAAACAGGAATTCATGTTACTAGAAAAGCTTTTGCTTGGAGTTACCAGGATTATGATGATTTTATCATACAAGAATTAATATTTGAAAATACAGGGAGTCAAGGAACACTGGATTCAGTGTATTTTTCCTTGGCGAATGCCTTCAGTACGAATGCTGCGGCACACCATTGGGCAACAGGAGGTGGAATGGGTTGGAGCGACTGGAGACATAACAGATTGCAAACGCAGGATGAGATCTGTTTTTATACAAAACATCCGGACTACCTAGCAGATAACCAAGAATCTACTGCCGATTTTGCTCAGGAGCTTATGTTCTATCAGCGAGATGGTGATTGGCTATCGACGAACTGGGACGATACCGGGCAACCCTATAAATGGGATGTTGCAAGTCAGCATCCTAATGAATTTCAAGGACAATCAGAAGGGCAATTACTAGCCTATCAATATATTGGTATGGGCATACTAGATTATACACCTGAAGGTTTTGTGCATCCTCAAAATGTTGATCAACAACCTTTCGCCATGCAGTGGTGGCATAATGGTAATAATCAGCAATTTGATTATAACGATCCAAATTCACAACAGCATAGTCCTGAAGAAATGTACAGAATGATGTTGACTAGGACTGATAGCTCTTATATGTTCATCCCAGAAGAAGAGGACCTGGGGACCCATGCTTTAGTTTTTGGGCCATATCATCTTGCCCCGGGAGAAAAAGCGAAATTGGTCATCGCATTTGTTGGTGGGACAGGAGCCGATTGGGGTGAGCGGAATATGGATGAATTGACATGGTCTCTAACCAATAATGCAAAGTTACAATTAAAAGATGGAGAACATAGTCTATTTCGAAACTATCGCAAGGCAAAGTTTGCTTACGAAAATAGATATGATTTACCAGACCCCCCACCGGATGTTTATACGTGGTTCGGAAACAGTATACAGGGGCAGGTAATTGTAAATTGGGATGACTCTGCCGACGATGCCGAAGATCCCGATTACTCGGGAGAAGAAGCAAAGGACGTAATAGGATATAGAGTATATCGGTCTTGGCCGCCATCTCATTACTGGCATTATGGTCCTTGGGAGTTAGTTAGTGAATTTGATAAAAAGGATCCAAGATATTTTAATGAAGAGAAAGGTATTTACACTTTTGTTGATGGCGCTTCCTTCCCTGGGTATAATTATTACTATAACGTTCGTACAATTGATTCCGGGCATGACCATTGGTATGACAAAGATGGTAATGATTTAGGGCCGATTCCATCGTTAGAGAGCGGATATTCCTCACCTGAACAAAAAAATATGATTGCTGTTACGCCGTTCCAAACACCTATTGCCGCTTATGACAAGATGCAAGAAAAGATTCATATTGTCCCGAATCCGTACCGCTTGGACTTCTCGGATCCGCTTCACATGTACCCTGATGTCGCAGACCCATACAAATTGCGCATTATCAATCTACCAAGACACTGTATGATTAAAGTATATTCAGTGTCCGGTGACTTAGTGTTTGAAAAAGAACATCAAAAAGAATCCTCAGCTGAAGATGCTTGGAGACAGGAGACGATCACATTTTCGGGTCATGTTGTTAGTGGTTTATACTTTTGGTTAGTGGAATCACTTACAGAAGAAAGCTATGGGGAAATACAAAGAGGAACTTTGGCGATCATAAAATAACAGAGAGTTTATTAA
>CAYLYH010000022.1:0-45683 GCA_964388155.1 uncultured bacterium | reverse complement strand
AATGACAAAAAATGAAAAATATCATCCGGTTTCTAAAGCTGATGAATTAATCAGGCTAGGTTAATGTAGTGAGATTATCCATTATTATTCCCGTTTTCAATGAAGAAAAAAAAATCCGAGAAGATATTTCGGCTATCTCAGAATTTTTATGTGAGAATCATATCACAGGTGAAATTATTATTTCTGATGATGGTAGCACGGATGACACGGTTAAAATTGCTTCTGAAACTCCCATCTGTCCCCTTGTTCAATTATCCGTGATTACCGATAGTGAACATATAGGAAAAGGTCATGCCGTTCGGAAGGGGGTCATACAATCTAAAGGCAACTTTGTATTATTTATAGATAGCGGTAATACGGTGGAGTTGGATGCCATCATTCAAGGATTAAATAAACTCCAAAACTGTGAATGCCAAATAGTATTGGGTTCGCGGCATTTACCGGACAGTATTATCACAAAACCATTGGCCTTTCATCGGCGGTTGGTATCTACACTATTTCGAATCTTTATTAAAATATTTTTTCCATCATTGTGGGGATATACCGATACCCAATGTGGATTTAAAATATACGATGGCGACATTGCCAGAACTCTTTACAAAGGAAGTGTCATCAACGGATTTTTATTTGATATCGAAATTCTTAAGAAAGCAAAAAAACAAAAAGTAACCATTCAGGAATCACCCATTGAATGGACATGCGACCGAGACAGCCGTCTTTCTTTTATTCCGACCATTTGGGAAGTGATTCAGGATAGCTGGAACTTGAAATTTCGTTAAACCGCGAAGGTATAGGATTTGTTACTTTTGCGCCTTTTTCAGCTATTCTTTAATATATTGGAATTGCTCAAATGAAAACTGCTATAGAAACATCAGAACAAATAGAAAGCTATGCCACAAAAATAGTTTATTCAGCATTTCAAGCACACAAACAACATGGTCCCGGCCTGCTGGAAAAAGTTTATGGAACATGTTTCTGTTGTAAATTAAACAAGAGAGAATTAAAATATAAGCGTCAAGTTGATTTACCAATTGTTTACGATAACATAACATTTAATGATGGGTTGCGCTTGGATGTCCGTAGAAAATTCCATAATATATGAAATTAAAGCAGTTGAAAACGTCAATCCGGTTTTTGAATCACAAATCATCAGTTATTTAAAATTGACAGAGAGGCGATTGGGTTTTTTAATTAATATTAATGTCCCATTAATAAAAGAATTGGATAAAATGTTTGTTAATTAATCTTAGTATCTTGGTAAATTTGTGGCAAAAATGAAACAAAAAATACTCATCACAGGGGCAAGTAGCGGAATCGGAGAAGCATTGGCTTATGCCTATGCAAAACAAGGAGCCATCCTCGGATTGATTGCCCGCCGGAAAGACATATTGGACACGGTCGCTGACAAGTGTAAATCGTTGGGAGGTACAGTATACAACTATCCGATGGATGTTACTGACCAAAGCATCATAAAATTCACTATTCAGAATTTTATAGACGATGTCAACGACATTGACATTGTTATTGCAAACGCCGGAGTCGGTGGTATGGATGACCTCAAAAACGGCGATGCAACTGAAACAAATCGTATTTTGACAACCAATATTCTCGGGATTTCAAATACGGTTATACCCTGCATTCCGAAGATAATAGACCAGCAGTACGGACACATTGTGGTTGTCAGTTCTGTTGCCGGGTTCCGCGGTCTGGTTGCTCATGGTGCATATTCTGCCTCTAAAGCGGCTATTCGTATTATGGCTGACAGCTGGCGCTACTCTTTATCACGTTACAATATCCATGTGACAAATATTTGTCCCGGTTTTATTGAAACACCCTTAGTGAAAAATAATCGCTTTAAAATGCCGTTTCTTATGGATGCTGATACTGCAGCTGTGAAAATTCTATTCGCAGTTGAGAAAAGAAAGAAATGCTATATTTTTCCGTGGCAATGGAAAGTTTTATTACCACTGATCAAAGTTGTTCCTGATTGGTTAATTAAATGGGGCAGTACTAAGGCTAACCTCTGATATATTTGATGTTTCAGGGCTTGCCTCTTTTTCTATCTTACGGTAAGTAAATCTCAGCCATGCTAGAGCTGTACTCACTGAAATGGTAATGGAAAACATCATTGAATACCAAACCCACTCAACGGGTTTATCAAATATATAGGTAAAGATAAGAGCCAGCGGAGCTGAAACACCCACGACTCTAATAACCGTCAACACCAACATAGGCAAACCTTTTCCCAAACCCTGAAGGACTCTCCCGCTTGTCATTCCGATAGGCACAATCGGATACACTAACGTAATCAGCCGCAGAAATGTTACTGCAATTTCTTTGATATTTTCATTGGTTGTAAATCCGGCGACTATCAACGGAGCAAATATAAAAACCAAACCGGAGGAAATGAATGTGATGAAAATACACCTCGTAATCGCATATTTCACAACAAGTTTCACTTTCTCTATCTCGCCCGCTCCGTAGAACATTCCGACTAAAGTTGTTATGGCAGTCGCAATTGCCATAATCGGTAAAAAAATAATATGATCGATACGACTTCCGATTTGATAGGCAGCAACGGCATCCGTGGAATAATGCACCAGTATTTTATTGAACACACCTCCGCCTACAGCCATAACCACCATTGATATGGACGCCGGGATTCCAACAACCATGATATCTTTTATAATTCGCAGAGATGGAGAGAAATCTCTCATCTTGAAGCGAATGTAAGTATGTTCTTTCACGAACAGCATATAGACAAAAATGATAAGGACTAATATCTGACTAAATACAGTAGCGACAGCCGCTCCTCGAACTCCCATATTCAGGCTGAAAATAAAGATAGGATCCAATATGATGTTCAACACCGTCCCAAAACCGGCCACGATCATCGGGAGTTTCATATCGCCTTCACCTGACAGTATTGACCTGAAAAACATGGAATAAATCATAAAGGGCAGCCCAAAAGTGATCACTTTTAAATACGGCCAGGCAAGCACTGTGATAGATTCCGGAGCACCTAAAAGTGCAATCATATTTTGTCCGTAAAGCAATCCGACACTAACCAAAATCAAGCTGAGAATCCCTCCGAGTGCTAAAGCATGTTCGGCGGAGTTGTCTGCACTTTGTTTATCTTCTTTTCCGATAAAACGGGCAATAGATGCTGTTACTCCCGACCCAAGTCCCATCGTCATGCCGAGCACAAGAAACATCAAGGGCATCACAAAAGCCACAGCAGCTATCGCTTCGCCGCTTATGCGTCCGATGAACATCATATCGACCAACATATACACGGTTTGGATCCCCATCCCTGCCATCATGGGCAACGCCAGTCGCCACAATGCTTTTGGGGGATGGTCAAGAAAATCCTGTAATCGTGATTCTTTGACTGTTGGTTTCATAAAAATTTAGTTATACCAACTCCGCGACCGCGGAGAACATTACGCTCATGAGAATCCTGATGATGGTGAACATCCACCTGAATACCCTGAAGGCGAAGTGCTTCCGGTCGAAATTACCGGTGCTGACAATAACCGTTGCGACTTTTGTTCGCCACACTCCGGACATTTAATCTCTTCGTCCAGCGTTGAACTGGACCAAACTAATTCTTCATATTCTTTACCGCAATTATTACAGCGGTAATCATACATCGGCATCATTTTCCTCCTTTACTTCTTTTTTATCCTCACACGGAGGATTGTATGGAACTCCTCAAGTAGGAACTCCTGCTTTTGGTAGAATTACGCGGTTGATCACTAACCACAATCCTACGATCAAGATAAAAATCAGAATATCACTCATGGTTCCCTGCTTCTTTCGATTTTGTTTTAGATGGAAATGCCCACACCGCACCAATCATTGCTCCGTACGCTGTGCTTATCAACGGATTGTTTGTAATTGCACATGTTCCGGATTTGCATCCGATAAAATAATAATAGGCATAACCTCCAACGGCTCCCAGTACAGCATAAATTCCCATTTTCAGCCAGCGATTATAAATCTTATTCATTTTCATATCTCATAAAGTAATGCTCTTCACTGTCTTTAATTATTTTAAAATTATTCCGTTCATAAAATTGTTTTGCGGATACGTTTGCCTTTAACACTATTAACTCAGTTGGTTTATTGTTTTTTCGAGTTTTTAATAATAATTGATTCAATATTTCGGTTCCAATCCCCTTGGATTGAAATACCGGTAGAATATGGATCTCATCAAGAATCATTCGATCTGACATTTCCGTAATAGATATCCTGCCCACATCTCTTTGGTTGTATTGAATTATTTTTGTCGAGTCAAGATTAAAAGAGTTTATATCCCAATAATGTTCTCTTTCCGCATCAGAATTCCATGTATTCTCAACATACTCTTTCATAACATCTCGAGTAAGCCTGTTCACAAACAACGCATCCTTTTCGACAGCTGTTCGTATAGAGATCATGACTTAATAATAGCATTCATTTCGCTTATAATCTCAACCAGATTGTTAATACCTTTGTCTTCTGCAAGCTCTTGTAGAGACCCCCAAATCGGTTCTCCGCACCGGATACATACTAAACCATAATCAGCTAACGGTCCCACCAATTTTGGATGATCCTGTACTAAATCCTCAATGAGTGTATTTTCATTAATCATGTTATTTCTTCAATTTTAATACTTTAAACAGTCTGTCCGACACATCATTCGGGATGGATTGTTTCTGATCGGTCACACGATACAATTTGATGGTCTGTTTGACGCTGTCCACATAAATTTTGCATTCAGGGCATTCTTCCATATGCGTGGATAGTTCATCAATCAGTTCAGCATCAGCATCACGCCCCAGTTGCCTTTCGACTAATTTTATGATCTTCACCGAATGGAGATGTTTCTTACTCATGAGGGACGCTCCACACATTTAAAATGATTCAAGAGCTGATCACGCAGAAACAATCGGGAACGCATCAATCGCACCTTGACATTTGCTTCGCTGATTTCCAAAATATTTGCCGTATCTCTGGTGGACATATTTTCTAAATCTCTCAGAACAAATACTGTACGGTAGTTTTCAGGAAGTTCATCAAGTGCGTGTAATAAGCATGTTCGGAAGGCTTCATCATTCAGTTTATCGTCCAAATGATCCGGCCAGTGATGCAATTCGTGTCCTGCCAATGCTTTGAAATTCGGTTCATCCGGAGACACGTTCGGATCGAGGTGTTTTTTATCCCTGAACTTACCGTAAGCAACATTAGATGCAATACGATACAGCCATGTGTAGAGTGAAGACTTCCCCGAAAATGTGTGGAGTTTATTCATCATAATGATGAAAGTCTCCTGAAGGACATCTTCGGCGTCTTCCTGATTTTGCATGATGCGAATAGCAAGACTGTAAATTTTGGCGGAATGCATCTGCACCAAGCTTGCCATCGCGGACTGATCGCCGTTTTTTGCGTCAACCACCAATTGTTTTTCTGTCCGTTGTTCTTCCATAATTCCTGTAAAACGATCAGTGATATGAATGACAAAATCAGCATAAATATTTATGCCTGTCCATGATATCCTTCACTGACCAGATGATATTCAATCTTAGCGATCAAATGTTCTTTTGGAGCGGCACCGATCAATCGATCAACCTCTTTTCCGTTTTTTAGGAATAGGATCGTCGGTATCCCTGTTACACGTAGCTGAGAGGCTTTTATGTTCTCATCTGCATTAAGTTTCCCAATTTTTACTCTGGATGAATAATCCCTGGCAAGCTCATCCACAACCGGGCCGATTACACGGCACGGGGCACACCACGGCGCCCATACGTCTACAACCGCCAATCCGGATGCTTTATGAATTTCATTATCCCAATTCGCATCCGTTAGTTTAACGGTGTAATCTTTTTGTTCTGTCATTGTTTCTCCCAATACAAGTGTTATTCACTATATTTGATGGGAGAAATATCAAATCGTTACATCGATGCCCAAAGAAAAAGTAGCGGGATTAAAATCCCTGCCACGGTATAAAGTCCGCCGGTACCTTTTAATCCTCTTTTACCTTTAACCATAAATAATGAGGTAACCGCGAATAAGATCAGTGAACCGGAAAAGATATCGGAAAACCACATCCACCAGCGATTTGGATTGTAATGTAAAAAATTCACATGGTAAAACACCGGGCGTTTTTTTAGAAATTCCGCTTGAGCATTCCCTGTTTCGGTATTAATCATGATTGAAGAACCGCCTTTTAAAAATATTTTAATGATATTCTCCTGCGGATAATAAAATTTTTGCATTTTATCGCTGTCCGCAATTTCATCTACAACTTTTTTGATGGTCTCCGGGGTTGTAATTCCTTTTGTTAATACTGCGCTGGTTTTGAATTGTTTATTCTCAACTGTATAATTCGGATTCCAGTCACTCATGTGATTGAGTGCTATCCCTGAAATCCCGAAAATTATGGATGTCCCTATAAAAAAGAATCCGATGTCGCGGTGTAGGATTCTACTCCATTTTCTGATTTGTTTCATTTTTTGTAAATTGGTTATTGTTGGCTAAACCATAAATTACACAGATTTATAGTTTTGAAGCTATACAATGGATATTTGGTGATTGATAAATGGTTTACTCTCTTACATTCACCGTCTTCAATTCTTCAAACGGTTACTCGACGGATTTATGAGAAACGTACGTTAAGTAATAATCTGAAAAATGGTCTTTTCCACAGGTTTTTAAAGAATCTCTCATCATTCCCACATATTCAAGAATTCCCATTTTTCTGTCATGCTCATCCAGGCTGCTTGCATCCTCTTCCCACTTCTGAAAAGTGGATTCATCAATGATGTCTTCGCCGACTTTCCCCGTAATTTCAATTTCCGTTCCGACGATGTTGTCATCATATCTCTCCTCGGCATATACGTGCAGACTATAATCGTCCGTCACCAACAGGAGTTTTTTTCCGCCATGCTTACACACATGATCGACAATCCCGGTTGTACTGATTGTTTTGTCAACATATTCCGGTGCCATTTCTTCGAACTTCTCCAACGGGATCGTTATTGAACTTACTTCCATTTTTTCTTTTCCGCCGCATCCGAAAATTACGAACACAATTAATGATACTGTAAAACTCAATTTAATAAATTGCTTCATGGTTAACCTCATGTTATGAATGATTATTTAATTTGCTAATAAGTGCCGGTGAATTTACACCGTAATAATAATTACTGAAGCGGAGAAAAAGGCCAGAGAACCGGAATCATGATAGTCGCGATAATCCAAAGTAATAATCCAAGCGGTAATCCCACTTTCATATAATCGGTGAATTTATATCCGCCGGGACCGTACACCATCAGATTGGTTTGATATCCGACCGGAGTTATAAACGATGCCGATGCTGCAAAACAGATCGCAAAAACAAAAGGACGCGGATCCAATCCTGATTGGGTTGAAGCTACGATCGCGATGGGCGTCATGATAATCGCCGTGGCTGCATTGGAGGATACTTCCGTTAAAACCATCGTTACAAAATAGATCAATGCTAATAGTGCATATGGACGGAAATCAGCAGAGAACCGATTTGAAATACCGATCATAATTTCACCAATCCAATTGGCAGTGCCGCTGGTTTGTATCACCAATCCCAACGGGATCAGCGCTGCAATCAACACAATCACCTGCCAGTGAATCGCCGTATAGCTCTCATTGGGCGTAATCACTCTCAAAACCATAAGCAGAATGGTCCCGATGAGCACTCCCTTCAAAATAGGAACAGCCCCAATCGCAGCCATTCCTACAGCTCCGATAATGACCACGATACTCAGCCACCAATATTTCGGTTTTTTCAGCGGTGCATCTAACTCTTCAAGTACAATAAAATCACCTGTCCCCGCCATCTCTCTAATTTTTTCTCTAGGTCCATACACCAATAGTGTATCGTATGCTTTAAGCAATACATGAGCAATTTTTCGACGGAGAATCTCTCCTTCACGACGAATTGCCAACACAAAACTTCCGAAACGTCGTCTGAAATTTATGTCCATCAGACTCTTTTCAAGTAAAAATGATTTTTCGGTCAATAGACACTCTACTAACACATTATCTGCTTGTTGCAATTCTCCCTGATTTAGCTTTTCATCCGTTAATAAGGCAATCTTTTCGACTTCTTTCATCCGTATAAAGTTATCAACAGCCCCCTTCACAAATAATACATCACCGGCTTTAAGAACCGTATTTCGTATATTAGCTGTAATCAACTGTTTTTCACGAAGGATATCCAATACCATCACATCATAATTTTGATTGATTCCCCGCTCCAAACAGGTTTGTCCAACCAGCGGTGAGTCTTCCGTGATTTTGATCTCTGTCAGATACCCGCCCAAGTGATAGCTTTTTGTCAAACTGGAGGTCACCGTTCGGGAGGGTAACATCCTGTAAGCCACAAAAAGAATATAAATAAGTCCGACCGTCAGTCCGATAGCGCCGTATTTTGTGAATTCAAACATCCCCAGAGGAGGATAATTACCGTTCGCAACTAAGATGGAGTTTACCAACAGATTTGTGGATGTTCCAACCAGTGTGAGTGTACCGCCAAGAATCGCTGCGTAGCTAAGAGGTATCAACACTTTGGACGGAGAAATTTGGTAACGATGCGCAAGCCGAATGGTGATTGGCATAAAAATGGCGACAATCGCTGTATTATTTACAATCGCTGATGCCAACGAAATAGAGAGAAGATATACAGCTAATCCAAAGAATTTTGATCGACTTGCAAGACGATTAAGTTTTAGGATCAGAAATTCGAGTATCCCTGATTTTTGTAAAGCATGACTTAAAATAAATAAAATCGCAATGGTAATAACCGCCGGATTTGCAAATCCGGAAATGGCTTCCCCTGGAGTTAAAAATCCGCCGACGAGCAAAATACCAAGGACGGTAAGCGCGACGACGTCTATCGGCAGGGCTTCTGATACAAACAGAATGAATGCCAGCAGAACAATGCAAAGAATGATTGCAATCTCAAATGTCATGGTTTCTTCTTCTCAATTTGGTTATCATTTGTCAAGAATGTAGCAAGAATTTCCAACCCGACAACAGAGTTCTTTTGAAAAACATACAACAAAAAAAAGGGAGTGGTGCACATTTCTTAGTTATCGGTTTTTCAGCTTTCATCTTTTTAGCTTTCTAAATTCTGAATGATTTCTTGCCGACGATACAGAATATTCTCTACTTTTCCGGTCAACAATTACGAGAATAATATGTTAAACAAACCCTTACCTGAAATTACGATCAAGGCTGTTTTCCTTGGGATTTTATTATCCATGGTTCTTGCTGGAGCCAATGCTTACTTAGGATTATTTGCCGGAATGACGGTTTCTGCTTCCATCCCTGCCGCTGTTATCTCCATGGGAGTTTTGCGCCTTTTCCGTAAATCCAATATTTTGGAGAATAACATCGTGCAAACGGCAGCATCTGCAGGGGAATCTCTTGCTGCCGGTGTGATTTTTACCATCCCTGCACTTGTCCTCATGGGTTTCTGGTCGGAATTTAATTACTGGGAAGTTGCAAAAATAGCCAGTATCGGCGGGGTAATCGGAGTGTTGTTCACGGTTCCGCTTCGGAGAGCATTAATTGTAGAAGCCAAATTAAAGTACCCTGAAGGTGTTGCCACTGCTGCAGTGTTGCGTGCTGGCGATCGAAATCAAGATAAAGCTGATAGCGATTCCGGTGGGTTGATAATTATCGGAATGGCAGGACTTGTCGGCGGACTTATGAAATTGGCGCAGCAGGGTTTTTCTATGTGGCATGCCGCGGTTGAGGGCTCACAAGTCATAGCGTTTACCCGGGGAGGACGTGAAATATTTCGGTCTATTTTCGGATTGGGAACAGACCTGTCCCCCGCATTAGTCTCTGTTGGATATATCGTAGGAAGAAATATCGGAATTTTAGTCGTCGCAGGAGGATTAATCTCCTGGGCAATTGCTATCCCCATCTATTCGGCGGTGGTCGGGTTCGAAGGGGAACCCATGGAAGTCGCGTGGAATATTTGGAATACAAAAATCAGGTATATGGGGGTCGGCTCCATGGTGGTTGGTGGAATATGGTCACTGATTAAATTGATGAAACCTCTCATCTCCGGCGTCAAAGCCAGCCTGAATGCCATGCGACACAGAAACGATGGCGTATCAATTGCACGAGAAGAAAAAGATTTTCCGATAAATTATGTTGGTATTGCTCTTGTTGCGCTCCTGATTCCCGTCTTTTTACTCTATGCCGGGATTTTAGACTCGATGGCACTCGCTGCATTACTATCTATCGTCATGATGATCTTCGGGTTTTTGTTTTCAGCGGTTGCCGCATATATGGCTGGAATGGTTGGATCATCCAACAATCCTATTTCCGGAGTGACGATTGCTACTATCTTATTTTCATCCTTGTTACTGCTTGCCTTTTTGGGCACCGGTTCTGTCACAGGTTCTGCGGCTGCCATCCTAATTGGTGCCGTCGTCTGCTGTGCGGCCGCAATCGGCGGCGATAATATGCAAGATTTAAAAACCGGGTACATTTTGGGAGCTACCCCATGGAAACAGCAAATCATGCAAATTATCGGAACATTGAGCGCGGCGATTATCCTTGGACTAGTTCTGGATATACTCCATACCGCTTATACCATTGGATCTCCTACGCTCTCTGCACCGCAGGCGACATTAATGAAATCAGTTGCCGAAGGCGTTTTTGAGGGGAATTTACCATGGACGATGGTTTGGATTGGAGCCGTCATCGGTATTCTTATTATTATGATTGATATTCGCCAAGAGCGATTAGGGTCTGATTTTCGTGTGCCTATTCTTGCCGTTGCAGTCGGCATCTACCTCCCAATAGAATTAACGATTCCGATATTTATTGGTGGAATGATTTCACATTTCGGAAAAAAAGCAGGTTCCACAGAAAAAACAGAAAAAAGAGGATTGCTGTTAGCCTCTGGATTAATCACAGGAGAAGCGATCATGGGAATCCTTGTAGCTGTTCCGATATTCCTCACTATGAACAAAGAATGGTGGCCTTCAATTGGTGGACTTACATGGCTTGGACCTCTTCTCTTTATCGCTGTAATCTATTGGCTATATCGAACATTAATCCCTTGCAAGGGAAAATAATATGGTATCCACAGAACTTCTTAAACGCCTCCCGAAGGTTGAGCTACACTGTCATTTGGATGGGTCTCTTCGTGTTGACTCAATGATTGACATTGCACAGAAAAATAATATTATCCTACCCAGTATGCGCCCCGATGAACTCCACAACATTCTTAGTTTCAAGAATAAACGCGGAACACTTGAAGAATATCTTGAGGCTTTTGATACTACACTAAGTGTCTTACAAGCTCCGGAGTATCTTGAAAGAACAGCCTTTGAATTAATCGAAGATGTCGCAAAAGAGAATGTGAAGTACATTGAAGTCCGATACTCTCCCATTCTCCACACAAAACAAGACATGACACCGGCAGAATCCATCGATGCAGTAAATGCAGGATTGAAAAGAGGTGAAAATGAATTTGGAGTACATTCCGGAATCATTGTTTGTGGGATTCGAAATATTTCACCAGAAATTTCATTGAAACTGGCGGATTTAACCGTTCAATATAAAAACAAGGGCGTCGTAGGATTTGATCTCGCCGGAGCAGAAGAGAACTTTCCTGCCAAGCACCATCAAGAAGCTTTCTATATGATTCTGAATAACAATATTAATGCGACCATCCATGCCGGAGAAGCATTTGGTCCTACATCGATTCATCAGGCAATCCATCACTGTGGTGCGCATAGAATTGGACATGGAACGCGACTAAAAGAAGACAAGAGTTTAATGAATTATGTAAATGACCATCGTATTCCTCTAGAAATCAGCCTAACATCAAATTGGCATACTCGTTCCATCCGATCACTCAAGTACCATCCACTGAAATTCTATTATGAGCAGGGACTTCGCGTCACACTAAACACAGACAACCGTTTAATCTCAGATACAACTCTGACAAAAGAATATATGCTGGCGCATGAGTTATTTGGATTCGACATTTTTGATTTTCGAGAGTTTATCATTACTGCCGCAAAAAGTGCATTTATTCATCATGCTGAGCGAAAGATATTAACGCAAAATATCGCCGACGAACTTGAAGGTGATTTTGGCTTAAAATCTCAATATATTGAGTATTAAAAGAATATGCCAAGAGCGTATAGAACAGAGCAAAGAGTCATTATTAACCACCCACAATGAGTACCAATCCAACCTATAATTTCTTCTTTCATGTAGCAATTTCAGGTTTTCTATCTTTATCCTGCGCAACAAAGTCACCATCAAAAGATGTCCTCGAAGAAGCAATCCGGGTCATTGAATTAAAGGGTGTTATTTCAAGTCGTCATTCCGAAATTTCCGGTTTAACATGGTACAAAGATTATCTCATTTTGCTACCACAATATCCGGATCGTTTTGATAACAATATCTTTGCTATCCATAAACCTGTACTACTTGACTACATTGACGGGGTGATAACTGAGCCTATTACGCCGCAGACGATTACATTCAATGCACCTCAACTCCAAGCATTAGAAGACTACGAAGGTCTGGAAGCCATTGTTTCTATTGAAGATACCGTGTATATATCAATCGAAACAAGTCCGGCATCGGGCATGATGGGATATATCGGAAGGGGTTACATCAATGATGATCTCAGTCAGATAACTCTAACGGATACCTCGCTTGCGTACATACACCCGCAATCCAAATTACCAAATTTAACAGAAGAAACGTTATTTACGTACAATCAAAATATTTTCTCTCTCCACGAAGCCAATGGACTAAATGTAAATCCAAGCGCTTTCGTTCACCGATTTACAGACGATCTTTCCGATTATGATTCTATTCCAATGGTGTCTATAGAATATAGGATTACAGACGCCACTCAACCTGATGCTCAAGGAAAGTTTTGGGTAATCAACTATTTATGGTCGGGTGACAAGGCGATGTTGGACCCGGCAAAAGATTTTTGGACAGAAAATCATGGTGTTGGTGCTTCTCACTCTTCAATAAACACAATAGAGCGCTTACTTGAATTACAGATTACAGATTCCGGTATTACCGCGACAGATTCTGCACCGATTTGGTTTCAACTAAGAGAGGATGGAGAATCGCGTAATTGGGAAGGCTTAGTTCGATTTAATGAACGGAATGGTTTTCTTGTTGCAACGGATAAATATCCTGCTACAATTCTTGGCTTTGTCAGGCAGTAAGTAAGAAGTTTTCATTTAATGTCGAATCACAGTAATTTTGGCAAAACTACTCTCACCATTTGAATTATAAACCGATAAAAGATAGACACCGCTCCCAACCCATTCTCCCTGCATATTTTTCCCATCCCATTTGATTTGATAGCCATTATCTTGTAAGTCGCTATCTTTTAGGTGGCGTATCACTTTTCCGGTTACCGTCATTACCATTAACGATGACGCATCAGCCAGTCCGTCAACAACAAGAGGTTTCTGTGACGGAATGTGGAACGGACTTGGATACACGCTGATTCCGGAATAATTCTCTATTGGATCTGCAAAGGGAATTTTTAACACACTTATTCCTCTGTTTGTTGTTATGTAAGCAACGCCAAGTATTGTGTCAAAATCAATATCCGTTACTTCATCGGATAAAAGTAATGACGACCCCACATTGATACCTTCAACGGACATAATCGGGTCTTCATTTGGCCAATAGGTTCCGTTTGCTAACAAGATATGAATTCCATCCGATGGCGAAAGTGCCCAAACATTTCCACGAGCGTCCAACTTAAGTTTTGAACCCAATCCAAAAGATATGTTCGGAAAGTAGGTTAAGAGTGTTTGCGTGGTTGACGTTGGTCCCTGACGTACAATGGGACGGCTATTTGATGCTCCCAAATCAAAATAGGCAAGTCCAACTCGTGTCAATATCCACATCCGATTTTGGTCAATGGCAAGCGAATATACCGTATTATTCCCTGTGTCATCAAAACCCAAACTTACTTCTGAGGGGGAATTTCCTGTTGAGTAATCTACCCATTCATAGGCCTCCGGCTCTGCCGGTGAGCCGGAATAGTCCAGCATCACCAAGCCACCATTTGGCATTGGCGGGTTCTCTCCTGTGTTTTCCTCTCCTTCAAACGAGCCCACCCAAACTCGATTCCACGAATCCACTGCAAGTGTATTTGGGGTAATACTGAGGATTCCATCATCATCAGCATGATAAGATTTCCACTGATTAGAAGAAGTGCGTACTGAAACCGGATTATGTTCATTTCTGGCATACGTGTCCGCAACCCAGAGATTGCCGTCTCGATCAAACTCCAAATCTTTTACTACTAAATAGGGAGTTGAATCATCAGATGTAAACCAATAATCCAGTTTCGATGTGTCTACTATAGTATAGTTCGCAGGGTTGTCGATATCTAAGATGACGACCCCTCCTCCATGTCGTATTGGTTCTGGGTACGTTCCACGAACAGCGCAATAGATGAGCCCATCCGGTCCTTGCTCAATATCCGCAATGAATCCTCCAAAATCTATCGGGAGGGTATCGGCCGCAAACATCGTTGGGTCAAATGTTGAATGGATGATAGGGTCGGTTCCGGTTGTTTCTACGATATTCCGCCATCCCCAATTTTCTTTTATCGCTAACCCGTATTTTGATCCGGCGACGACTCTACCGTCATTAAGTACTGCCACAGCAGAAAACTGATTCGTTAACGGAACATTCGGAATGCGGTAATCAAATTCCTGCTTTTCTAAATCGACGAATCCCAACCCAGATTTTGTTCCGGCTATCACCTGATCAGATTCTGATAAAAATAGTTTGTTAACCGTGTAACTTGGGAAGGGGAAATACCACTCATATGCGCCTTCCCCTAATTTAAAAAACTTGTTTGATAGAATACCGTATAGTGAACCATCGACAGTTTTAATCACTTCACTCAACGCCCAGCTCAAATAGTCCACTAAAATAGTTAATTCGAAAGTGAGGAGGTCCAAACTATACACAATCTTGTCACTGACTACAATTAATTCATCTCCGGCAAGACATAAAGAGGTTATTTCTCCGTTTAGCTCATCTAAAGGGATAGCCCACGTATTTGGATCTTCATTAATCGTCCCAAAATAAAGACCATGTTCTGTTCCGACAAAGACACGATTACCCCATATCTTAATTCCTTCTATAAATTCCGCGTCCAAGAGCCAGTTTGCGGTCATTAAATCGTTATGCACCCATTTTCCGTCAGTATATAGAAATTTCTGTAACCCTATATCTTGATTTTGTTTATAAACAGCATAGGCGACAGTATCAGAGCTGGCGATATCGACAATCTCGGTGAGTCCAAAATCAAATTCGTGAATTGATTCATCATTTATCGGATCAATTATCTGAACAAACCCATTCGGCATCGCTCCACCCAACCAGATATTTCCATACACATCAATACTGATAACATTTAAGTTTGTCCCCAGTAATCCATCGATATTTGTTAGCGTTCTAAATCCCCCTTCATCAAGATCGTAAATCAATAAACCCCCTTCCGTAGCAGAATAGATTTTTCCATCCAGCGCTACAAGATCATGAATGATGAGCGGTGATGTCCAGGATTCCCATTGACCAATTCTATTAGAACCGCTGATTATTTCAAATATAAACAAAACCAAAACTGTAATTTTTATCATAGATTGGTTATTCGTCTTCTTTGCTCTCACTACTCACATCTCTCTTCTATCTACTGAAACGGTGCAGGAATGAAACACATAATAAATATGATTAAACAGGCGTATCCGATGTAACGATTTTCTTTAGACAAGGGTGCATCTACATCAAAGACAGGCGGATGTTTCGTCGTCTTCATGATGATTAAAATTAACGCTCCCCAGATGAGCCAGTTTAACGAAAATAGGCTTAACGGTAATAAAAGAAATAAAGCTACTTTTGCTACTCGATCATGTTTCCGCCCAAGCATTGCGTATGCAACATGTCCCCCATCCAGTTGTCCGATGGGTAATAAATTCAGCATGGTAACCAATAAACCAATCCATCCTGCAAATGCAATCGGGTGCAGTAAAATATCTTGGTTCTCAGATAGTCCCGGATAAATAACCGTCGTGAGGAATTTCATCAAAAGAGAGTCACCCAGCAGAATACCGATATTTTCCGGTGATGTCTCAACTACAGTGGATTTTGCCAATCCAAGGACGAGAGCAGGAACCGCGACAATAAAACCTGCTATCGGTCCGGCAGCGCCGATTTGGAGTAAAGCATCCTTGCGATAAATTGGTGATTTAATCTTGATAAACGCACCGAATGTACCGATAAACGTCGGCGCAGGAATAAAGTATGGCAGGGTGGCATTTACACCATGCTTTCTGGCATAATAATAATGTCCAAACTCATGCGTACCTAAAATAAGCATCAACGTTACCGAGAATGGAAACCCTTTTATAATTCCCATCGGATTTTCGATTGGATTAACACCCTCCATGAGTGCACCGGCAAACAAGGTTGTTAAAATTGTCGCCAGAAATAACAATAAATTTATTCGGGGAATTTTCGGAATTCTTAAAACAACCCGATCTGCATCTTGTACACGGATGTATACGGAACCGTTACTTTCGTATACCTCTGATGTCCACGGCTGGTTCTTCATGACATTTTTAATGCTATCAAGTGTGTAATCTCCTCTCAAAACGCCACTGGATACCCACGTATCGCCGGTTGCTCCCATTTGTTTTGGAAAGAAGACATCCTCCAAACTACAGAGTAAAGATTTTATATCCGATTCGGTCATTTTATGTTGTGTTTATTTTGATGCTTAAGAAGTTTGTCATCTAGTAGTTGCCCCGCACCTTCCCTTTGCATATCCAACATTAGCTGGTTAATCCAAAACTTTGTCTGTTGGACATAAGCATCTATGATTTTCGGGGATATTTGTTCCCCATACATATTTGCAATAATCATCGCCGACGGAACGGGAACATAAACATTTATTTGGTCTCCATAAAATGCATCCAATGATCGCACAAGTTCCCGGGTGGATAAATAATCAATGGTTTCTGCATAAAGGCTATCGGCAAATACTGTTTGTTCGCCCCATGTCTTAAGATAGTAGTATAAACGACCGTCCTGAACACCATTAACATAAGCCGCCTTAATCTGATAACTTATCTCCGGTTTAAACTCAGCAATCTTCTCTAATCTTTGCCAATCACCGCCATCCCAAAACAAACGGTTTTCCTGTGCTAAACTGAACGAGAACAGCAAGCTAATTCCTGTCCCCAGAATTAATAAAGGTTTTCTCATTTTTATTTTTTTCATTTTATTACCGGGTACAGGTACAATTTTTTATAATTCGTATTACGTGATGTACACCGTTTTTATGTTTACAAACTCATACATGCCAAACGCTCCCAATTCTCTTCCGTAACCGGATTCTTTAACGCCGCCAAAGGGTAATCGTGGATCTGAACGTACAAAATCGTTCACAAAGCAGGCTCCGGCCTGGAGTTTATTCTTTGCAATTTCCTCTCCCTTTTTTACATCTTTTGTAAATACGGCGGCACCTAATCCAAACTCAGTTTGATTTGCCAGACGGATGGCATCTTCTTCATCTTTTGCAGAGATAATCACAGCAACAGGACCAAAGAGTTCTTCGTCGAAGGCAGGCATCCCTGGGGAGACATTTGTTAACACCGTCGGAAGATAAAATGCTCCGACATCATCCTCTTCATGTTCGACAACCACTCTTCCTCCCAACAGGAGAATCGCTCCCGTCTTCACACTTTGTGTTACTTGGCGATGCAGTTCATCTCTGGCTGCTTCATTGACCATTGGACCAATATCCACATCTTCAAAGGGATCCCCCATTCTCTTCATGCCCATTTTTCGAACGACCAACGCTTCAAAATCATCTTTTATCGATTCTACTACAATAAATCGTTTAGCTGCAATACAGCTTTGTCCTGTGTTCAGCATTCTACCCTCCACACAGGCATGGGCTGATTTCTCAATATCTGCATCTTCCAAAACCACATACGGATCGCTTCCGCCTAGTTCCAATACAGTCTTCTTCAACATCTCTCCCGCTTTGGCAGCGACAGCTTTGCCGGCAGGTGTACTCCCGGTTAAGGTTACCGCACGGATATAAGGTTGTTCAATCGCTTCTGAAACCATAGATGAGCCTATTCGCAAAGTCCGAAATAAGTGTTTCGGGAAGCCGGCTTTACGAAATATCTGTTCAATTGCTAATGCACATCCTTGAACATTCGAAGCATGTTTTAAAACGCCGGCATTCCCTGCCATCAGGGTTGGTGCTGCAAAACGAAATACCTGCCAAAATGGAAAATTCCACGGCATTACGGCTAACACAATTCCGATCGGTTCAAAGGCAATGTAACTTTTTGAAGCTTCTGTTTTTACATCCCGCGGTGATAAAAATGACTCAGCATTTGTTGCATAATATTCACATACCCAAGCAGATTTTTCAACTTCTGCGACAGATTGTGTGAAGGGTTTGCCCATCTCTAAGGACATTAGTCGGGCAAATTCATTTTTCTTCTCTCTTAAAATTGCAGCGGTGTTCATCATTGTCTTCGATCGGTTGGTAAAAGATACTTGTCTCCATACTTTCCAATCGGTCTGCACTTTTTCGAGAATGTTTACGACCTCATCTGAGGTCATTTCCTCGTAGGATTTGATTTTCTTCCCATCTGCGGGATTTTGTGAAATCAATGTCATGTTTATTTCTTAATGTTAATTTGATTCATCACTGTCTTTTTTGCGATTCAACGTTTTCTGAATCGAGCTCATACTCCCCCAGAGTAGAAACAGAGCTAACACCCAATATTGGCTGAAATTCCGTCCATCAGATCGTTGCATCCAACCATAAATAAATGATCCGATGCTTGATCCAAGTAACGTAAAAAACAGCACAAGATGGACACGCCAGTTCAGCGTTGGAAATTGTAATGTATTATTAGGCATAATGACTCCTGATTCTTAGTCTAAATTATTCGCCCGCCATCTTTTCTTAATTTTAAATGTGGCAGGCGGGTGCGTTTTTCCGTGGCTGATGTTTTCAATTCCGTGTTTTTGTACGGGGAATTAATGAGGTTAGCCGAATTGATAATATTTTTTCACGGGAGAAAGGATCTTCCATCGACAGGTAAGTCCTGCAGGAAACACTACAAAGTCTCCGGCACCAAACCGAACAGTTTCCTCGGCTGTGGTTACTTCTACTAACCCTTCCAGTAAATAGCAGGATTCTTTTTCAGCATACTCCCACGGAAATTTAGAAACCTCGCAGGTCCAAATAGGCCAATGATTAATCCCGGATTCTTCTATTTCTTGAATCGTTTTCTTTTTAATATGGATCTTCTTCGTCATAATTTTACTCTATTTTCAGATGGATTTTTCACAAAGGAACGCATGTCAAGTTAAAGAGAAAGAAGCATACATGGAAAATGGTTTAGGATAATTTGGAGTAAATTGACTATGTCAATTCTACGCTACCGGAGGTAGCGTAATACCATGGAAAATGTAAAATGGTTAACGGAAAATGTCTAAAACACAGACTGGCGGAGAAGACTCTGTGTTTTTAAGGAAGATATTGTTTGCGTAAGAGCATACTTTGTAATAGAAATCAATATAAAGGGAGCCGGAAATGAGGAATTAAATAATCATAAAACCAAGGAGGCACTTCCGACTCCCACGAAAAGTTAACACCTTTTAAACGTGATTATCTGTGACTCAAATCACACATCATCAAATAATCCATCTAGTTAACCTTGTTTCAATACACCTAAAATTGCACGCCAGGATCAAAGACAAAGAATTTTCAACCTAAATTTTCAATCGTTGTTTCAAGAATTTTGATGCAGTAAATTCGCACCCCTTTATAGACAGAATAACATTAAGGATACATTTATGGCAATGATGACAACTATGAGGAACAAAATGCATGTGGTACTATGGGCACTACTTGCTTTGTTCGTATTGAGTATGACCGTTGGTGGGCTCGTTGGCGGTGCAAATATTATCGATGAACTTCTAGGAAAAGTTGATCCGTCAAAAGCAATCGGGAAAGTGAATGGAGAGACTATTTCACCTGACATTTTTTCACAGCAGGTCGGACGTCAACTGGATCAAATTCGTGCAAACGGTCAATCGATTGACGACACACAAATAAATCGAATTCGTGAACAGGTTTGGGACAATTTTGTTCAGGATATTCTCATCCAACAAGAAGTCGAAAACCTTGGACTCGTCGCTACAGATGAAGAAGTTATTTACCATCTGCAAAATAATCCACCGGCATTTTTACAATCTCAGCCCTCATTCCAAACTGACGGGCAATTTGATCAGGCGAAATATGAGCAGGCACTGGCAAATCCGGCTGAAATGGAGCAATACTGGATTCAGGTAGAAAACTATATGCGCAACTATATTCCGCGCTATAAGCTTCAACAAATGATTCTTTCATCGGTATCGGTTACGGAATCCGAAATTATAGAGGAATATACAAAGCGGAATATCGATTACACCGTAGATGTTCTACACATCACAAAAGATGCTCTTGATGCTGAAGCTTTAACCGCCACGGATGAAGAAATCCTGACAACGTACAATGAAAATATCGATGATCATGACCGCCCCGAAAATCGCAGTCTGCGGTATGCTTCTTGGGAAAAAATGCCGTCATACGAAGATACAACGTATGTGTATGACTTAGCACTTGAAATTAAAAACCAAGCACTGTCGGGGAAAGATTTTGCATCTCTGGCAAATGAATATACAGAAGACCCAAGCAACGCCGTGACACCGGACTCCGGGAAAGGCGGAAACCTCGGATGGTTTGGACGCGGGCAAATGGTCCCGGCATTTGAAGAAGCAGCCTTCTCAGCAAAAAAAGGTGAGATTGTCGGACCGGTTCTATCCCGATTCGGATACCACGTTATCCGGGTAAACGGTAAGAAGACATCTGACGGAAAAGAACAAGTAAATGCTGCGCATATCCTTTTCAATATTGAGATCAGTGCAAAAACTCTTGACGAGATTCGACGAAAAGCCACATTATTCAGCTATGATGCACAGGATTTTGGATTTAATACTGCCGTTGATTCCCATGACGTTAGCATTTCAGACGTAAATAATATCGATGAAGAAACAATTTATATTCCGTCATTAGGATCGATGAGAAGTGTCACCAGATTTGCATTTCGTACCGAAGTTGGGCAGGTATCTGAACCACTCGAGAATGATAACTTTGTCGCCGTATTTACAATCGACTCTGTCATTGCTGCCGGACCCGCACCCTTTGATGAGGTTAAAGAACAAATCAAGCAAGAAATAGAAAAAGACAAGATGATGTCTGCGGCAGAAAAGATGGCAAATGATTTTCGTTTAAGAATCGAAAACGGGGCTACGTTTCAAGAGTTAATCGATGAAAATAAGGCGGTAGAACACAGCGAAAAAGATTCGAAAACACTGAATCGTGGATTTTCGTCCATTGGGCGGAGTAATTTTGCCACCGGTGCGTTGTTGTCAGCCACAGTCGAAGACTTAGTCGGGCCGGTAAAAACCTCCCGCGGATTTGCACTATTACAGGTTCTCGAAATTGAAACTGTGGATTCTACAGATTTTGAAGTACAGAAAAATGTTTTACAAAAAACTCTCTTAAATCAGAAACAATCTGCTGCATATACAAATTGGATTGACGGTAAAAAATCGGATGCTGAGATTGTGGATAATCGGAAATACTATTTCTAGGATTGGTTTTTTCTAAAGCTTTTTTGTCAAAAGGCACGGAATTAATTCCGTGCCTTTTTATTACAACATCCTTGATCTTCGAAAGTATTTACACATAGAGTATTTTCAAAATTTTCATTTTAAATTATTCCGCTATACTTGTTTCTGATGAGCTAGCACAAGTAAATTTGCAAGCTAAATTTATGGTGAAATTCAATAATTCAGTTATTAATTAAGGATATTACATGCCAAACAAAATTGTCACGGTTCCGATTGCAGAAAATGAACCGATAAAATCCTATGAGCAGGGGTCTCCGGAAAAGTCTTCTCTCAAATATAAAATCGAAGAATTAAAATCCAAGCAGATTGAAATTCCACTTATTATCGGCGGAAAAGAAATCAAAACCGGGCACACCGCTACCTGTGTTATTCCGCATGACCATCAGCATATATTAGCAACCTACCACCTTGCCGGAGAAACAGAAGTTCAAGCGGCGATTGATGCATCACAAGAAGCATGGAAAACATGGTCAACGACTCCTTGGGAACACCGCGTAGCAATTTTCAAAAAAATGGCTACACTTCTCACCGGACCTTATCGCGATCTATTGAATGCCGCTACGATGTTGAATGTCAGTAAAAATGCATTTCAGGCGGAAATTGATTCCGCCTGCGAACTGATTGACTTTTTTAATTTTAACACTGAGTACGCTCAAGAAATTTATGAGCAGCAACCCCTCTACTCTCCTGCCGGAATGTGGAACCAAGTTGAGCATCGCCCGCTTGAAGGATTCGTTTTTGCTGTAACGCCATTTAATTTTGTAAGTATCGCTGGAAATCTCCCCACCGCTCCCGCTTTGATGGGAAATGTCGTGCTTTGGAAACCGGCATCTAGTGCAGTATATCCGGCGTATTTTTTGATGCAATTATTTAAAGAAGCCGGAATGCCGGATGGCGTGATTAACTTCATCCCCGGTCCCGGTTCCAAAATCGGTCCGAATGTGATGAAAAGCGAAATCCTTGCCGGCGTGCATTTTACAGGATCTACGGCAGTTTTTCAGAATATGTGGAAAACCATCGGAAATAATATTCAAAACTATAAATCCTACCCGAGAATTGTCGGTGAAACCGGTGGCAAGGATTTTTGCATTGCGCATGAAACCGCTAATGTTGATGGGCTTGTAACGGCTATGGTTCGCGGTGCTTTTGAGTATCAGGGACAGAAATGTTCTGCACTTTCACGTGCCTATATTCCATCTGTAATTTGGGATGAAGTCAAGGTAAAATATTTGAACGAAATTTCGACTGTTACTGTTGGCGACCCGGAAGACTTCACTCACTTTATGAACGCGGTTATTGACAAACCGGCATTTGATTCTATTACGCGTTACATTGATTATGCCAAGAACTCCGATGATGCAGAAATCATCACCGGCGGAAACTACGATGATTCCACAGGCTACTTTATTGAACCTACAACGATCGTAACTGCTAATCCGCATTTTAAAACTATGGAAGAAGAAATTTTCGGTCCGGTGCTGACCATATATGTTTATGATCCTCAAGATTGGGATGAAACCCTAAAATTGGTTGATACAACATCGCCGTATGCGTTAACCGGTGCCGTCTTTGCCAATGATCGTAAAGCTGTGATTGAAGCTTCTGATACACTTACTCATGCTGCAGGAAATTTCTACATCAACGATAAACCTACCGGAGCCGTTGTCGGTCAACAGCCGTTTGGCGGTGGGCGAGCTTCCGGCACGAATGACAAAGCCGGATCGATGTTTAATCTTATCCGATGGATATCTCAACGCACAATAAAAGAGACATTCGATCCACCAAAGGATTATCGTTATCCGTTTATGTCGGAAAAATAGTAGGAGCGTGTTCGAGTGTTAAGGTATTAATATAATGGAAAAAATCACACGATTTGAAGATTTGATATGCTGGCAAAAAGCCAGATTATTAGTCAGTGATATTTATCATATTACTAAAACAGGGCAGTTATCAAAGGATTTTGGACTAAGAGACCAATTACGCAGGGCAAGGGTGTCCGTAATGACAAACATCGCTGAAGGATTTTCGCGTTTTCACAATAAGGAATTTGTGCGATTTTTAAATATTTCCCAAAGTTCAGCCAGCGAAGTAATAAGTCTCCTTTATATTACCCTTGATAATGGTTATTTGAATAAGGATGAAGTATTGTTACTTCAAAAGCGTGCAAGGGAAACACGAGCTGTGACATTGGGTTTATTGAAATACGTGAATAAATCACGCTCAAGTAATAAAATAAGTGAACCGGTAGGAAATTATGGTGATAGACAAACTTCGATAATTCTCCCTGACGAATTCATCAACTCCGAACACATAACCACTCTAACACAATAACACTCTAACACATTAACACTTAAGGAAAATACTATGAGACGAATTAGAACACTTATCATGGGCGCTGCAGGGCGTGATTTTCACAACTTTAACGTCCTGTACCGCGATAACGAACAGTACGATGTTGTAGCATTTACAGCGACACAAATCCCGGATATCGAAGGTAGAGTTTATCCTGCCGAATTAGCTGGTGACCTCTATCCGAACGGAATAGAAATTCACGATGAATCAGATCTTGAAGTGCTGATAGATCGACATAACATCGAAGAAGTCATCTTTGCTTACTCGGATATTTCTCACGAAGACATCATGCACAAAGCTTCTCGTGTAATGGTTACCGGAGCACACTTCAAGCTCTTGGGCGCTGAGCCAACCATGATTAAATCCAGCAAACCACTGATTTCAATTGGGGCTGTTCGCACAGGATGCGGAAAAAGTCAAACCACGCGTCTTGTTGCAAAACTGTTGAAAGACGCCGGTAAAAAAGTGGCTGCTATACGTCATCCAATGCCCTATGGCGATCTGGTTAAACAAAAAGTCCAGCGTTTTGCCACGTTAGATGACTTAGTAAAACATGACTGTACGATAGAAGAAATGGAAGAATATGAACCACATATTAACACCGGCACTATTGTGTACGCCGGTGTGGATTACGGGGCAATTCTTGCCGAAGCGGAGAAAGAAGCCGACGTCATCCTTTGGGATGGAGGGAACAACGATTTACCGTTTTACAAACCGGATTTGAACATCGTTGTCGTTGATCCGCACCGGCCGGGGCATGAGCTTGCGTATTATCCCGGGGAAGTCAACCTTAGAATGGCTGATGTGGTTATCATCAATAAAATCGATACAGCGGATACTGAAGATATTGATGAAGTCCGTTGGAACGTCCGTGACATCAACCCGACTGCGACCATTATCGATGCAGCTTCTCCCATCTCTGTTGAAGATGCGGATCTCATCCTCGGGAAAACCGCTTTAGTCGTTGAAGACGGCCCGACCCTGACCCACGGAGAAATGGCTTACGGTGCTGGTATGGTTGCTGCTGAAAAGTTTGGTGCCAAAGATGTCGTTGATCCACGACCATATATCGTTGGGAAATTAGTTAATACCTTTGAACAATATCCCGATATCGGAGAATTGTTACCGGCAATGGGATATGGCGGAGAACAAATCAAAGATCTCGAAACGACGATTGCAAACACGGAATGTGATGTTGTCATCATTGGAACACCGATTGATTTGAGAAGAGTCATTGATATCAAACAACCATCCGTTCGGGTTACGTACGATTTGCAGGAGATTGGGAAACCAACTCTAACAGACGTTTTAAAACCATACTTAAAATAGAAATACCATAATCATCGCAGGGTGGTTTTCCATCCTGCGATGGTTTTGACACAAGCAACAAGGAGACTCATTTGAAAATCCACGAGTATCAAGGAAAAAAGTTACTAAAAGATTATGGAGTTCCGATTCAGGACGGATACACAATCGAGAATATAGATCAAGCTGTAGAGACAATAAAACGGGTTCAGCGTGCATTCAATACCGAAGCTGTTGTTGTTAAAGCACAGATCCATGCCGGAGGTCGCGGAAAAGGCGGCGGAGTAAAATATTCACCTGATTTTAACTCAGCCATAAAAAATGCTGAGAATATTTTAGGAATGAATTTGGTCACACCTCAAACCGGTGCAGAGGGGAAATTGGTACAAAAAGTGTACATTACACAGGCATTAGACATTGCCAAAGAATTTTACGCAGCCATTTTGTTAGACCGATCTAAAGGAAAAGATGTCGTGATGGTTTCTACGGAAGGCGGTATGGATATCGAAAAGGTCGCTGCTGAGACACCCGAGAAAATTGAAAAAGTATGGATCGACCCGCTACTTGGAATGAAATCCTATCAAGCACGGACGCTTGCGTTTGCGCTTGATCTTAAAGGGCAAGCATTTAAGATTGCCGTCAAAGTGTTTATGGATATGTATGCCTGCTATCGCGGGACAGATGCATCATTAGTTGAGATTAATCCGCTAGTAGAAACAGATGATGGTGAGGTTGTAGCACTAGATGCTAAATTCAATTTCGATGATAACGCAATGTACCGTCAAAAAGAAATTGCAGGTTTACGTGATCTAAGTGAAGAAGATCCTACAGAAGTTGAAGCAGGTAAATACGATCTGAATTACATTAAATTAGATGGTAATGTCGGATGCATGGTCAATGGAGCCGGATTGGCAATGGCGACGATGGATATCATCAAACTTGCCGGTGGTGATCCGGCAAACTTCTTGGATGTCGGCGGAACCGCCAGCGCGGAAACTGTTAAGAATGGATTCAAGATTATTCTTTCTGATGAAAATGTAAAAGCGATACTAATCAATATTTTCGGCGGAATCGTGCGGTGCGATCGCGTGGCTAACGGTGTTATTCAAGCTGTGACCGATCTTGGCCTAAAAGTTCCCGTTGTTGTCAGATTAGATGGAACCAATGCCGAAGAAGCAAAAAATATCTTAGCACAGTCCAGGCTTTCCATCATCCCTGCAGATAATATGCAGGATGCCGCCGATAAAGTTGTAAAAGCCACAATAAGTTAATCTAAACTTAGAGAGTATAAATACAATGTCAATATTAGTCAACAAAGATTCAAAAGTTGTCGTGCAGGGGATTACCGGTTCTGAGGGAACATTTCACGCTACTCAGATGCTGGAATACGGTACGAACATCGTTGCCGGGGTCACACCCGGAAAAGGCGGACAAACTGCCTTAGACGGAAAAGTTCCGGTTTTTAATTCCGTTGAGGATGCTAAAAAGGAAACCGGAGCTGATGTTTCAATTATTTTTGTACCACCTCCGTTTGCTGCAGAAGCCGTTCTAGAAGCATCTGATGCCGGGATTGAAACAGTTGTCTGTATCACAGAAGGAATTCCTGTCCAGGATATGATCACTGTTAAAAAAGTAGTGGATGCGAACGGGACCCGTTTAGTCGGGCCAAACTGTCCCGGTATTATTACCGTGGATGAGTGCAAACTTGGCATCATGCCCGGATTTATCACAAAAAAAGGCTCCATCGGTGTTGTGTCAAAATCCGGTACGCTCACTTACGAAGCCATCGGACAGTTGGTGGACGTCGGGCTTGGTCAAACTACAGCAATCGGAATTGGCGGTGATCCCATCATTGGCACAACTATGCGGGATCTGCTCGAATTATTTGAGAACGATCCTGAAACAGAAGGTGTAGTTATCATTGGTGAAATTGGCGGTCAAATGGAGATTGAAGCTGCATATTGGGCCAGAGATAACATGACCAAACCGGTTGTTGGATTTATCGCCGGACAAACTGCTCCTCCAGGACGCAGAATGGGGCATGCAGGTGCGATCGTTTCCGGCGGAGATGATACCGCCGAAGCCAAGATGCGAATCCTAAAAGAATGCGAGATCGATGTCTGTGAATCCGTTGCCGAAATTGGAAATAAAATGCTAAAGGCACTTAAAAAGTGAGTAGTTATTGGTTAGTCGTGAATGGTAATATAGAATAATACGTGTAGCTAAACCACTAACCAACTCACCAATTTACCAATAACCACTCTACCACTAACCAATTACCAAGGAAAATTCATGGGAAACAAAACATTTGCAATTATCAAACCGGATGCTGTAAAAAACAAGTACGCCGGAAAAATCTACAATCGAATTCTGGAAGCAGGATTTGAGATTCTAGCAGCTAAAAAAGTACACATGACATTAGCTCAAGCAGAAGGATTTTACGCAGTACATACGGGGAAGCCGTTCTTTGCAGAATTAACTGAGTTTATGTCTTCGGGACCATGCATGGTTTTAACCCTTGATAAGGAAAATGCAGTGGAAGCCTGGCGTGAGATAATTGGAGCAACGAACCCGGCAGACGCTGCTGATGGAACAATCCGAAAGGATTACGCCACAAGTTTGGGACAAAATGCCGTTCACGGCTCAGACAGCAATGAAAATGCAGAATTGGAAATAGGTTTCTTTTTCAGTCAAGCTGAATTGATAGAAACGCAATAATTTCAATTGTTTTTTATTCCGTCATCTCTCAAATTCTACCATATGATGAATAGAAATAATCTGAGTTTGATACCAATGAAAGTCCTTAAGCTAATGGTCTTTGTTAGTTTAATTAATATGATTGGATGTGAAGAAGGAGGAAAACCCGGTTTTGTTGGGCACCCTACAGAAATCGCTGTGGAAATCCCTACTGATGAAGGACATTTTGATTTCACCTGGGCAATCACCGAACAACCGGATGCCAGTATTTTGAGTACCAGAGATATTATGCCAATGCGCTCCCCCGGTGTGTTTACGTTTATCCCTGATGCCACCGGGACTTACGTCTTTCACGTTGCTGTGTTTCAGTATGGAGATGAACTTTCCGCTCAACTTCACATATTTAATATTCTACCAAGTGTTGAGCAAGAACAGATTGTTGAGGATATTCCTACCCCAGCCCCTGCTGTTTCCACTGAGCCTGAAAATGTCAAGTCGGATGATGATTGGTTGAATGAGGAGTTTCCGATCGATACTGTCGACGTACCCACACCCGTCACTCATGATTCGACAACACCTAAACAAGAAACAGAAACTAATTCAACAACGACAGCATCGAAGCCCAACACACCACGACCGGGGTCTTCCATTCCCTATTTGTCCGATCGATACACAATTCAGGTGACCTCAGCCAAAACACTGCAACAGGCTGAAAAAGTTGTACTTGAACTTATCAAAGCAGGATATGACGCCTATATTCAAAAAGCCTATTTCAAAGAAACAGACGCGGTTTGGTTTCGAGTTCGAGTCGGCAGTTATGAAAAACGTAAAGTAGCGTTAGCAGTTTCTGAAAAAATATCATCTACACTTGGTTACCAAATTTGGATAGATTTTATTCGCCGTGAAAAATAATTAATCAACAAAAAAAGGAGTTTATCATGGATCCAATTCACATGCATTTTGACATAAGAGATATTTTTCGTGCACCGCGTCTTGCGTTAAGCGGGAAAAAGATATGGGTATTTCTCTACGCAAACTTGATTGGCTATGTCCTTTACTTTGCGCTGTCTTATCTAGCCATTGGGTTTACCGGGCAATGTATGAGCAGTGCTTGGAGCGCACATGGACTATTTCCGGTTCTTTGTAATGCGTCACTTCCGTGGTATTCCACCATCACGTATTGGATGGGAGCAATCCTGTGGTTTTGGGCAATTTCCTTTGCCTGCACTGCAGTAGCACGAATTACATATAAGCAATTAAAAGGAGATGAATTTTTCTCTTCCGGTGATGCCCGTGCCTTTGTAAAAAAACATTGGCATCCGGTTATTTTTACCTCCATCTCTCTTGGTCTGATTGTTACGTTCTTTGTGATTTTAGCCGTCATTGCAGCTCTCCTAGGGAAAATTCCATTTGTGGGTGAATTCTTCTTCGTCCTTCCCTATTTCATCTATTTCTTCGGGGCTGTCTTTACGATTTATACGGGGATTGTTTTTATCATGTCTCTGATATACACACCAGCAATTGTTGCTTCTTATGAAGAAGATACAATGGGTGCTGTGTTCCAATCTTATTCTATTGCGTGGTCTCAGCCATGGCGTTTTGTCTTGTATCACCTTACGCTACTTCCTCTTGTGGGATTTAGCGTGTATATTATGAAATTATTCTGGGGTGTAGGATTCAAATTTATTTACTTCGTATTCGGACAAGAATGGCTTATGGGAGAAAAGCTGACCCGCATCATGGGGTGGGCAGCAGAGATGGTTAACCCATCCTCTTTGTGTTCTTCAAATATTTCATCTGTCTACTGCAATACTTGCGATGGGTGGTTTGACATCCCAACTTACACGAGTACAATGGTCTTATCCGGAACAGAATTTGTTGCGGCAATTGTTCTGTCTATTTTCCTTTTTGTTCTTATGTTCTCCATCTTTTCTTATGGGTTATCTATTCTATCCGTCGGAGAAGTTCTCATGTTCACCATTTATAAGAAAAAGTCCAATGATGAAAATCTCCTCGAGCAAAAAGATGAAGATGAGCTGGAAGATGAAGAGACTGATTCCGAATCAATGGATGATGCCGAAGAGGAAGCAACCTCCCCTTCAGACGAAGCGGATACGGAATAAAGCGTTACCAAAGAAGGCGCAAATTTCTAATCATTTTTTTACGTATCCAGTTCTTGGTTTTCATAAATATTATTGCTACATTTCTAGGCTATAAGTGAAGCTATTTCGCACAGATTTAATAACTGGTTTCACAGATAGGCTTTTTGAAATACCGGTTGATTCACTAGATAAATCAGATTTGGTGTTTTCTTCCTGCATCATTCGATGCCTGTGTTCATCCGAATCGTTTCCAAACGGTTTCAAAATAAAAGGAACTTTAACGGTACCATACCTTTTTGAATGTGATCGATGTTTGGATATGAACTCAGATGAGTGGAATATCCCTTTTACTGTTTGGGTTACTGAAGACACAAAATTAATTGATGAGGTAAATATGGATACGTTGTTTTTTCCAAAAACTGCTGATGAAATTGATTTGATGGGGACTATTTATGATCTCATTCATATTGAAATACCTGTAAAATACTTATGCAGTAATTCGTGTAAAGGGATATGTGTTCGATGCGGAACTAATCTGAATCATCAATCATGCAAATGTTTAGAGCAATCGGAAAATACTGTGCTGGAAGCATAATACACATAATCGAATAAACTTATGAAAACGTAGGAGAATTTATGGCACTACCAAAAAAACGACAATCAAAAGCAAGAGGACGGAAACGTCGGACGCATTATAAATCGACGACTGTTACCTTTACATCTTGCCCACAATGTGACCAACCAAAGATACCGCACAGGGCTTGTCCCAGTTGCGGATATTATCGTGGTCGTCCCGTCATATCACCAACAGAGTAGATAATCTATAGATGATATTTGCTTTGGATGCCATGGGAGGCGATTTTGCCCCCGGGGCAGTCGTACATGGAGCTCTCGAAGCTCTCAAATCCTCGCCGGACACACTCAAGTTAATCCTGGTCGGCGACGAAAAGGCGATTCTTAATAAGCTTCCCTCCTCTTTACCTCCTCGACTATCCATCCATCCTACGTCGCAAGTTGTAACATCGAAAGACCGTGGCGCCACGGTGATTAAAACAAAACCGGATTCTTCTTTAGTCGCAGGCATTCAACTGGTCAAATCAAAACAAGCAGACGGGTTTATCAGCGCCGGCAGCACCGGAGCTGTGATGGCCACATCTTTGCTATTGTTAGGACGCATTCCCGGTGTGAGACGCCCTGCCATCGGAGCATATATCCCTACAGAAAAAGGGGGTAAAATATTGTGTGATGTGGGTGCAAATCCGGATGTTAAGCCCTATCATTTACTCCAATTTGCTATCATGGCTTCACATTACTTTAGCCACATTGAAGGCGGAAACAACCCAAGAATTGGACTGGTAAACATTGGCGAAGAGCCGGAAAAAGGTAGCGACCTCTATCAGAAAACACATATTTTATTAAAACAAGAATTACCAAATTTCATTGGAAATATCGAAGGAAGACATCTTTTAGATTCTGATGCAAATATCCTTGTCTGTGATGGATTTGTCGGTAATACTCTATTAAAATTTGCAGAAGGCTGGATTCACACGCTTAGTTCAGAAATAAAAAACAGGATTGGAAATAATGCACTGTACCGACTGGGGGCTCTCTTGTTACTTCCAGTGTTAAAAAATATGCGAAAACAATATGATTATGAAGAACATGGTGGTACTCCCCTTTTAGGTGTAAATGGAATCTCAATTATCACTCACGGTAGTGCCGGTTCAAAAGCCATTAAAAATTCGATCTTCGTTGCAAAAAAATGCGTTGATAATAATCTAATCCAAGACACTAAAGCCAGTCTTTCTGAGCATTTAGGAGCCAATTTATGAGAGCAACGATTACAGCGACCGCACGATACCTCCCTGAACGAGTCCTCACAAATTTTGACATGGAAAAGATAATCGACACTTCTGATGAATGGATTCGCACTAGAACTGGCATAGAAAAACGTCACATTGTTTCGAATGGACAGGCAACGGCTGATTTGTCTACTCATGTTGCGAAACAACTGCTAGAACGCTCAGGGACGAACCCGGATGATGTTGATATCATCATTCTTGCCACGGTCACTCCGGATAGAGTTTTTCCATCTACGGCAGCGATTATTCAAGATAACATTTCAGCAAAAAATGCCTGGGGTTTTGACCTCTCCGGTGCGTGTACGGGTTTTTTATATGCCTTAGAAACCGGAGCAAACTTTATTGCATCCGGCAAATATAAAAAAGTCATGGTGATCGGTGCAGAAACCATGAGCTCCATCATTGATTATACCGATAGAAATACATGCGTTTTATTTGGAGATGGAGCGGGCGGCGTTATGCTTGAACCAACTACCAATGATGAGGGAATCCTTGATTCGATTATGCATATTGATGGGAGTGGAGCAGATTTTCTCCAAATGCCGGCTGGTGGAAGTCTTCTTCCTGCCTCCCATGAAACCGTCGATAAAAGGTTGCATTCCATTCAGCAAGATGGAAAAACTGTCTTCAAATTCGCCGTGAGAGGGATGGCGGATGTAAGTGCTGATATTTTGAAAAGGAACAACATAAACGGTCAGGATATCAAACTATTCATTCCGCATCAAGCGAATAAACGCATCATTGATGCAGCCGCACAACGCTGCGGTATCTCTGAGAACCAAGTGTTAATTAATATCAATAAATATGGAAACACCACAGCAGCAACAATTCCTATCGGTATTGACGAGGCAGTAGAAGACGGACGCCTTGCCAAAGACGATATGATTTTATTAGCGGCATTCGGTGCCGGATTCACTTGGGGTAGCACACTAATTCGTTGGGGAAACAATTCATGAAGCCTGCTTTTATCTTTCCCGGTCAAGCATCTCAAAAAGTTGGGATGGGATTAGACCTCTACGAAAATACGGATATCGGCAAACAGTATTTTAAGTTCGCAAATGATATTATGCATACCAATATTCAGTCTATTATTTTCAACGGTCCTGAAGGCGTATTAAAACAGACGCAATATACACAACCGGCGATCTATATCGTGAGTGTCATTCTTGGTAAACTATTACTCAAACATGGACATACACCTTCCGCCGTTGCCGGACACAGTCTTGGCGAATATTCTGCTCTCGCCGTTGCCGGTGCTTTCGATTTCGAGTCCGGACTTCGCTTGGTAAAGGTCCGTGCAGAAAGTATGCAGAAAGCGGGAGAACAGAAACGTGGAACGATGGCTGCTGTTATCGGATTGGACGATGATATTCTCCTCTCAGTTTGCGAACAATGTCAGGGGATTGTCATCCCTGCCAATTATAACGCCCAAGGGCAAGTTGTTATCTCCGGTGAAGTGGATGCCGTCCATGTAGCTATGCGTAAAGCAAAAGATGCAGGCGCCCGGAAAGTCATTGAATTAAATGTCAGCGGTGCTTTTCATTCATCGCTTATGTCTCCGGCGCGAGAAGCACTTGCAGAGATGGTAAAATCAATCGAAATTAGGGAGTCGAAATTCCCGGTTTTTTCTAACGTTACCGCTCATGCTGCTATGTCCGGTAATGAAATTCGCAGAAACTTGATTGAGCAGTTGGAAAGTCCGGTGTTGTGGCAGGATTCCATTCTTAACATGCATCAGGCTGGAATTGATCGTTTCGTTGAAGTCGGTCCCGGGAGAGTCCTCCAAGGATTAAACCGACGCATCGATCGGTCGTTGAAGACAACAGGAGTAGAGACATTCACCCAAATAATGGATTTTAAACATGTTTGATTTGAAAAACAAAACAGCTATTGTAACCGGATCTTCACGAGGCATTGGTTACGGAATCGCCGAATTATTGGCAATCGCTGGTGCGCATGTCATTCTGATAAGCCGTAAACAAGAAGATGTGGATAACGTAGCCGCCAAATTTATGTCTGAAGATTTGAAAGTATCCGCCTATGCCTGTGATGTCTCAAACTTGAATAATGTTCAGTCCGTTTTTAAATCAGTGATAGCAGAAACCGGTCATATTGATATTTTAATTAACAATGCAGGAATTACCAGAGATACACTGATTATGCGCATGTCAGAAGACGACTGGGATTCTGTCATTAATATCAATCTCAAAGGTGTATTTAATTGCATTAAAGCGGTCACGCGCTCCATGATGAAACAACGCTCCGGTAGAATAATAAATATTTCTTCTGTTGTCGGACTTACCGGGAATGCAGGACAAATAAATTATGCAGCATCCAAAGCAGGATTGATTGGTGTAACAAAATCCACGGCAAAAGAATTAGCCCCACGCGGAATTACAGCTAATTGTATCGCACCGGGATATATTGAAACAGAAATGACAGGGGAATTATCTGACGACGTGAAAACAGCACTGACTCAACAGATTCCTCTGGGAAGAATTGGAACCGCGAAAGACATAGCATCAATGGCTCTGTTTTTAGCATCTGATGAAGCAAATTACATCACCGGACAAACATTTATTGTAGACGGTGGTATGGTCATGCAATAACTAAAAAGGAGAAACACATGTCAGCAGCATTTGACAAAGTAAAAGACGTCGTTATGGACAAACTTGGCGTTGAAGAAAGTAAAATCACCATGGAAGCATCGTTCATCGATGATTTAGGTGCAGACTCGCTGGATACCGTCGAATTGATTATGGATCTTGAAGAGGAATTTGGTATTGAAATTCCGGACGAAGATGCAGAAAAATTGACAACGGTTGGCGCCGTCATTGAATACGTCGAAGGAAAATAATAACTGAAAATAATTCTTTCTAACAAAAAGGAAATATTATGGAAAAAATACGTGTAGTCGTTACAGGACTTGGGGCACTGACTCCGAACGGGAATACTGTACCTGAATACTGGGATGCTTTAAAATCCGGACAAAGCGGGATAGACCATATTTCCTATTTTGATACAGAAGGTTTTTCAGTAAAGATTGCAGGAGAATTAACCGGATTTGATCCTAATCAATATCTTGAGCCAAGGGAAATCCGTAAACTAGACAATTTCTCGGTCTTTGCCATCGTCGCCGCACAAGAAGCAATGACACACGCCAACATCAACATGGATTCAATCGATTCCCATCGTGTTGGCGTTATTCTTGGTACCGGCGTGGGCGGAATTCAAACGTTAGAAGATCAGCATCAATCACTGCTAAATCGCGGACCGCGAAGAGTATCTCCCCAATTTGTTCCGAAAATGATCGCAAATATCGCGGCAGGACAAGTCGCTATACGCTTTGGGTTGCAAGGACCTAACCAGACGGTTATCTCTGCGTGCTCTTCGGCAACTGATGCTATCGGAATTGCGTTACGTCTCATCCAGGCAGGAGATGCCGATATGATTGTTGCCGGCGGGACAGAAGCCAGTATTACGCCCCTGACAATTGCCGGCTTTGCAAATATGAAAGCTCTCTCCACCCGAAATGATGATCCGACCTCCGCAAGCAGGCCATTTGATAAAGATCGAAACGGGTTTGTGATGGGTGAAGGTGCCGGAATTATCATTTTGGAAACGGAAGAACATGCAAAGTCTCGTGGAGCGACTATTCTTGCAGAGCTCGCCGGATATGGAGCTACCGACGATGCACATCACATCACACAACCTGCTCCGGGGGGAAAAGGGGCTATTCGTGCGATGCGTCGCTGCATTGAAGATGCAGGAATTCAACCGGAGAATGTTGATTACATTAATGCACATGGCACGTCTACTCCATTCAACGATAAAACCGAAACCGCAGCAATTAAGGAAGTCTTTGGTGCCAATGCTGCTAATCTGAAAATCAGCTCTACAAAATCCATGACAGGACATTTACTCGGGGCCAGCGGTGGAATCGAAGCAGTCGCTACCGTAATGGCTATTCAACACGGACTTATTCCACCTACAATCAATTACACTACAGAAGATCCTGAATGTGATTTGAATTATGTACCAAACACAGCGCTAAAACAAGATGTGAATATCGTGATGTCAAACACTTTTGGTTTTGGCGGACATAATGGCGTCATTGCGTTTAGAAAATGGTAATTGGTTACTAGTGAATGGTGATGGCACTTTAGAAGAACACTTTTATTCAACGTCTAAAAGATATTAACCTGTTAAACATAATTAAACAGTTTTTTACTTCGAATGATAATCCATTTTTCGAATTAGAAAAGCAGCTTAACTATAAATTTAAACGCCGGAAATATATTAATCAGGCGTTTACGCATCGGTCACTTGATTCACGACCGCAATACAATTATGAACGGTTAGAATTCTTAGGGGATGCCATCATTGATATCGTTGTAAGCAAAGCACTGATGGAGGAATATCCGGAAGGAGATGAAGGACTTTTAACCCAAAAACGTGCAGCGCTCGTTCAAAAAGATTTTCTATCATCCATGGGAAAGTTACTCCGCCTATTGGATTATGTTAGTATTGAATCTTCAGTGGATTTATCTATCGAAAAAATCGCTGTCAAACAACAGGCGAATCTATATGAAGCCATCATTGGAGCTATTTACCTTGACGGTGGGCTGCACCCGTGTGAGCAATTGGTAATGAATACTATCTGGAGTCACCGAACCGAAGCATGGAAATCCACAAATTATAAGGGAAGACTTATCGAACTTTGTCATGTTCGGAGATTGAAAAATCCACAATTTAAAATGTCTAATGTAACCGGACCTGAACACCAACGTATTTTTGAAGTTCAGATAGAAATCGGAGACAGGACTTTTGCTCCCGGAATCGGGTTAAGCAAAAAAGTCGCAGAGCAAGCTGCTGCTCAAAATGCCTTGGACAGACTGCTTTAACAAGTTTAAAGAAAGTTTATAAAATAGAAAGTTGGGGTGTGTTCTCCCTGCTCTCGCAAATAGAGCCATTGATTTTTCCGTTGTTCTCCTTATTTATAACGAATTTTTCGAATTAAACGAAACGGTGAATCTTTTCTTTTTATTCGTGTTTTTCGTTTATTTCGTTGTTCATCAAAGTTTTCCTAATTCTTTTTTTAGATTCTCAATTTTAAACACAGGACTTGGATCTGTCCCGTGAATAACGGCGCACCAATAGCTTACCCAATCTCCAAAATAGATTAAATGTAAAAAACGTTCCGTCATGGTCTTACCGTGCACAGTGACACTTTCTTGAATCGGGACTACTTTTTTAAGAATATTTTGAGTAATATTTTGCCGATGTTTTACTCGAGGATTATCTGAGGTATCTTTCAACCATATTAACGCAATATGTTTTAATGCTTCAGGATTGTTTTCCCACCCAACAATTTCATTGTGATTCAACTCAGGTAATTCATTATGATATGCCAGCATTTTTGCATTTTCACAGATTTGTCCTTTCCAACGCATGGCAGCAATTCCTGTTGTCGTGGTTTGCCCGTAAATAACCGGAATTTTATTCGCAATCTTTTCTGCCAATTTAAGGGTTGGATTATTCTCATGTTGTAAGGAATATCCTTCCCGTTTATCCCTTAGCATCGTCATGACGTTTCTAAGATCAGAGAGGACTGTATTACTAATCAGATTCAACTTTTTCAAAAGAAAAAGCATCGGGATAAATGAAAATGCCATCGCAGCACGAGGCTGCAACCCGGAAGGAATCACCGCGCAGGAAAGGTTTTCCTTCTTCAGTTTAGATAAAAGCTTCCCTCCTGTTGTGATACCTACGATGAAAGCACCTTTATTTTTTGCATCCTCAAATGCTGCTAATGTTTCTTCGGTATTTCCTGAATAAGATGAGCAAATTACCAACGTATTTTTATTCACCCATGCCGGAAGTTCATAATGGCGTGAAACAATCAATGGAACTGTTAACTCAGCTCCCACTAACACCCTGACGACATCTCCACCTATAGCAGATCCTCCCATTCCTGCAACGACGATATTCCGTATTTCATTTTTAGAGGGTTCTACGTTTATGGCATCACCAATTTTCAACGCATCATGGATATTCTCCGGAAAATCAAAAATGGATCTTGCCATATTTTCAGGATCGAATATTTTATAGTCTGACATAATTTAATTCTTTCTGTTAAGTACCATTTCGGTATAGTGTTCTAACAAATATCGTTTATCTTTCGGAACAACATTAAGTTCCTTTCGTGCTGCGTCCACAAACGTTGCTATTAACCTTTGAACAGTAGATACAATCTTATGTGTTTCCAACCATTTACGAAATGCAGGGATTGATTCCTCCGTCGTCTTTTTGGATAATTTATTTCGCAAGATGTCCCATTCTTCCGGATATTCTTCTCTTGCGATGATGGTTAATACCGTCTGCTTACCAGCGGTTAAATCGCTTCCCAAACTTTTCCCCATTGTCTTCGGATCGGAAAATATTTCCAGCATATCGTCTTGTATCTGAAACGCCTTTCCAAGATTAATACCGTAGGATCGCAGTCTCCTGAGAACGTCTGGAGTTTGGTTGCTTAAAATTCCACCTAATTCTGCACAGACACCCAACAAAACGCCGGTTTTTTTCTCGACCATGAGTAAGTATTCTTCCAGTGTTACTTGTTGTCTCCCTTCAAATATTTTATCGTAAGCCTGTCCTTCACAAACCGTTAACGTCGCTTTATTAAATGCATTAATAGCTTCAACAGGATTTGTTTTAACTTTTGCGATTAGAAATTGTGAAATAATATAAACACCATCCCCTGAAAGGATTGCAGTAGATTCATCCCATTTCTTATGCACTGTTTTCTGTCCATGACGATAATCATCTTGATCCATGATATCGTCATGAATTAACGTAAAATTGTGTAGCAGTTCAACAGCAAGACCCGTCGTTATTTTGTCCGCTTCCTCTACGCCAAACGCATCACACATCAAGTGAACAAGAATCGGACGGAGACGTTTTCCTTTTCCACTTAATACATAGCGCACAGGATCGTATAGATAACGTGGTTCTTCAGGAAAAGAGAGTTTTTGCAATTCAAGATTCGTAGACTCCTGAATTGATTGAACATGTTGTAGGAATTTAATGTCCGGTTTCAAGCTCGATTTTTCCAATTGTCTGTAATTTTGATAATACCAATTCTTTGATTTCTTCCATCCTCTCCTGTGAATTTGCCTCAAAGCGGCAGACGATGACCGGCTGTGTATTAGAAGCACGTACCAAACCCCATCCATCACCAAATTTTATTCTCACACCGTCGACAGTACTGCAATCATGTTTTGCGATGAAGTATTCAGCGGCTTCTTTTGCAATTCTGAATTTCTCCACATCGGATTCACACGCCATCCGCATCTCCGGAGTGGAATAATACTTCGGAATTTCCGCTGAAAGTTCAGAGAGTTTCTTACCGGACTTTGATACAAGCTGGACTAGTCTGGCAGCAACATAAATCGCATCATCATAACCAAAATAATCGTCAGCAAAAAAGATATGACCGCTCATCTCTCCGCCTAACTTGCATTTTAATTCCGTCATTTTTTGTTTGATAAGAGAATGACCGGTTTTCCACATAATCGGTTTACCGCCATAACGATGAATCATATCTTCAAGTGCTTGAGAACATTTAACATCGTATAAAATTTCATCCCCTTCTTCAAGAATATCCGGTAAGAAAAGTGCCATTAATTGGTCAGCCCAAATAATCTCTCCTTTGTCATCCACAACTCCTACTCTGTCTGCATCTCCGTCAAAAGCAACACCAATGTTGTGGTTGCCTTCTTTCATCAACTTAATCAGGTCTACAAGGTTTTCTTTCACGGTTGGATCAGGATGGTGGTTCGGAAATGTGCCGTCAACTTCACAATAAAGTTCGGTAAGATCAATGTTCATTTTGCGAAATATTTCAGGAGCCATCAAGGCACCGGCTGCATTTCCGCAATCCATGGCAACCTTCATTCTATTATCAATAGATATTTTATCCACAATCATATCTTTGTACTCTTGATCAATATCATATCGGGTTTCAGTCCCTTTTCCGTTTTCAAAATCCGATGCTTCAATAAGGTGTTTAATCTGTTGAATTGCTTCGCCAAATACGGGTTTTTTAAATAGGGACATTTTAAAGCCGTTAAACTCCGGGGGATTATGACTGCCGGTAATCTGCAGCGCTCCGGAGACATCTAATTTAAACATGCTGTAGTAGTTTGCAGGTGTTGGCAGGAGGCCAAGAACAATCACATCCAACCCAGTGGATAATGCCCCTTCCTTAAAATGGTTCATAAGATCAGGTGTTGTCTGCCGTACATCGCCACTTAGTGTAATCTCCTTCCCACCATTGCGCAAAACGTAGGTTCCAAATCCCTTTCCCAAAAGTTTGACAACTTCCGGTGGAAAATCTTCTATCACCTTTCCGCGGATATCATATTCACGAAATATAAACGGGTTCATCTTCATTTAATTACCTTTCTTTTGCATAGAGTTTTGAGTTTGCTCTATATTCATCATTATAGTTTATCATCGATATCACCGATGACACCTCTTAGATTTCCGTGATGTAAATCTAACATATTTTTTGCTTCTTCACGACTAACATTTTTTAATATCATAACTACGGCAGTTTTTGCAGAACCTCCCGAATGATTTAACACATCAGTGGCGTCTTCGTAACTAAGACCCGTCATTTGAGAAACAATTCTAGAACCTCTGTCTTGGAGTTTATTGTTCACGACCTGTAAATCCACCATGAGATTACTATACACTTTTCCGATTCGGATCATCGTGGCTGTGGAGATCATATTCAGAACCATTTTTGTTGCGGTTCCTGATTTCATCCTTGTGGAACCGGTAACGATTTCCGGACCGACATCCACAGCTATCAAGACATCTGCATCCACCGGGATAAGCGGTGTTGGATTACAGATCAGATAGGCAGTCCCTGCATGAATAGAGATTCCATATTCCAGTGCTGCTACAACATAAGGTGTCGCACCACTGCTGGCAATTCCGATGACTAAATCTCCTTCTTCAACGCCAAATTCTTTCAAGTCACGAATCGCATCTTCCGGATGATCTTCCGCTCCTTCGATGGAGCGTTCCAGGGCTTCCCTTCCACCCGCGATAATGCCTTGAAACCAATCCCGCGGTGCTGAATATGTCGGCGGTATCTCAGAGGCATCTAAAACCCCCAACCGTCCGCTTGTTCCGGCACCGACATAATAAATATAATGTCCATTTTTTATCGCAGTGACAGCCATATCCACTACACGAGATATTTCCGGGAGTACATCCTTTACTTTATCGGCAATGGTTGCGTCCTGATTATTCATAATCTCAATAATTTCGTACGAAGAACGTGAATCAATCTTATGCGATACCGGATTTTGTTTTTCAGTATTTAAATCTTTGCGTGATAAAGTCATCTTTATGTGTAGTAACGAATTATTATTTTCTCAATTTTAGAGGTGAAAATTACAAAAAACTAATCGTTCCGTCGAATGGTTAAATATGAGAAAAAAAAGAAATTAGCTTACCACACTACCGGCTGATAACTATCTCAGTGAAAATAATAAATTCAATCAATATAGTGCACAACAAAATAAGCCCTCTGACCCAGAGGGCTTATTCATTACAGAAAATAGTAAGCTATTTCAGCAATATAAGTTTTTTAATCTGCAAATAGTTCTCAGAACGAATTTGAGCCAAATACACACCTGCACTAACTTGCCTGCCAAAACTATCTGTGGCATCCCACTTTATAGATTTAAAGCCGGATTCTTGGGTTTGATTTACTAACCATTTTACTTCTCTACCCATAATGTCATATATAACTAACTCGACATGTGCTTGCTCCGGTAAGTCGTATCGTAAAGTTGTAACCGGGTTGAACGGATTCGGGAATGCAGGATATAAAGTGAAGGTGCTGGGATATTTTCCTTCAATTATACTTAATTGTTCCTGTCCTTCATTTAAAATAAAGTTTGATGCGTATTTTATTCTTATACCATTACCTGAATTATGAGACAAGAACCCATTTACAATCAAACTCATATTTAGTTCGTACGGTAAATCCGCAGTATAATCAAACACAAAATCAACTTCCGGTTGAACTTGACTATCACCAGGATACACAGGTTGCGGATCATTATTCTGAACATTGTAATAATAAGTGTCGTAAACCGTTCCGCTTGCGCCAGAATGATTGTCCCAAACATTAATAAAACTATAATCTGAAGTTAATGTACCTTCAACCGAATATAAGGTGTATTCAGAAACATTCTCTAATAATGGAATCACCTCAATAGTCTCATTTTGCTCAATCACACCATCATTATCCCCATTACTGTCCGGATTGCCATCATCATCTAATAATGAAAAATGGATTAATAAGGGCTCTACAGGAAATGAAAATGTACTAGACCATGGCCCAGTAGGATTTAATTGCTGTTGTACTGTCAACATAAATTGTATTTCACTACCAGGTGGCATTTCTTCACTCACAATTATTTCAAATTCGTCAATAGACCACGCACTCGAACCGGCGCTCACATTATTATATGTTGCTTCATTATCGGTGATTGTTACATACTGGTTATCGGTTGAAATAGTACTGTAGCCGGTTAGGATATTGGATGATAAATCATTATTTATTTTTAATTTGAATCGTTTAGGTAATCCTCTATTTATTAGATTTTCTAGGTTATCAGTGTTCGGCTCTACATTTTCATAAAACTCAATATCATAATAATACACGGATGCCAGAGTCGTTTGAGTAACTGGGTTAAGGAGACTCTCTTGTATATTATATACTATGAAACCACCGTCTGTATTATATTCACACACGTGAATAGTATAAATAGATCCATCCAGCAAACCAGTAATAGAAATAGAATTACTCGTACCATTGTAAACACAAAACCAACCGGACTCATCAATTTGATCACCATTCCCAAATACGGTATTTGCCGAATACACTTCATTTTCGACCGGAGTTGCAGAACCGCCTTCACCTTCATACATAAAAACCGCTCTTTGGCTTCCGTCTCCATTCGTCCAAGATATATCCAACGTAGTATAATTAATATTTTGGATAGTAATTGATGATGCTTGTTCTATCGGAGCTCCGAGATAAGTTGTCATCTGAGAAGAAGGATTTCCATCTGTCTCTTGTACATTATATACAATAACATCACTATTTCCATTATATTCACAAACATGGAATGTATACGAGGTACCGTCTTGTAGGTTACTTACAGATACTGAACTGCCATCACCGTTATAAACACAAAACCAACCTGATTCATCAATTTGATCACCATTCCCAAATACGGTATTTGCCGAATACACTTCATTCTCGACCGGAGTTGCAGAACCGCCTTCACCTTCATACATAAAAACCGCTCTTTGGCTTCCGTCTCCATTCGTCCAAGATATATCCAACGTAGTATAATTAATATTTTGGATAGTAATTGATGATGCTTGTTCTATCGGAGCTCCGAGATAAGTTGTCATCTGAGAAGAAGGATTTCCATCTGTCTCTTGTACATTATATACAATAACATCACTATTTCCATTATATTCACAAACATGGAATGTATACGAGGTACCGTCTTGTAGGTTACTTACAGATACTGAACTGCCATCACCGTTATAAACACAAAACCAACCTGATTCATCAATTTGATCACCATTCCCAAATACGGTATTTGCCGAATACACTTCATTCTCGACCGGAGTTGCAGAACCGCCTTCACCTTCATACATAAAAACCGCTCTTTGGCTTCCGTCTCCATTCGTCCAAGATATATCCATCGTTGATGATGTTACTTCACTATAATGAACTAAAGAAGCTTGTTGGGTTGGTATTTCTAATTCACTTGTAATAACAAAGTCATCAACCGAGAAACTTGATTCATTATCAGAAATGTATTGAATCGCTAATCTAAATGGTTGGTCACAATATGTACTTAAGTCTACTGTGTAATTCCTCCAATATTGTTCTGCAATAATAGTTTCAAGAGTAATCCACTCCTCTGTATTAACTATATATATTAAGACATTAAATTGTTCATTTAAGCCACCACATCTTGCTCTATAATTAAATAAAACGTTAGATCCATGTGTTTGTTCTGCTATTACTGGTGTAATAAGATAATCGTTATTTGGAGTAAACAAAATTCCATTATCATACACTATCATGTAATCGAAATACTCAGCTCCATCGACATGTTCCCAAGTTCCTCCTCCATCCTCATCAAATATTGACCAGCCACTTTCACTTGTTGGTGGGTCGTCAAAATGCTCTTCAAAAATAATTGCATCTCCATATACACAGCTCCCGTCATCTATGGTTGCGTCCGGGTTGTAATTTATTGCGTTTTCATCCATGCAACCGACTGTTTCGCCAAGAGTTAGTGTGCCACTAAACGGGGCGCCTCCGGCCAATAGCTCTATTCCTTCAGAGTCTAAAATCTCCCATGAAACCTCGCTCTGCCAGGAACCGCCATCACATGTGATAATATATAGTCCGTCGTCTATACAGGCCTCAACTGATGCGTATGCACCGTCGTCATTTACACCGTCAAGCGTAAAGGCAAAGTCTCCTATCATCAGCACGTTACCGTTCCAGCTGTCACCATAGGAATCTGTCATGTTAACTGTTAATAAATTTGTTTCGCATTGACTATAAACATAACTGCTTAATAAAATAATTATGCTACCGATTAATTGTATTGTTTTTTTCATTTTTATTTGTCCTTTTTTTGTTGAGTTGTTTTATCAAGATAATTCAATAATTACACAATAGATTTTACTTTTGAATAATTTCTAAAAATTGAGCAGTATTTTTTAAAATAATGGTATCGACAAAGGATGGTAAGAAAAATAAACATCAAATGAAAGGTAAGCACTATAATGACAAATATCAGCCAACAAAATAATTGAGTGTTACCAATACAATTCGTTTTAGAAATTTTATAAAATGTTAATAAAAATACAGTTATTTGTCCCGCCAAAAACAACCAATAAAAATTGCTAAAAAAATCAGGTATGAAAGAGTTCCATGTTTTATCTGTGGGTGAGTAATTTTCGTGGAATATATAATTTTTATCTTTTCCAAACCGTTTATCTCTAATTTTATCAATGATTACCTGATCACTTCGATTAGTATATCCAAATTGTAAACTTACTAAAGCCAAAAAATATAATATTCCAACCACTATGACTGAAAAAAGCAAAAAGGCATCCAATGGTATAAAAATATTATTGGATACAGTGTTACAATGAAAACTATTTACTGAATAAACAAATGAATATCCATAGAATCCGAACAAGGCTAACAATGCAATAACAAATGTTACAAAACTACTTACTTTCGCATTATTATTGATAGCATACTGTTCGTGCAAATGCTTTTCTAGTTCAAATTCATTTGAATTGTTATTAGTAGGGGTGTTCACTATATTCTCAATACTCTGTTATACGACCCCCACCCCAAAAAAAGGAAAAAACGTGAAAAATATATTTGCTTTTGACATATTATGCA
>CAYLYH010000021.1:30911-46187 GCA_964388155.1 uncultured bacterium | reverse complement strand
AGGTCGTCGGTTCGATCCCGTCTGGCTCCACAGTATTTATGTACTACGTTTATATTTTGAAAAGTCAGCAGACAGGCTGGTATTACATCGGTCATACCCAGGATTTGCCAAAACGAATTCACCAGCACAACTCCTAAATAATAATCATTAAAATAAAATATCGTACATTTAAAAATTATTCCTATAAAACTAAAATTTCACCAAACCTAAACCAAACACAAGGGACATAAAATGAGAAATAAACTAATACTGATAATGGTAATCTTTGGTATAGCCACCGTCGGATTTTCGCAAATCGCAATTTCCGGTGATGCCCGAGTCCGCCCAAGAATGGATGTTAAAGACTGGGGTGGTTATAGAATCTCTGAAGAAGATAGTACATTACGAACGGTAGATAATTACTACCTTTATCGCGCACGTTTAAACATAAAAGCCGATATCGGTAAGGGATGGTTCTTTAATACGAAATTGGGAACTAACTCTGCTGCTTATTGGACAGGTAAATTCGGAACAGGTGATATACCCAGCGGATCATCCTTATTGTCAGCGGGAAGAGGTTCGCTGAGTTTTATGGAACTTTATTTCGGATTGAAAAAAGAGAATTACGGGTTTCAGATGGGCTTGATTCCGGTAAGTGGAATTGCCAATCCGGTTTTGGACCTGCATTTTTATCCGACGATTGTTGTTGATATCCCCTGGCTAATATTTAACAATAATGCCGCTCACGGTTTTAATGCCTTTTATAAGGTTGGTCCCGGTATAGTGAATGCAACCATATTAATGGATAATAACGACACACAGGAAGTTGAATATTCAGAAGGTGAACCCTATGAAGCCAAAGATCAAACGTCCTTCATGCTGAATTACGGGATGAAAATCGGCGGCATATCAGTAACGCCGTGGTTCATAAAAACTGTGGCTGATGAAGGTGCTGCAGCTCCGATGACATACGGCGCAAATGCGGTCGGACCCAAGATCGCAGGTTTCACTCCCGCATTTTCCTATTTCATGACAAGTCAGCAAGTTGAAGGAACGCAAAAATACTCAGGTAATATTCTTCGGACTAAAATCTCCGGTAAGGTGGGCCCGGGTTCTGTGTGCCTTTGGTATGATATGGCGTCAACAGAATTGGACGGGGGAGACACACATAACTTCTCCTATATTTGGGCACATTATAAATATGTGGTCCATAAATCCGATAAAGGAGAATTCAGTATAAAACCAACAGTAAGGATCAATACCGAACAAGTGGAAAATGCGAAAGATTATTCCCGCTCAAAATTTGAACTAACAACTGAGATCAAGTTTTAATTAGCGAAGTAAAGTTGAAAAGCAGGGAGCAAGAATCGCTCCCTGCTTTTTTATTAAAAAATATTTTCCGATAACTTAGTCTTTTTATCTTGTATCATATAATTTCGCTTGTTTAATATTGCTCCGTTATTCAATACAGCTTTTCTAAAATACAGGATTAAGAAATAATATGGATTACAATCCGCGCGAGCCTTTGCTATCGATAGGAATGGCTTCAAAAAAGCTTGGAGTCTCTCCCGAAGCACTTCGTTTATACGAACGTGAAGGGCTCATCATCACCCATAAAACAATAACCGGAAGACGACTGTATTCCCTAAGTGATCTCGAATGGATTGACTGTTTCAGAGAGCAAATCCAAAAGAATAAAATGAATATTGCCGGAATTCGGTTACTGTTGGCATTGATGCCGTGCTGGGAATTAAAACCTTGTACGGATGAAGAACGAAAAAACTGTCCTGCTTTTAAAAATAGTCAGATGGTTTGCTGGACGATGGAAGATCATCACTGCGAAGCATGCAAAAACACAGACTGTCGCGATTGTCATATTTACATGGATGCCTGCCAGGCAGGGAAATTAGATAAAATGTACGTGGTCGTGGATGACTAAATGATTAAGAACAACCAATTACCAATTCACTAATTATCAATAAATGAAAATGAAACACTTACTACTCTTAACACTGATACTTCTGATGTTCGCATGGATGGCCTGCGACCCCGGTGAACCAATTACAAGTGACGGTGATACAAAAACCTGTGAAGGCTGTCATACTAATAAAGAGTTGCTGAAAGAATTAATTGCAGAAAGTTCAGCTAAGTTATCTCCGAAAACATTCGGGGCTACATGAGGCGATGCCGGATTAATTCCTGAGGTTCAGGAGTATGAAAAAGTGTATATTGAACTTTCCAGATCACAAACGTCTTTTAAGGATGTTGACCCGGTTCATGCTACCATCGGATGTATTAACTGCCACGGCGGACAGGAACCCTCAGAATTTTCTACTGCCCATGACCCTGAGCATGGATTTATGCGGGATCCGTCTGAAGTCCCGGAGGCGACCTGTAATCCATGTCACTCTGATATTGTTGAAAGGAATGCCAGCAGTATGCACTCCAATCTATGGGGTGAACAAAACCGCGTTGCTGAACGAACAGGGAATGCCAATTTTGATGTATGTCCTGAGACAGTGCAAGATGGTTGGGAATCCGCCTGCTTTACGTGTCATGCGACCTGCGGTGAATGTCATATTAGCCGTCCGAAAGGGAAAGGCGGTGGGTTAGTTGAAAATGCTACATTTCGTAATCATAAATTTGCAAAGAGCCAGCTAGAAAATTGTATTGCCTGTCATGAAACAAGAATGGGCGTGGATATAACGGGTGCTTTGACAGGAAAAACGGATGTGCATTACGGATCAATGAAATGTTGGGATTGCCATACCGAAGATATGCACGGTGACGGCACCGAAGAAGCGAATCCGCCACAGTCCCGATATCATGTGGCAGGATTACCAACCTGTGACGGTTGCCATTCGGACGCTTCCGAATCAAATAATTACCATTTAATGCACTGGCCTGAAAATGGTACGATCAGCGAGCTGGCTTGTTATGTTTGCCATTCACAGCCATATAACAACTGTAGCAGCTGTCATGTCGGCGACCATGGCTCAACTTCAACCACGGCAATAAAATTTGGATACAACTATGATACTGATTTGCATAAAGGTGAGTGGATTGCGGTGAGAGAAATCCCAACCGACGATAGTACATTCGCGGCATGGGGCGAAGTTATCGATATGAATGATGAAAACCAGTTACCTAATTGGGAATACACCAGCCCGCATAATATCAGAAAGTTTACCGCCCAGACGGATACAACAGGTGGGGGCTCTTGCGGACTGAATTGCCATCTTAGCACAAGTGTGCCGGATTCTATCCGTGCCATAAATACTCAAAGGTTCCTGTGGCGTGGCGATCTTGACGAAGACGCTGCAGGGGCAAATGACAAAGTGACGGCTGATGATGAAGTGCCGTCTTCCTGGGAACCGATATTCCCGGGTGAATAAAAACAAAAACCTGAACAACAAAGAGGAAACGTAAAATGAAAATAACAAAATGGATCGTTCTTCTTCTTACCGTGAGCATGATGTTCTTCATGTTTGGTTGCGGTGATGAAGCGGAAGATGTCAATGAATTTGAAGTACTGGTTGAGTACCTTGAAGGCGCTGACGGTGGATATGTGAATAATTTAGGTACATGGATTATGAAGGAATCCTCGGTTAATACCGATGATTACTTGATCTTAGATCTACGCAGTGCTACCGATTATGCTACAATGCATATTGACGGTGCTGTCAATGTAACGATGGCTACGATGTTTGACGAAGCCGCTAATACAACTAAACCTATTTTAACCACATGTTACTCCGGACAATCAGCTTCTTTTGCTCATACACTTCTACGTCTTAAAGGATATGAAGCCTATACAATGAAGTTTGGAATGAGTATGCACGATGCAAGTTTGGACAAGTGGTCTTCTAACACTTCAGATGCCTATGCTAATGATCTTGTTTTTACAGCATCAGCAGCATTGCCGGAATTTGATTACCCTGAACTTAGCACCGGATTTGATAACGCAGAAGAGATTCTGGATGCCAGAATTGATGCTGCTGTCGCTGCTTGGAGTGCAGGTTTGTTGATCCTTGCAGGTGATGTAATTAGTAATACATCGGCCTATAATATCATGAACTACTGGAGTGAGACAGATTATTTAGGTCATGGTCATATTGATGGTGCTTATCAACTGTCTTCGGCTACGCTTAAAATGGATGGCAATCTTAATGCGTTTGATCCAGCCGGAAGCAATATTTTCTATTGCTATACCGGACAAACAGCAGCAGCCTCCATTGCCTATCTGACAGTTATCGGATATGATGTTAAATCCATTAAATTTGGTTTTAATGCCATGCATTGGTCTGAATTGCCTGGTCATAAATGGGGTAACTGCCCTGCTTGTGGCGAATAAGTCATAGACTTATTATAACTTCAAATAACCCCGCCCGATTTTGGGCGGGGTTATTTCTCAATATTTAACATAAAAACGGATGAGATAAATGCAATTATTTCTACCATCCCAAAAGAAACCAACCGGATTCAGTCTGGTTTTTCTTTTACTAATTATAACAATAGTTTTGTATGCCGGTAAACCGGATATCTTTCTGTCCACGTCTGCGGTCACACCGCGAATCGGAATAGTCGAACAGGAAGAACAACTCCATTGGAGAACCCTGCTGGGCTACAACCAACAATTTGGTTTTCTGACGATTAATTCCCTGACCGAATACGGAACTGAGAACAATCGTTTCAGAAACCCGGTTAGACTGCACACATTTAATATTGGCATTCATGCCGGGAAAAGCGCATTAAAACTTGGGCGGATCGCACATTGGAATGCCGTAAATCAAGGCAGAATTGACGGTGCGGAACTTACCGTCCATGCGGGGAAATATGGTACATTTAATGTCCTTGGCGGAATCGAATCTGTAACAGACTTTAGCGATACAACGATTGCCAGTATACGTGACGGGTTGTTTTATTTTAACATCGAAGAGACAGAAGATTTATTAGAACTTGTACATATTTACGGGTCTTGGAGTAAGAAAAAAGGGCACACAAGTACTGCACTTTACGGATGGGTAGAAGGGATTAAAGAAGAGCCGAAAATATTTGTCGGCACCGGCGTTCATACCCGAATCTTTGGCGTACGATTTAGTCATACGATTGTGATGAATCTCGGCGATTCCGAACTAACCTATGCACGCATTCGAGGCAGTAAAAAAATAGGAAAACACCGAGTTGCATTAAATTTCCGGCAGAAAAAAATTAATGATTATCAATCGTGGGCATGGATGGATGAACCTGCGAGAATTGCACCGGTAACATCTTTGGATGTGATGACACCATTATCTGGAAAAATGATAGTATGGAACCAATTCGGATATCGATTTACGGACAATGGAAATATGTATTTAAGAAGTACATTAAAATACGGTATTGCTCAAATTTCCTTAATAGCCGGGACGGTCGGGGAAACAACCATGTTGGGGGCGATCGCCGGAATCCAAAATCGATTGAAAGGTGCATTATCTTACGGTGGCAGTCTCTCATTCAATGCTGTAGATTATGGCGAAATTGCTGAATTGCAAAATGCCACCGGATTATACGGCTGGGTCGGATGGAGTCCGGTTAAATTAATTTCAATACGAGTGTTCGGACGGATGGCAATGAATCCATGGTTTGAAACCGACGGACGGGGAGGAGTGTGTATCCATGCAACGCTTTAATTTGATTTTCATACTATTATTTGCCTTTGCAATGGGGCAAGACAGAGATGTCATTTTGTTCCCGCATCAATACCATGTCGAGGATGAGGAATTATCCTGTGGTGATTGTCATGGAGGAGTAGAATTGTCCGTTGCCGTGAATGACCATGCCTTTCTCCCATTGATGGATGTATGTGCAGAATGTCATGAGGATGAAGTGGATGAGGAATCGGATGATGCTGACTGCGCACTTTGCCATACCAATGAGGAAGACGGCGATACGTATCCCGATATTGTCAAACGCAGCGGACCTGACTTTTCACATCAGTTTCATTTGAATTCCGGGCAGGATTGTTTTAGCTGTCATCAGAATATCGAAACTGACGAAGCAGAAGACGGTAGAAAATTATGGGCTGATGCTGATTGTCAGGCTTGTCATGAAGTGTCCACTCCGGCAAACCATGACATAAGCTGGATCGATTACCATGGAGCTGAACTGAACCATGCCAGTGGTGAAGCCTGCCATCTTTGCCATACGGAGTCCAGTTGTGACCAATGTCATCAGCTCCAGCAATATGCACCGAAAACCCACCAGGCAGACTATCTGCTTGCCCACGGCTACGATGTTCGTTTTGGCTCCAAGGATTGTTCCACCTGTCACAGTTTGAGCGATGATTGTTTGCGTTGTCATACTGAGCAACAGGTGATGCCGATGGATCATAACTTCCCAAATTGGGCGACCTTGGAGGGCGGAATGCATACGGATGCTGCTTTGGATGAAGTTGATGTCTGTCAATCCTGCCATTTGCCGGATGACCCGACGTGTTTACGCTGTCATAAGTAAAAAATAACCACAAATATCAACTAAATAGCAAATAACAAATCCCAAAGACCAAACAAATCACAATATCGAAATCCCAAACTCCAAGACAAAAACGTTTTCGGGTTTAATATTTTGGTTTGGGGATTTTTCAAATAATCAGATAATATGAACCAATCCGACGGCACAAAACCTATATATAATTTGGAAGAGAGGACATTTTTATTTGCTAAAGATGTCAGACTGTTTGTCAAAACTCTCCCAAAAACAACGGCTAATTTTGAGGATTCAAAACAGGTTATTAGGTCTTCAGATTCTGTCGGTGCAAATTATCGGGAAGCAAATGAAGCATTGAGTAAAAAAGACTTTCAGATGCGTATGAAAATAAGCCGTAAAGAAGCCAAAGAAACCATTTATTGGTTACGTTTAATAGATGAGACAAATAAATTACCAGATACCGAAGCAGCAAAAAGATTAATTCAAGAGGCGGTTGAATTGAAGAAGATACTATCGGCAATCATTGAAAAATCGAAATGACTATTAAGAGCGTTTTCGAAATTGATAAATTGGAATTTATTTGTTATTTGGGATTTGGTACTTGGAATTTGAAATAGATTTATCAAAATAGAAGGAAAAATCATGTACACCTTAAAAAAAATATCGCAGTTCTTAGTGAACTTTGCCACTATAGCTTTGTTGCTCTTCCTGGCAAGCTGTACAGAAAAAGCCGAACCCCCAATGCATTCTGCTGATTGGCTGGAAGGGGATGCAGAGTACTCTCATGTGGCTAAGGTTGCCGAAACCGGCATTGATGGCTGCCGTGCCTGTCACGGTAATCCTAACGATGCGAATGACTATTATGGTGGTAATAGCGGCGTATCATGTTATGTATGTCATACTAGCGGTCCCAGCGGACATCCTGAGGCACGTGATTGGATGCACGAGGGTTCAGAGAAATTTCACGGACAGGCCTACATTGAACGCGGAATGGATGATTGTTTTCGGTGTCATGATAAAGCCGATGGAAATGATTGCAAAGTGTGCCACACCGATTGGATTATATTAAGAAATAACAAATAACAAGATACAAATTCCAAACAAATCACAATGACGAAATCACAATAATTTAACCAATGAAGAATAAAGTAATTAGCAGGGCAGTTTCGAATTTGGGATTTGATATTTATTTGTTTTTTGGGATTTGTGTTTTGTGATTTTACCAACAGGTTTTTTAAGAAATAACGACAATAATATCTGTTTATCTTGTAAAATATAGCATAAGATGTTTAAGTTTCCTGCGTAAATCAATACAGGTTTTCTGAAATAACAAATTAACAAGATTACTAACGAGGAAAAAATGAAACTATCAAAATATGTTTTTCTATTTGTGTTACTATTTGTGCAGATCGGCCTTGGACAAATGTCATGGATCATCAACAAAATGATGCCGAAGGACAGTCGACCGGGCAACATAGAATTTAACATTGAAACCGTAACTCCGGAAGAGTATGGGGTTATCGCAAAAGATTTAGATAGTAACTTTTCTGAAACGTTCAACCATATCGAACGATTCAAGGAAGCTGGTATACTTGGATATGAAGGACCGTCAACCTGCTTGAGCTGCCACGAAGATATTACGGTCACTGATGCTTCAACAGGGGAGGAAAAAACTGTAGATCTCATGAAAAACCTCACCACGTCCACGCATTATCGGTTTTTTACCAAACCACATAATAATGTTTGGGGATTTAACGGAAAATTGGCTGATAATTTTCCGATGGGGAAAGTGGATCGTCCCTGCCCGAAACCCGGATCGTATGCCATGACCGCCTGGGCTGAACTTGTTGTGACCGAACATGGTGACACGTTATCAGAGGGTTGTGGTCAATGTCATATCGGAGGGCAGTATCAAGTTCCGCTGGGTGAAATGATGCCGTTTTACAAAACATTGAAGAAAGAAAAAGACGCGATTGACTGCCTAATATGTCATGCTTCTGCATATGATATGAACAAAAAACAGGTGGTAGTAGACGATAACGGGCTAGGCCGTTGGGCACAGGACCGTTCGATGAAAGCGGCGATGTCGGTTGTGAGTCCTACGTCTCAAACCTGTCTGCGGTGCCACCAGCACAACTTTGGGGGCGACCTCTATGTTGATGAAGCCGATCCGTCTTTTATGCAGAGCATGGAAAATCTTGGGCATGAACGTCCAAGGATTCAGCATCCCGGTTCAAAACGTGGTACACCGTATTCCCCCAGCTGGGATGTCCATGCCGCAGCAGGGATGGACTGCATCGAATGCCATAAAACAGAAGGGCATTATATTGCCAAAGGAACCCACACCACCACAATGATGACAAACGACCTACCGAACGTGGAAATCACCTGCGTCGAATGTCATTCTGATGAGCCTCATGAAGAAAACGAATATGCCGATGAGTTGAATGACCATATTGATGTCATCGCCTGTGTGACGTGTCACATTCCGAATTTGCACCCGGATAATGCAACCATGCGGGATTTCAGTCAGCCGATGTTTGAGGAGCATCCCGGTATTTATGTGTATACCGATATTGTGAAAGAGACTGAACCCGGAAAGGGCATTAAATATGCTTGGTGGAATGGCGATGCATCTTTTCTAGGAAATCCTATTGGGGATAATCCGAATGGAGAAAATCTGTATAAGTTTTATAATCCGACTCACATTTGGCCGGAATTCAAAGATTTTGACTATGACGGTTGGTATGAAAAAGTGATGAGACCGATTGCGAAAAAGAAGCCATCTAAACTTTATGCCATGAAATTGTTTAACGGAAAACAGCATATTGATCTGCAAAATATGGGTCCGTTTGGCGGAATGTTTGTACCATACAATTTGCCAACATATTATACAACAGGAGATCCTGATCTGGCTGCATCTAAAGAAATGGAAAAAAGCATGATGAAAATGATGTATGGCTGGATGTTCGATATTTATTTAATGAACAAATTTATGACCTTCATGGATGATGGCTCCGGTGATTATTTGAGCGGTTGGGACACAAAACCATACGAAGATATATTGAACATGGAAGAAGGAAAAGTTGAACCGCGATGGATACCGCAGGATGCCTTACTTGAAATCAGCCATGCCATTCGCAAGGATGGAGCATATACATGTGAAAACTGTCATTCTTCGAATGGAATTTTAGATTGGAAAAATTTGGGTTATACAGAAGATGATGTTGAATCATTACAAGAAAATCCATTAGATTAGCGAGTCGATATTAGGAGTAAAAGATACAGATATACTGTAAAGAATAATACACGTGTCTACCTTAATAGAGCGACAATTGAAAAACACATAGGATTCAGGAGGAAATAATGCTGAAAAACATTGTAATATTAATCAGTTTAGCCGGTTTTTTATTTGCCGGAGATTTTGGGTACATCGGTACTGCGAGTTGTGGCAAATGTCATAAAAGTAAGAAAAAAGGCGCCCAATTAAAAGCGTGGGAAAAAGGACATCATTCAGGTGCTTTTGAGACATTGAAATCAGAAAAATCAGCTGCGATCGTGGCTGAAATGAAATTAGACGTCCCAGCTTACGAAGCACCGGAATGTCTAAAATGCCATGCAACCGGATATGGCGACGGCGGGTATGAAGTGAAAGATGCTGAATTCTGGGCTCAAGTCACGGAAAAAGGGAAACCGACCAAAGATGTAAAACGCATGGATGGTTTGCAGTCAGTTGGATGTGAGTCCTGTCACGGTGCCGGTGAAAAATATAAAAACGTACATAAAAAAGATTACGAAAAATCACTGACGCTTGGACTAATCACTCCTGATGAAAAAGTCTGTGTCACCTGCCATAATGAAGAAAGTCCGACTTTCACCGAATTCAAATTTGAAGAACGGTATAAAGAAGTTACTCATCCCTTCCCGGAAGGAATGGAAAGAAAAAACAGACCTAAAGCTGAATAGATTAAGATTAGGATAATTTGGAGTAAGTCGACTGTGTCGATTTGTGCATCGACATAGACGATGCAATGCAGTCCAAAAAAAGATTAATCCTTAATCTCCTCCTCAACCTCAACCTTAAATCATGACTAAAAAATGGATATGGGGACTATTAGTCCTCTTCGCAGCAATTACACTCAATGCTCAAGATATGGAAACATGTCTTGAATGCCATGGCGATGAAGACGATGACGATCTTTCCATTCTACGTCACGGGGTTACTCACTCTCTCTATGTTTCAGAAGACGATTTTGCCGATACGCCACACGAGGGTTTTGAGTGTGTAGACTGTCACGAAGCTTTGGACGGACTGGAAGATGATGATTTTCCGCATGATACTCCGTTAGCTTTGCCGGATTGCGGAAGCTGCCATGATGACGTATTAGAAGAATTTGTAGATGGATTTCACAGTCCGTTAGTTGCGAAAGGGTATGGAAATATACCCCGCTGCAGTGATTGCCACGGGAATCATAAAATCAAATGGCAGGGGCAGCCTCGCCAAGTTTGCGGGGTGTGTCACAACGAAATTTTGGATGATTTTCTGCATTCTGCCCACTGGCATGAGGAATCACAAACCGCCGATGTCACCTGTGTATCTTGCCATTCTCCGCACAACAAACTTGAGCGGGAAGATTACACACCTCACGGTTGGAAACTCCATCTTGCCGAGAACTGTCGTAGTTGTCATAAAGAAAATGTAGAGAATTATTTTCTGAGCGGACATTATGAACAATTAGAAAAAGGTAATCTGAAAGCACCGGTCTGTTCAAACTGTCATGAGAAACATGGTGTGCTTTCACCACGTGATCCAAACAGTTTAGTCTCTGTCGATAAACTTGATGTTGTGTGTCTAAACTGCCATGAAGGATACCAGGAATCTGTACACACACCCAAAGAAAATGACCATGATCCGGTCATGATTACCTGTGTTGTCTGCCACACCGGGCATGAGACAAAAATGGTTGGAGGCACAAAAACCAGTATTTTTGATATTGAACTGGATAAAGTCTGTTTGAAGTGTCACACCGGTACACTGATTACGGGAGAGAATGAAGCGCATGGTGCCATTCATCGTGAAGAAATAACGAAGATCGAACAAGGAGAAGCTTCAAACTGCGGAGACTGCCACACCTATCATTACATGGCACCGGAACATGCCAGTGACAGTGCATTGGAAAAATCTTGTGATGACTGTCATCCTGACCAGCAGGCAGAATATGAAAAGTCCACCCACTTTATTTCACGCCAAAAAGGACATGAAGAAGCTCCGTCTTGTATAGATTGTCATGACAGTCAGAGAATTCAGAAAGCAGATGAGGAGTTTTTCGGACAGTCTGAAATTACACTTTGTGCCAGTTGCCATGATAATCGCGAAGTGACCATGCGTTTCCAATTGAATTCGCATGTATTGGAAGGATATAACAGCTCTTATCACGGACAAAATTACCAACTTGGTTATCAGGGAGATGATTTTGCTACCTGTGTTTCCTGCCATGATAATCACTCTATTTTACCGAGCGATCATCCTGAATCTACAACCGGGCAGCAGCGAATTATTGAAACATGCAGTCAATGTCATGAAGAAGTGAATTTGAACTTTGTCCAGTATTTGGAGCATTATACTCCGATGATGGAGGAGCAAAATCCCATTTTGCATGGCATCCATGTATTTATGATTTGGTTATTGATCGGGACGTTATCGGTATTCGGAGGACATACCATCCTTTGGCTGATAAGATTGCTGATCAAGCGAATAATTGAAGGTCCATTTCATCGACCCACAAAATCTAATAAACGTATAAAAAGGTTTACACGAACGAGTCGATTACTGCATATTGGTATGGCAGGTGCGTTTTTAACACTAGCCGGAACGGGGCTTCCCTTAAAATATAGTCACTCTGTCATGGCGAATTGGTTGGTGCATAACGTCATCGGTTTCAGAACGGCTGCACTTGCCCACCGAACGGCTGCAGTAACAATGGCAGCCGTGTTTATCATCCACCTCAGTATGTTGGCGTACAAAGCCATCGGAAAGAAAGAAAAAGGGTTGTTCTGGGGGCCGGATAGTCTTGTCCCTAATTGGCAAGATGTGAAGGACTTTGTCCATCATATCGCATATTTCATTGGGGCACGTAGCGATGAACCAAAATTCGGCCGTTGGACATACTGGGAAAAATTTGATTACTTTGCCGTTTTTTGGGGAATGTTTGCTATCGGCTTTTCCGGTATTACACTTTGGTTCCCGGAGATATTTACACGAATATTCCCCGGCTGGCTGATCAATGCCGCACACATTATCCACTCTGAAGAAGCGTTATTAGCAACGGCATTTATCTTTACCGTACACTTCTTTAATACACATTTGAGACCGGGAGCGTTCCCGATGGATGACGTAATCTTTTCCGGACATATTACGGAAGAAACTTTTGAAGATGAGCGGCCGTTGCAAATGGAAGCTACCTCTGAAAAGGAATACAAAGAGTTGTTAACCGAACCGCAAAAACTGTGGAAGCATAGGCTACTGAAAGTGGTTGGTTACACATTCCTATTCATCGGATTGACTTTATTGGTCCTTATACTGGTCGGTACATTTACCTAATTCCTAAATAACAAAGTAGGAGATAATCATGAAAAATAACACCTTAATATATTTGCGATTTACAAAACCTGTATTATACATTACAGGAATGCTATTATCCGTAGCTTTAGCCCAGCAGGCAGATGTTGAGTACGTTGAAAGCGATGCGTGTATCGATTGCCACGAAACCGGCAAACACAACTCAGTGATCGGTGAAGATATTTCTAATTCTATCCACGAGGGATTTGAATGTCTTGACTGCCATCAGGATAAAGATATGGTTCCACACACAGAATCCGATTTTTATGTTGGGTGCGAAGGTTGCCGAAATTGCCATGATGATGCATCAGATGAATATAAGGCACACGGGCGAATGGCGGTGGGTGAATGCGGAGATATGCCTCAGTGCATGGATTGTCATGGAGATCATGATATTTTACCTTCCACTGTTAAATTGTCCAAAACACATCCAATCAACCTTCCGAATACGTGCGGATTCTGCCATGAAAATTTGGATATCATAAAGAAATACGAGATGGTTTATGATCATCCGGTGGATGTATACGAACACAGCGTTCACGGTATGGCGGCGAAGGGTGGTATTTATGTCGCTGCTACGTGTAATGACTGCCATTCAACGGGCGGAACCGCCCATAAAATATTATCTCCCGGGCATCCTGAATCAGCAATCAATAAATATAATATCGCCACCACTTGTGGCGAATGTCATAAAGGTGTTGAACAGGATTATAAAGAGGGTATTCATGGAAAATTAGTCGCAAGAGGGCAGATGGATTCTCCAACTTGCACAGACTGTCACGGTGAACACGGGATTATTTCCCCCGGTGATCCGCACTCTCCGGTATCTCCGACATTAGTAGCGGAAGAAACCTGTGCCCCTTGCCATGAATCTGCTTCACTTAATGAAAAATACGGATTGGCCACCGGCAGGCTTACAACCTTTATCGATTCTTATCATGGGCTAAAAAGTAAAGCCGGAGATTCAAAAGTGGCGAACTGTGCATCTTGCCATGGCGCTCACAGAATTCTGCCCAGTGATGATTCGTCCTCAACGGTTAACTCTGCAAATCTTAAGCAAACTTGTGGTGACTGTCACCCAGGAATTTCAGAAAGTATGGCGACCACACCGATTCACGGTGTTGGCGAAAGCGGAATGCACACGACTGCGGCTGACATTGTTGCTCAAATATATATCTTGGCAATTATTGTCATCATCGGTGCTATGGTATTGCATTGGTTGATAGATATTATTCGTCATCTTCGGTTAGTTCTGACTGCAAAACCGCAAGTACGCCGGATGCGGAACCACGAGGTATGGCAACATGCTTTTTTGATGGTGAGCTTCATTTTATTGGTCTTAACAGGGTTTGCCTTGCGATACAGCGAAAGTTGGGTTGCCCAATTTTTCTTTGGATGGGATGGAGGATTTGAACTGCGTGGTTTTATCCACAGAACCTCTGCAATTATTTACATTATCTCAATTCTCTGGCATACAGCATTTATCACCTTAACCAAACGCGGTCGCCAGTTTATCAAAGATATGATGCCTAATCTGGTAGATCTCAAACAATTTTGGCAACAGATAATGTATAATTTAGGACGGGCGGACTCTTCGCCAAGATATGGTCGTTTTGGGTATGTAGAAAAAGCCGAATACTGGGCATTGGTATGGGGAACGGTCGTCATGGTCGTTACAGGATTTTTACTTTGGTACGATAACTGGTGGGTACAGTATTTGCCAAAAGGTTTCTTGGATGTTGCATTAGTCGTTCACTTTTATGAAGCATGGTTGGCAACACTGGCGATCTTTATCTGGCATTTTTATTCTGTTTTCTTCCATCCCGGGGTCTATCCGATGAACCCAAGTTGGCTGACCGGACGGATGCCGGAGAAAATGTATGAACATGAACATCCCGGTCATTTGGAAGAAGCCAAACGTGAAGAATCTGAACTTATTAAACAGGAACTTGAAAAGACGATGACAGCATCAGATGTTACCTGGCGTTCAGTAAAACGCGAACAGGAAAGACGATATGATTCTGACAATGGAGAAGAGGGGTAGAAGAGGAGAAATGGAGAAAGGGAGAAGAGGATTTGAAATGACAAAATTCAAAATACAAATTCCAAATAAATCACAATGACCAAAATCACAAACCACTCACTTCTTACTATTCACCCCGCCAGGGCGGGCAGGCCCTCCAAAATACCGGCGGGCAGGCCCTCCAAAA
>CAYLYH010000021.1:0-30811 GCA_964388155.1 uncultured bacterium | reverse complement strand
CGGCGGGCAGGCCCTCCAAAAAATACGGCGGGCAGGCCCTCCAAAAAATACGGCGGGCAGGCAATAACTATTAACTCACGGAGGAAATTATGTACACCAAACCGATTCAATACGGATTACAGGCGTTAGTTTATCTTTCTGAGAAAGATGAAAATGAATATGTGCTGATAAGTGAAATAGCGGAACATATCCATATCTCTCAGGCATTTCTTTCCAAAATAGTAAATGTGTTAGTGAAACATCGGATATTAGAAGGGAAGAAAGGAAGAGGCGGTGGCATACGTCTTTTAGATAAACCGGAAAATATTGTTGTCAGAGATGTTATTGAGGCCGTGGATGGTTATGCCGATAATCCGTGTCGGTGTATCATGGGGTATAAAGATTGCTCACGAAAAGATCCGTGTAACGTCTGTAAAGAATATCGAACATGGTGCCGTTCACCGTTTGAAAAAGAAACGATTGCTGATTTGGCAAGAATTGTAGATTAACAATAATAACTGAATATTATCAATAAAAAGCTCCGATTCTTCGGGGCTTTTTATTTGTATAGAGTATTTTTTGCTTGGTGGAATATTATATAATTATGTAATATTAAACTAGGTTTAATATCAACTTAGTTTAATGTTATGACCATCGATAAGAAACTTTCAGAAAATATTTGGATTCTCACCCAGCTGTATCATTCGGTTTGCGAAGAGAATTATCGTTCTGAAACTACCAATCTACCCTTATCACGTAACCATTTTATCATCCTTTCCATACTTTCAGTTTCAGGTCCACAGACGCTGAGCGAATTTGCGAAAATATTAAAAGTAAGTAATGCTGCAATAGGAAAAAATATAGATAAACTGGTGCAATTCAAATTAGTCAACAGACGTAGTAAAAAATGTGACAGACGCATTTCAGTTATCTCAATTACAGCAACAGGAAAAAATATTGTATCAGATTATAAAAAAACGAAAGACTTCTATCAAACAAAAGCCCTGTCGGCATTTTCTGAAAAAGAAAAACAGAACTTCCTTTATTTGATGAGGAAATACATTCGTAACAGTATCGACCCTAAAGAAAATTTGGATATGATATGTATGCTCTGTGATGGATTGTGTGGGGAAGAGTGCATAATTAAACAATGTAAAGGATTGTGCAGATCGAAAAAAAGAAAAAATATAGTCATTATGTAAATCTTTAAGAAAGAAATAAAATTGAATACAAAAAATCTGAAACCCACCAAAAAACCGAAAAAAACATTTCATCGCAGAGATTTCTTAAAAACAATGGGTGTTTGTACGCTTTCCCTTGCGGGTGTAAAGAGACTACAAGCAAAGCCGGAATTAGATGAGAATCGTATCGGTGTTTTGTCTGACCTAACTCTTTGTATAGGATGTCGTAAATGCGAATGGGCGTGTGGAGAAATCAATAACCTACCTCATGACCAGATAGATGCTTATGATGACACATCAGTTTTTGAAAAATTTAGAAGACCGTCTTCATCTCAATTCACCGTAGTAAACAGATATGATGAAAAAGGAATTGATGCTAATCCTTTGGATGTAAAAGTCCAATGCATGCATTGTGAACATCCGGCTTGCGTGTCTGCGTGCATCGTTGGAGCTTTGGAAAAACAACCATCAGGCGCGGTTACCTATGATGCTTGGAAATGCATCGGCTGTCGTTACTGCATGGTTGCATGTCCTTTTCAAGTCCCGGCTTACGAATATGAGGATACACTGACACCACGCGTTATGAAATGTAGTATGTGTTTCGAAAAAGCAGTCAGCGTGGGAAAAATACCCGCCTGCGTAGAGATTTGCCCACGGCAGGCAATTGTATTTGGTAAGCGAGCAGATTTGCTGGAGGTTGCTCATGAACGTATTCGAAAAAATCCTGAAAGATATATTGATCATGTTTATGGAGAATATGAGGTAGGTGGAACTTCATGGGTTTATATATCCAATACACCTTTTTCAGAAATTGGGTTTCCGGTCTTACCAAACGAGGCTCCGCCTGAATTAACTGAATCTATCCAGCATGGGATTTTCAAAGGATTCACTGGTCCCATTCTTTTATTTGGATTGGTCGGATTGTTAATGCGTGCAAATCGGAAAGGACAGTCAGATGAATAAACCTGTACTGACCATCGATAACCGACCAAAATTTCTTTCGCGTGGAACATGGATATTAATTGCGTTTGCAGGTTTTGGATTATTCATTGCCTTGGTGCGGTTTGTCTTTGGTTTAGATGCAACGACAAATTTAAACGATCAATATCCATGGGGATTATGGATTCCAATTGATGTTGCCACCGGAGTAGCTCTTGCTGCCGGTGGATTTACAACAGCATTTCTGGTTCATGTATTGAATGTGAAAAAATATCATTTTATTGCGAGACCGGCTTTGCTAACCGCCATGTTAGGATATACGTTTGTGGCTCTGGGACTGCTGGTGGATTTAGGACGTTACTACAATATCTGGCATCCGCTTCTACCATCTATGTGGCAAGGGAATTCAGCACTGTTTGAAGTCGGAATGTGCGTTATGACGTATCTCATTGTACTTTATATTGAATTTATCCCTATCGTGATTGAACGCTTTAAAGAGAAGGTGAATCTACCCGGTGTTTTTTCACGACTGAATAAATTTACAAAATGGTTTATCAGGTTTTTAGATAAAATATTATCAAAAACTATGTGGTTTTTCATTATCATGGGCGTGGTGCTTTCATGTATGCATCAATCATCGCTAGGGACGATGATGGCAATTGCAACAACGAAACTTCATCCCTTATGGCATACACCGATATTGCCCTTATTATTTCTTTTATCTGCGTTTGCAGTAGGTTTCCCTATGGTGATTGTCGAATCTATGATATCTGCACGTAGTTTCAAACTTAAGTCAGAAGTAAATGTGTTATCTGAACTTGCCAAGTATGTTCCTTTTTTACTGTGGGTATATTTATCTGCTAAAGTGTTAGATATTATAAATAGGGGAGCTTATGTGTACCTTATTGATAACTCTGTGGAATGTTGGGCGTTTTGGGTAGAAATGATCATTGGTGTAATCATTCCAGTAATTATTTTTACTCGTCGCCGTTTACGCTCAAAACCGATATATTTATTTTCAGGAGCATTAATGACAGTAATCGGCGTGGCGATAAACCGCTATAATGTGTTTATTGTCGGATATAAACCAGTTTATGCAGATTATTATTATACTCCGGCTTGGACTGAATTTGCCGTTACCATTGGATTAATTTCACTACTGATTCTGGTCTATCGGTTTATTGTATTGAACCTGCCGGTTATTGATCACTTGGAGGAACCCGTAAATGCATAAAATATTTTATTCAGTTTTACCATTGATGCTTCTTTTTCCTATGTCATTGAGAAGTCAACTTACAGATAAATTTCATCCAATGGATCACGACACATTAAAAATCAGTATGTATTGCCAAACGTGTCATGTATGTAATAACCCGGTAAAAGAAAATCCATGCCTCGAACCCTGTCCTCGCCATTCGGGTAGATTCTCCGGTGAACACTCCATTGATGAGGGGACGGAGATTGTTATTCTTGATCAATTAGTTAATATTTACGGTCCGGTAGTATTTGCGCATTATTTACATGCATCAATGGCGGAAATGTCAGGTGGATGTGCGATTTGCCACCATTATTCCGAGATTGATGAAAAAGTTCCCTCTTGCCGAACATGTCACGAAGTCGGAAATATGTCAGGTGATTTACGACAACCTTCTCTGAAAGGTGCTTACCATCGTCAGTGTTTAAATTGCCATCGTGAATGGAATCATGATGATAGCTGCGATATGTGTCATGTTGTACTGGCGGATACTACCGGACTGGTTTCAACCATAGATAAAACTGATATCGTTGGTGTCCCGCATCCGCTCATTGAAGCCGAGGACAAATATGTGTACAACACCCATGTAGAAAGTGGATCTATCGTTACGTTTCACCATGCAGATCACGTGGATATTTTTGGTCTGCAATGTGTGGATTGTCATAAAGGAGATAGTTGCTGCAGATGTCATGAAGCCGGTCATGAACATAAAGAAATTGAACACACCAAAACGTGCTGCAGTTGTCACCAAGAGGAAGAAAATTGTAATTTTTGCCACGACGATAAAGAAAAACCGCCGTTTAATCACACCGTATCTACGGGGTGGGAGTTAAATAAATATCATATAAATATCGCCTGCAAGGATTGTCACGGTCCTGCAAAATCGTTTGTTACACCTTCAACCGTTTGTGTGAATTGTCATATTCACTGGGAAGAGGGTTCCTTCAGCCATGAGATAACCGGACTAATATTGGATGAAGATCATGAAGAGAATGAGTGTGGAGATTGTCATGTAGATTTGGATTTTTCTCAAACTCCTAGTTGCACCGATTGCCACGATGAAATCCAATACCCCGATGAATCTCCGGGCGAATTCATTTCAGATTAAAACAAAAAAATATTAAATATTTACTTTTTATAAATATAAGCATATGCTTAATATATAGTAGCTATTATGAGAAAAAGAAGATTAGTTGGCAGACCTCAAAAGCCACGGCGAGTTTGCTGTAGTCCGGGCATACGCCAATTCAAACCCGCAGGGATTTTAGATTCAGACATAAAAACCATTGTTTTGACTGTGGATGAATTGGAAGCTATACGTTTGGCAGATTTAGAAGAAATGTATCAGGAAGAAGCCGCAACAGAAATGAATATTTCACGGCAGACATTCGGTCGTATCGTTTCTGCCGCACACTCAAAAATTGCCAGAGCTATAATTGAAGGACAATCAATAAAAATTGAAGGAGGAACGATCATGACAACAGAACACAGCAGTCAAGGGTTAGGTTCCGGAGGACGTTGCATATGTATAAAATGTAATGAAAAAATATCTCATCGCCGGGGTATTCCATGCAAAGATGAAACCTGCCCAAAATGCGGTGCAAAAATGGTGAGAGAAGGTTCTCATCATCACGATTTAATTTTAGCGAAGAAAATGAAAGGTTAAACCATGAAAATTGCCATACCAACGAGGGATAATAATGTTGATGACCATTTCGGTCATTGTGAATATTACACGATTTTTGAAATAGATGATCAGAAGAAGGTTGTTTCACAGCAGAGATTTGATGCTCCTGTCGGATGCGGATGTAAATCCAATGTGATACCATTATTGATGGATGAAGGAGTCAGTATAATGCTTGCCGGGAGCATGGGAAATGGTGCTTTCAATAAATTAACGACAACAGGGATATCAGTTGTGCGTGGGTGTTATGGGATTGTATCGGACGTATTCAACTCTTGGCTGGAGGGCGAGGTAAGTGACTCCGGTGTAGGCTGTCAAACCACACACGATTGTGCCCATTGAGAAAGCCTGCACCATCATTTAATTGATCCTCTAACTCCGGATCAGATAAATTATACAAATACTGGACAAACAATATCTTTGTCATCATTAATATCTCTTTACGAGGACGGCCGCCTAGACCTTTCTTTGTTTTGTCTATAACAGAAAATCGCTCTATCACATCTTCAAAATTTAAAATGTTCTCTATCTTATGGAGCTTCTTCTCTGTACGCGTTACCTTGCGGTTTGTCGCCATCTTCATATCCGAAAAACTTAGTTGCTTAAATTGACTCATTGTGGTATCTCCTCTGTCTAAAATTAAACCTGTTTAGACATAGGTTTTGCAAAGGATTCAATTAATATGCACAACGGGTTAATTATCTAAATTATATCATTGGTAAAAGCTCCTGTTCTAGGGGCTTTTACAATAAAAAATAGCAGGTGTTTGGCAGGTGGTTACTTCAAAAACGGTCTATTTGTGTCATTTCCTGTCATATTATATAGAAAAAAAAGACAAAGAAATACCCCGATCTCTCGTCGAGAAACCGGGGTATTTTGAGAGCGGGACCGACGAGACTCGAACTCGCGACCTCCGGCTTGACAGGCCGGCGTTCTAACCAACTGAACTACGATCCCAATTACATAAATTATTTTCAAAGAGCGTAATCAAATTCGAATGACTTAACAGGCCGGCGTTTAAACCAACTGCCTGTCCGCTTTTTGGCGGAAACTACGATCCCAATTTTATGATTGTGTATTTTTCTTCCTTTGGATAATTAACGCCAACGGAATAAATACAATATAGCCCACAAAGAGCATGATAGGAGCGATGGTTAAACTTTGAAAACTATTGACGTCTCCTAATGCCATCACAACGTACCCAGAAATAATGAGCAAAAGTCCAATCCCAAAGAGCAGATAATTTACTCGTGTAAATGCCCATCCTTCCAGGAAATGAATGTCATGCTGTTGTTTTTCCTTGCTCATTACGGCGGGAAAATTACGGTGAGCCGTTTTTCAAACCAAGCCATTTTAAATGCAAAAGTAAAATTAATTTGTTAAAATAATATGAACAATAGGACTATATTTTATAGTGTAAAATAAAACAGGATAATACCATCCAAATTTCTTTTAATTAATATGAAATATAGTTTAACTTCACCACCTTAAGAAAGTCGGATTAACAGAAATTATTCTAAAAACGGGCTGTGTCAGAGACGGAATTATGAAGATGCCAACATTTCAAAAAGGCGTTCACCCGAACGATTTTAAGTATTTCACGTCCGCGAAACCGATAGAATATCCCAATATCCCCGAAGAAGTATATATTCCTCTGCAACAGCATATCGGTGCACCGTGTACCGCGTTGGTCGGTAAAGGTGATAAAGTAAAAACCGGTCAAATTATTGGCACCAGCGATGCCTACGTGTCCAGCCCTGTTCATTCAAGTATAACCGGGAAAGTAGTCGGCGTTGTAAAAAAGCTGCATCCGTTCGGAGCAAGAGTTCAAATGATTCATATTAAACGGGCTGATGAAGAATCATGGGAGAAAATGGATCCCATCACAGATTGGAAATTATCCGATATCTCCATGATCAGGGATCGCATCCGGCAAGCCGGAATTGTTGGCTTGGGAGGAGCGGCATTTCCAACACACGTAAAATTAGCTCCTCCAAAAGAAAAATTGATCGATACCTTTATTTTAAATGGGTGTGAATGCGAACCGTATCTTACGGCTGATCATCGGATGATGGTGGAAATGCCGAAAAAAATCCTGACCGGGATGGCAATTATGATGAAAGTGCTTGGAGTGGAAAAAGGGCATATCGGTATTGAAGACAATAAGCCGGATGCTATAACCACGATGCAGAAAACATCTGCCGACTCCGGATACAACTTTACGGTAAATCAACTCCAAACTAAATATCCGCAGGGTGCGGAGAAAATGCTCATTAAGTCCGTATTAAATCGGCGTGTTCCGACCGGCGGATTGCCAATGGATGTAGGAGTTGTCGTAAACAATGTCGGAACTGCCATTGCCGTAGCGGATGCCGTCATCGAAGGGATACCGCTCATTCAGCGCGTCGTAACTGTGACCGGAGATGGAATGCGTGACCCGAAGAATTTATTTTTACGTATTGGAACTTCGTATCAAAACGTCATCGATTTATGCGACGGAATCGCCGGAGAAACCAGCCTGGTGTTTATGGGCGGTCCGATGATGGGAATTGCCCAGCATGATTTTAATGTCCCGGTTGTGAAAGCCACTAGCGGAATTGTTGCCACGACAAAAGTCAGGCGGGTACAGTCCATGCCGTGCATACGATGCGGAACCTGTGTCCGCGCCTGCCCGATGTTTTTACTCCCGACGAAAATTGCACGGTTATCGGAGATGAGGAAAACAGAAGATGCGGAAAAACTGGGAATCCTGAATTGTATCGAATGCGGATCCTGCTCCTTCGGATGTCCGTCTAATATTCCGTTAGTCCAATGGATTCGGGTTGGGAAATTCAGGGTGAATGAAATGAAGCGAAAACAAACGGCTGATTAAGATGGAAGAGAAAAAACCTATCAAGACAGACGCTCCGGTTAAGAAGCCTGTGAAAAAAAAGCGGGACCCGTGTGCTAAATTGCATAAGCCGGCTAAAATGCTAGTTCTGCAATCCAGTCCGCATTTCAACACGTTGGATAGTGTTCCCAAAATCATGTGGAGTGTCATCCTTGCGCTTGTCCCGGCGGTTCTCTGCTCTGTGTATTTCTTCGGAATTCCGGCTCTTCGCTTGATTTTCGTTTGTACTGCATCAGCATTTATGACCGAAGCTGTCATCAATCGGTTGAAAGGTGAAGTATTTACTCTCAATGATGGGAGCGCTGCCATCACCGGATTGCTGCTTGCACTGACATTGCCACCGTCATTTTCTTCTACCGGAGCCATCATTGGCACTATATTTGCAATCGGAGTTGGTAAACACATTTTCGGCGGTTTGGGGTATAATATTTTTAATCCGGCTCTCCTTGGACGGGCATTCCTCCAGGCAAGTTTTCCTGTTGCAATCACCACGTGGACGAACCCGAAAATGGTGGATGCAGTATCCACAGCCACCCCGTTGGGTGGACTTAAATTCGAACAAATTATGACGCCGAATTTTGATTTGTTTTTGGGCAGAACCGGAGGATGTATCGGTGAAACATCAGCTATCGCAATTATCATCGGCGGACTTTTTCTAATCTACAAAAAATACGCGGACTGGAGAATTCCGGTGAGCTACTTGGGCACTATCGCCATGATTAGCGGTGTATTCTACGCCATGGATTCATCGTTGTACGCCGACCCGATATTTCATCTGTTTTCCGGTGGATTGATGTTGGGTGCCTTTTTCATGGCAACGGATATGGTGACATCCCCAATCACTCCTGTGGGAGCCTGGGTTTTCGGAAGCGGTGCGGGTATCTTTCTGATGGTTATACGTATCTTTGGCGGTTTACCCGAAGGCGTAATGTATTCCATTTTGCTGATGAATGCACTGACACCGTTGATTAATCGTTTCACCAGACCCAAAATATTTGGGGAAGTCGTCGGATGAATACGTCCGCAAAAATGATTGTGGTGCTGACCGTGATTGCCGGATTATCCGGGAGTGTGTTGTCTCTTTGGAATGACTACACCGAGCCGTTTATCGAACAAAACCGGATTAAAGTGCTAAAAAAGGCGATTTCTACCGTACTGCCCAAATACGAATATTATGATGAACAACATTTGGATGAGACGGTGACATTGTATATTGGGAAAGATGTAAATGACCAAATCGTGGGAATTGCCTTTAAGGCAAAGGGAAATGGGTTTTCGCCGGATTTAAGCGTGATGGTCGGCGTGACGCCTGACTTTAGGTCTCTCACCGGGATTGAGGTTTTAGAACAAACCGAAACGCCGGGTCTGGGGAATAAAATTGAAGAACCGTGGTTTAAAAATCAGTTTGTCGGACTGATTATGGATAAAATAATACCATCAGTTATAAAGAATAAAAAACCAACGTACCCTGCTCGTGGAATTCAAGCGATATCGGGAGCTACGATTTCATCCAAAGCTGTAACGGATATTGTTCATGAACAGGTGAAAAGTGTGAGAGAGTTGTACAAACAAAATGCAGTGGTAGATTGATGCGAAAAAAAACGACAATAAAATTTGAATTTGTGAAAGGATTATGGGATTCAAATCCTGTGTTAATCCAGATGCTTGGATTGTGCCCAACCCTTGCTGTTACAAATGCAGCGGTAAACGGATTAGCTATGGGATTGGCAACGACCTTCGTTTTATTAGCTTCCAGCATATTGATTTCTCTCATCCGCAAACTCATTCCGGCGCAAGTACGAATTGCAAGTTACATTGTTGTTATTGCCACATTTGTGACGGTGGTGGATAAGTATTTGGCAGCGTTCACGCCTGATATCAGTAAAGCGTTGGGAGCGTTTATTCCATTGATTGTTGTGAATTGTCTTATTTTGGGAAGGCAGGAAGCATTTTCATCAAAAAATAGTGTTGGGCGTTCCATCGTTGATGGACTTGGTATGGGGTTTGGTTTTACGTGGGTGCTTATTCTTCTTGGCAGTATCCGGGAAATTTTGGGTGCCGGTTCTATTTTCGGTTTTATGATTTTACCGGAATCTTTCAATACTTGGCTGGTGATGATTTTACCCCCGGGAGCATTTTTAACGCTTGGACTGATGATCGGCATCGCAAATTGGATCAATGAACGGAGGGTAAGCGCATGAGTTTATTTGCATTGTTTTTCTCTGCTGCCATCGTAAATAATTTTGTACTGTCCCAATTTTTGGGAATTTGTCCGTTTGTGGGTGTGTCGAAAAAAGTCGATGCTGCCGTTAGCATGGGAATGGCTGTAACCTTTGTGATGACCATCACCGCCGCCGTGACTTTTTTAATCAATCAATTTATTTTGATTCCCTTTGGATTGAATATCCTCCAAACTGTGTCTTTTATTTTGGTGATTGCTTCGTTAGTCCAACTGGTGGAAATGTTCATAAAAAAAGTCAGTAAACCGCTCTACAATTCGTTGGGGATTTATCTTCCGCTTATCACCACCAATTGCGCAATTATGGGTTTGGCATTATTTGCCGTTGCCAAGGAATATTCATTTATCCAGGGGATTGTTTACGCCATCGGAGCCGGTGCGGGATTCACGCTGGCATTAGTCATCATGGCCGGGATACGTGAAGAGTTAGAATTGGCAAATGTACCGAAGATATTTCAGGGAGCCGGAATTACCATGATCGTCGCAGGAAGTTTGGCGTTAGCGTTCATGGGCTTCGCCGGAATTATGTAAAACATGAATGTTATAAAAATACTCACCGCAGAGGGATTGAGCGATGTACTCAGGGTTTCAAGTAATGCGAATGCTTAATAACACCGTAGTCAATTCTCAAACCGTTTATGAACTCTGCGGAGAACTTTGTTATCTCCGGTTTAGCATGAATAAGAGACTATTCTGATGGATATCCAATCGATGTTAATTGCCGCCGCAAGTATGGGCGGATTGGGCTTACTGTTTTCTGCCGGACTTTCAATCGCACATAAGAAATTATATGTTGAAGAAGATCATAGGATTCCGTTACTATTGGATGTACTTCCCGGCGCAAACTGTGGTGGATGCGGCTATCCAGGTTGTGCAAATTTTGCCGAAAACCTAGTCAATAGTAAAGTAAGTGTTAATGGATGTCCGGTCTCAGATGCGGAATGTGTGCAGGAATTAGCAGCGATTCTTGGAATTGAAGCAGAAACCGGCGAGCGGCTCATTGCCCGAATTATGTGTCAAGGTGGATATGATAAAACTGCGGTGAGAGCGACGTATGACGGCATTCAGTCCTGCACAGCTGCCATGGTTATTGGGGGGAGTGAACGGTTGTGCTCATACGGCTGTCTGGGATTTGGTGAGTGTGTCATTGCCTGTCCGTTTGATGCAATTAATATGGGCAAAGATGGTATTCCAATTGTTGATGGAATAAAATGTACCGGATGCGGAAAATGTGTTGATGTTTGTCATCGCGATGTTATTGAACTTCATCCTGAAAGTCACAAACTTTTTGTTTTATGCAAGAATGAAGATGCACCGAAAGACGCCAGAAAAGTCTGCATCGCTGCCTGTGTTGGATGTGGAATTTGCGTACGGTCTGTAGAAGATGGACAGATGACGATGGATAATAATTTGGCAAAAATCGATTATGATAATTTTGGTCATGAACCAATTGTGCCGACAGAAAAATGTCCGACAAATGCTATCGGCATTTTACCGGAGACTCCGGATGAAGAAACAGCCCAGGCTTAAGTTATAGTTGAAATGGAAACGGGAACAATAGTACGAACTGAAAACGATCTTGCTCATGTTTTAGTCAAAGCAGGGGATCAGTGTAAATCGTGTGGGGCGAGAGTTCTCTGCTCTCCGAATGCCAGCGAAGAACGAATTATTGTGGCTCATAATTCAATTGATGCTTCTGTGGACGATAATGTTGTGATTGAAGAGATTAGGGCGCTCACGCTAAAGCTATCATTTTTACAGTATGGGATTCCGTTTTTAGGGTTCTTGTTTGGACTGATAATAATGTTTGTTTTATTCCCAAATCCAAAATTACTACCGGAAGAAATCATTCAGTTTGCCGGTGGTATAATCGGGGTGTTAATTGGAGGATGGCTGGCTCGACACTCCATGAAAAAGATAGCAAAAAGCCCCGGCAAGTATTTATCGGTCGTAGATTTCAGTTAACCGGTTCGTCAAAAATATTTGCAACATCCGTTGTTTCTAGTGGTTTTTCATCATGTCGAAATATTTTTACGGGATTTTTACCGACCAACTGAATATTTTTGTCTCTGACAATCAACCCGGAACCTTCTCTAAGACCGACGACGGACATGTTTTTATTCACGATAATAAATTCGTTGATACGGTCATCTCTGCTCTCACCACCATGTTTCGGTTGGACAAAATCCGTGTAATGCGGATTAAGCTGAAACGGAATCAAATTTAATGCATCCATAGAGGGTGGTTCGATAATCGGCATATCGTTAGTTGTACGAATTGACGGACACGCGAGATTCGACCCGGCACTCCAGCCGATATACGGAATTCCCTCTGCAACTCGCTCTTGGATAGGCTTCAATAATTGGTATCGATACACATGATAGAGCAACGCAAACGTATTTCCGCCGCCAACCACAATAGCATCTGCACGACGGATTTTTTCAACGGGGTCGCCTTTGTCATAGGCGGACTCTACAGAGTATCCCATTTCCTCAAACCGTTTTTGGACGGCTTTTTTATATCCTGCCCAGGCGATATTGACGGCGGCATACGGAATGAAAAGTATCTCTTGGATCTCACTCCCTAAGATTGTTTTGATGTGTTCTTCGGGCCACACCAAGAATGGTTGCCCTCTCATCGTGGAATTACTCAATAAAAGAAGTTGTTTCATGGTGAATCGTTGGCTGTAATTTTTTTATACTGTTGGTAAAAAGCTGAAAGCGGAAATCCCATTACGTTATAGAAACACCCGTCAATATTGTTTACACAGACTGCAAACCAATCTTGAATTCCGTAAGACCCGGCTTTATCTAACGGATGGTAAGTGTCAATGTAATAATGAATTTCTTGTGAAGATAATGAGTTAAATGTTACCAATGTTATTTCACTAAATGTGATATCAATATTTTTCGAAATCCACTGAAGAGATACACCTGTCACGACCGTATGTGTTTCTCCTGAGAGAGATGACAGCATCGAATAACTTTCTGATTTATCCGCAGGTTTTCCCAAGATTTTATCGTTTAAAACCACGATTGTGTCTGCACCAATAACCAAGTGTTCCGGATGGTGTTTTGCGACATCGTTCGCTTTCTTTTCTGCATAATGTTCTGCGAAATTTCTTGGAGATAAATTTATCGAGAAATCTTCATTCACGTTGCCGGGAATGACCTCAAAATCCAGCCCGATTTGTGACAAAAGTTGTTGTCGCCGTGGAGACTTTGATGCCAAAATTATTGGAGGTTGAGTCATCGAAATTTTGCCATTCGTTCAATAGTAGAAACACTTCGCTCCGAATCTGTTGCTTTGAGGCGATACAGATAGACGCCATTGGCAATCAATTGACCGTACGCATCTCTGCCGTCCCAGTCTATTGTATGATAACCGGCATTGGAGAAGTAAAAATTATCTGTGGAGTATATGCGTTTTCCGCCTAACGTGTACACGTTAATTTTAACATCAGCGGGAGAACTGATTTCGAATGCAAATTGTGTCCCGGTTCGAAATGGGTTCGGAAAATTCAGTACTTGAAACACATTGAGTTGCGTAGATTCTGAGCGTGTGAGTCTGATCTCACGCTCAGACGGATTGTTCGCATTATCCCACACCTTTATGTTCATGTGAATATCCGTATTGAAATCGTCCAATGGAATGGTGATTGTTCCGGAAGTAATTTTATCAACATCATAAATAAATTGATTAGTGAGGTCTGTTAGTTGATTTGTGGTCATATTTGTCAGCATAATTTCATGACCGATTTCCTCAGTAAGATTAATTCCGCTTAAATCGGAAACGGATAAAAATAGACCGTCTTCCGGAGTCAGATGATCGCCTGTTTGCAAGTACCTTCCATCAGATGTTGTAAATTGGATTATCGGTCCTTCTGTATCGGTATTGGTTCCTCTTACGGAGTAGTGGATAGAATGAACTGCACCCATTGCCTCACGTCCGTTATTGGATAGGAGATACACTCGAAAATTACCGGGGTTTTCTGTGTCAGAAATATCTTTGGGGACAATCAACTCACCGATAAATTGATTATCTGTAAATCTAAATTGCCCGCGGAATAATGATGGCCCCGGTAAAATATATGATATTTCTTGATTAGAGCCTGCAATAGTATAATGGCGAGTCACCAATCGATTACCCTCTGTCAATGAAACGTATCCGGTCCCGTTTTGATTAAAAGGTTGCGATCCAAAATACATAGCAGGTTCTAATGTAATCAATGTATCGGTGGAAAGAGAATCGATCGTAGCGGATACAGTGGGGAATGGCAGCGGCATTGCAGGGTCGCCAAACAAATGAAATAATCTTCCGGGATGGCTGCCGGTTTTTACAGATTGCAGTACAATACCGATGGGATTATCTGTCGGCTGACCATCCGGGAACATCGCGGAAAAAATATTTTGTAAAAAATGAGCATTTGAGGTAATGCCAATGGCTCTCGATGTGGTAATGATGGCAGCAGCACCATTCTCCGGCTCCCGAATAATATCTTCGGAGAACGCATCGGTTTGAGGGTCATCAAAATGTCCCCATGAGCATGTTCCTGCAATCCAAATGGGGAGTTTCATCCCGGTTTGGATTGCGTGGATATCCCCTCGACTTTTTGAGAGTAAAATTTCCTGCGCCCAATTAGACGGACTGCCGTGACCGATATAATTAATGATACCTGTTCCATTTTTCAGAGCAGAAAACAAGGCTTCTGTGGCCGCCGGTTTTATCACACCATACGCCGATGCATTACTGACTTCCGGATACTCCATCATGTAGATTTTTTGTACATCCATTAGATTGGGTATCCGCCCCGCGACCAATTCTGAATTTAATGTGTGGCTCTTCCCCGTTGAGACGTCATGAGTGCTGTGCTCCGGTCTTTTTGTGTCGTCTGCAACCAATGTTATTCGTTGCCGCCAAGGTCCAAAAACAGGTGTATTTTCGTAGTCAATTAACTTTGAAACAAACGCATCTACATCTGTGGTATTATGAGCGGGATACCGTCCAATGGCGGCAATGGGTGGTGAACTATTCGTTGGTGAAGTAAAAAGGTCATCAGCTGCATAATCTCCGGAATAATAAAGTGTTGGAATCCATTCGATATCGCCCATGAGCAAAATGCAGATGGGTGGTGTTTCCCAAGTGTCATGTGCCCACAAGATAAACTCGCGAATTGCTTCGGCGGCAGGATTTCCATTATTGAATTGTGTATAAATACTGTCGAGAAGGACATACCGGGAATTCCCTCTGTGGTTTACAAGTGGAAGGGAAGATGCTTCGAATTCGGTTGGTCCAATGATGAGATGCTCCACTCCGGTTTCGGTAGTTTTTAATAACCCATCTTTTGCAAATATCCAGTGTTGAGCTAAGTCCCAGTTGATGATGGTATGACGTAACAAACCTTGTTGAAGCTTAGATAAAGAGATCGGATTCTTTTGGGGTGTTTCATCCATGTGAAAAGTGATACGTACTTTTGAATAGAAATGCTGTCCACCTGCGAAGGGAGAAATTTTTAACGTTGCCGTATGAAGTGAGTGCATGGTGTGTTTAGAAATCCATTCTGCTCCTACAGATACATTTGGGTGTGGGTCGAAGTCGAAGGGTTTCTCCATGGAAAACGTCGTCGCAATTTCCGGGAATTCGTCAATCGGAAGCCCGATAGTAATGTATTCCGGTTCTAAGTCTGCAGGATAATTCACATCAAACTGGACGTCAACGATGAGCGTTTCATCATCGGATGAAACAATCTCCCACCGTTTTCCGAATAATGATTCGGTCATACACAGGAACAGAAATAGGATTAATATTACTTTTTGCATACCACTAAAGTTACTTGAAACTTGGACAGATTCCACGAAGTTCTTAATAGCCTTTACAAGAAATCTTATGTTTTGTTCCAATCGACACTTCTTGGTAGGCACGATAAATTTACTGTAAATTTCGTACTGTAATAGTGAGGAAATACATGTCCGGACACAGTAAATGGTCAACAATTAAGCGTAAAAAAGGTGCCGTAGATGCAAAGCGCGGTAAAATATTTACGGTCATTATTAAAGAAATTACCATCGCCGCACGTATGGGAGGCGGAGATGAGAACTCCAATCCGCGATTACGTACGGCAGTCCAAAAAGCAAAAGCCAATAATATGCCTGCGGATAATGTAAAAAGAGCCATCAAAAAAGGAACTGGTGAACTTCCGGGAGTCCATTATGAAGAATACACTTATGAAGGATATGGTCCGGGAGGCGTCGCCATTTTTATGGAAATCATGACCGACAATAAAAAACGAACCGTTGCAGATATTCGACATCTTATGGTGAAATATGGTGGCAATTTGGGTGAAAACGGAAGCGTGGCGTGGATGTTCGATAAAAAAGGACAAATACAGATTCTTGCATCTGCCGGAGCTGAAGACGACGTTTTAGACGCTGCATTAGAAAGCGGAGCAGAAGACTTTGAACAAGAGGAAGATATGTACTTGATTTCTACGGATCCGTCCTCTATGATAGAGGTAAAAGAAGCTCTGGAAGCGAAAAGTTACTCCATCGAATCTGTAGAAGTGGAAATGGTTCCTAAAAACCTTCAAAAAGTTGAAGGCAATGATGCCGAACGATTACTGAATTTAATGGAAGCACTGGAAGATAATGACGATATCAGCAATGTGTATTCCAATTTTGACATCGATGAAGAAACATTAGGAAACGCGTAAAGCAATATGCGCGTCATTGGATTTGACCCCGGATTAAGTGTAACGGGGTTTGGAGTACTGGAAAAATACAGGTCGCAAGTACGCGCGATTTGTTACGGGACAATTCGACCGCCTAAAAATGTGGCATTACCGGAACGATTAAAACATTTATATTCGGAAGCAACGAAGTTGATAAAGACATATAACCCCGACGTAATAGCCATTGAAGATACATTTTATCAAAAGAATGTTAAGTCCGCAATGAAACTTGGGCAAGCCCGTGGTGCATTGCTGCTGGCAGGTGCAAACGCCGACCTCTCCTGCATGGAATATGCCCCGCGGAAAGTGAAACAATCGGTGGTTGGGAATGGCGCTGCCACAAAAGAACAAGTTCAATTTATGGTGCAAAAAATCTTAGAGTTAAAAGAATTACCAACTCCAACCGATGCTTCTGATGCATTGGCGATTGGGTTGTGCCATCTTAATCAATTGATAGGAATAAATTTATGATCGATTCCATTACCGGAAAACTCATAAAAAAATCACCGGCATTTGTAGTGCTGGATGTGAATGGTGTTCGCTTACGTGTTCATATCAGTGTGAGTACATACGAACGGCTGCCGGCTGTCGGGTCGCAATCCGAAGTGCTGACATACTTACATGTGCGTGAAGACATTTTGGATTTGTACGGATTCAGTCATGAAGAACAACGGGATATGTTTATGCTGTTAATCGGTATCAGCGGAATCGGACCGCGATCCGCCATGGGGATTTTGTCCGGGGCATCGGTAGCGGAATTCAAAAAACGTATTATTGCAGGGGATGTAAAATCCTTGACCGTCATCCCGGGCATCGGGACAAAGACAGCCAAACGAATCATCATTGAGCTGAAAGAAAAATTTGTTACGGAAAAAGACGAAGATATGTCTGTGATTTTTGGTAGAGATGACGTTCCCGATGATATGCAGGATGCGGTGGAAGCATTAATATCCTTGGGATACAAACGTGCCAAAGCTCATGCAGCAATGAAAAAACTTGAAAAAGCCGGGGAGCTTACCGGGACCGTAGAAATACTCATCAAAAAAGCTCTGGCGAAAATGTAGAATCGAACTTACTTTAAATGGACAATAACCCATAACACCCTAACACTTTAATACCTGGAGAAAAAAATGTCGATCGTAAAACCTTTTAGAGGATTAAGACCTCAACCAAAATATGCTAAGCAAGTTGCCTCACCGCCTTATGATGTTTTAAATGCTAAAGAGGCTCGTGAAATTGTCAAACAAAACCCAAACTCTTTTTTACGTGTAAATAAAGCTGAGTTGGAATTTGATGACAATGTAAGTTCTTATAGTGAAGAAGTCTACCAACGAGGAAAAAATAATTTGAACAGGTTCGTCGATGAACAATTAATGATTCGCGATGAAAAACCGTGTTTTTATCTCTATCGACTGACCATGCATGGACGAGCACAGGCCGGGCTTGTTGCGTTAACATCCGTAGATGAGTATGATAACGGATTGATAAAAAAACATGAACATACACGCCCGGAAAAAGTCAACGACAGAGCGAATCATATTTCGTTTCTGGAAGCTCAAGTCGGTCCCATTTTCTCAACATTTCGTAATGATAAAAAGATTAAGAAAACATTTAGCACGATAATGACTCGCCCTTCTGATGTGGATTTTACAGCAGATGACGGTATCCGCCACGAATTTTGGGTAGTGTCTGATGATGAGAGTATTCAAAAGATTATTTCTGACTTTTCAGCATTACTACACATGTATATCGCCGATGGGCACCATCGAAGTCAAGCAGCGTCGGAAGTTTGTCGCCGGAATCGTGAGGAGAACCCAAATTACACGGGAGAAGAAAGCTACAATTATTTTCTCAATGTGATATTTCCGGATGCCGAACTGCATATTTTACCGTACAATCGGGTCGTCTCCGATATGAATGGATTAACGGTTGAACAAATGCTGAATAAGGCGTCAGAATTTTTCGATATTGAACCTCATGAAGGTGAAATAAATCCGGAGGAACTTCATACTTTTGGGATGTATTGCGAAGGACAGTGGTACAAATTGACAGCCAAAGAGGATACTTTTAATCCAAATGATCCAACAGGATCGATAGATGCTGCCATCCTTGGAAAGAATTTTATTGATCCGATTCTTGGAATTACAGATCCAAAAACGGATAAACGAATCAATTTTGTCGGAGGAATCCGAGGGACAAAAGAATTAGTAAAGTTGGTGGATTCGGGAGAATACAAAATAGCATTTTCGCTATATCCGACATCTATCCGGCAACTGCTTAATGTCGCCGATGCGGGGCAGGTTATGCCACCAAAATCAACGTGGTTTGAACCAAAACTCCGCAGTGGCATGATTGTAAACGTATTAACATAATAACTGAAAGGAAAAAAGAATGCTTATTTTAATCTCAGATGCATTTGATGCAGGTTTATCTGCTAAACTTGTAAAATTCGGAGAAGTGACTGATGATAAATCCAGAGTTGCGGAAGCTGATGTTGTTCTCATCCGAAGCAAAACAAAAGTACGTAAAGACTACATCGATAACGCACCAAACCTAAAGCTTGTCATTCGTGGCGGTGTCGGCTTGGATAATGTTGATCTTGATTACGCAAAAGAAAAAGGAATTGTCGTACGAAATACGCCGGCTGCCTCTTCGATTGCCGTTGCTGAGCTTGCCTTTACGCTCATGATTTCTATCACGAATCATGTTGCATGGGCTGACCGTACAATGCATAACGGAGAGTGGCTGAAAAAACAAATGAAACGAACGGAGCTTTACGGAAAAACATTAGGAATATTAGGGCTTGGTCGAATTGGTACCGAGTTAGCGAAACGTGCAATTGCATTCGGAATGGATGTAATTGCCTTCGATCCGTACGTGACCTCCAGCGATGTCGCAACGATGAAACCAGCCATGAAGGATGTCCTGAACGCTTCAGATTATGTCTCAATGCACATGCCTTTGACGGATGAAACAAAAGGATTAATCAACGCTGAAACGCTGAAAGAGTTTAAAGACGGCGTATTTCTTATCAACACCGGTCGTGGAAAAACGATTATTGAAGAGGATGTTGCGGATGCACTCCGCAGCGGAAAGCTCAAAGCATTTGGAAATGATGTTTGGTATTCTGACCCGCCGGAAAATACGGTGCTGGTTGATGCACCAAATGTAACGATGCTACCGCATTTGGGTGCATCTTCAAAAGAGAATCTTCTCCGCATTGGCGATATTGTCGAGGAGACGATTGAAGAATTTATTTCACAATAATCAAATCATTGGAGAAAAATCATGACAAAACGAGTATTTAATTTTAATGCAGGACCTTCAACACTCCCGTTGGATGTCCTGAAAATTGTCCGGGATGAACTTCTGGATTACAAAGGAACCGGCATGTCGATTATGGAGTCTTCCCATCGTTCACCGGAGTATGATGAAATAAACGATACGGCAATTTCCCTCACCAAAGAGCTCATGGATATCGGGGATGATTACCACGTTCTTTTTGTCGGCGGAGGTGCGTCCACGCAGTTTGCACACATACCTATCAATCTGCTCCCCGAAGATAAAACTGCTGCGTACATCGATACCGGCACATGGTCGACCAAAGCGATAAAAGAGGCGCAAAAACTTGGAAATATGCATTTAGCCGGTTCGACGAAAGCATCTGGATATAATTATATTCCCAGAGATATTAATCTCCCTGAGGATGCGGCGTATTTACATATCACGTCGAATAACACCATCAAAGGAACGCAGTACCACGTATTCCCGGAAACCGGGAATGTTCCGTTAATTTGCGATATGTCTTCGGATATTTTATCGCGAGAACTGGACTTTTCAACATTCTCGATGATTTACGCCGGTGCTCAAAAAAACCTAGGTCCTTCGGGCGTAACGATGGTGGTGATTCATCAGTCATTGCTGGATACAATTCCGGATGGAATTCCTACCATGTTTGATTATAGAACGCACGCGAGTAAGCGGTCGTTATTCAATACACCGCCGGCATTTGGTGTGTATGTCATCAAACTGGTTTTAGAATGGATAAAAGGGCAGGGCGGACTTAAAGCGGTAGAGGAAATCAATCGCAAGAAAAAGGATACAATATATTCCTTAATTGATTCTGATCCGGACTTTTTCACTGGAACAGCAAAGGTAGAAGACAGAAGCTGGATGAATGTTACATTACGACTTCCGTCAGAAGAATTGGAACAGAAATTGATTTCAGAAGCAAAAGCAGCGGGCTTTATCGGATTGAAAGGTCACCGGAGTGTCGGTGGGGTTCGCGTATCGATGTACAATGCGATGTCATTGAAAGGTGCTGAAAAAGTTGCGGAATTTATTTCTGATTTCCGAAAACGACAATAATCTTAGTAGAAAGTAGAAAGTGAGGAGTGGGGAGAAAGAATCGAGCAACCTTGTTTTTTCTCCGTGCTCTTTACTCTCTTATCAAAGCTAAAATAATGAAAAGAGTCCACTCCAGAAATGGGTTAAAACCCCCAAATCGTTGGTTTTTCCATAATCCACGCCCTACCTGCCCGCCACATTTTGAAATTAATAAAGAAGGCAGACGGGAAGGACGGAGTAAGTATTTTACCATATCTGTAATAATATCTACAATTACCCCATCCTTTAGGTTGGGGTGTAAAGTTCGATAAACTGATGGCTTTAGCCCAATAGAACCTTTTCGGAGTAGACTCATGAAAATAAAAAAATCATCTTTATATCAACGTCATATTGACTTAGGCGGAAAAATGGTCGAGTTTGCCGGCTTTATGATGCCGATTCAGTACTCCGGAATTACTAATGAACATCATGCAGTGAGAAATAATGCCGGGATGTTTGATGTCAGCCATATGGGCGAGTTTCGCATCTTCGGGGAAAATGCAGAAGCCTTTTTGCAATTTGTTACAATTAATGACGTAACAAAGTTGTCTCCGGGGCAGGCGCAGTATTCTGCAATGTGTTATGATGATGGGGGAATCGTAGATGATTTACTCATTTACCGACATGAAGAATACTTTGTCCTTGTCGTGAATGCAGCTAATCTTCAAAAAGATTTTGAATGGATGGAAAGCCATCTCATTGAAGGCGTTGTCTTAGAAGATATCAGTGACGAGGTGAATCTCATTGCCCTGCAAGGTCCAAAGTCGCGGGAGATATTGCAAAAACTCACAAACATTGATTTGCAATCGCTGGCTTTTTATCATTTCACCAACGGGGAAGTAGGAAACAGTACAGTTACGCTGGCACGAACCGGCTACACCGGAGAATTGGGATACGAAATTTACGGAAAGCCACAAGATATTCCGGCAATTTGGGATGAGCTACTGGAGGCAGGACATAAAGATGGGTTGATCCCGATGGGGCTCGGTGCCAGAGATACCCTCCGGCTTGAAATGAAATATTGTCTTTACGGAAATGACATCGATGCCACAACGCATCCGTATGAAGCCGGGTTAGGATGGATAACAAAACCGGATAAGGGCAACTTTATTGGCAGAGATGCAATCTTGAAACGGAAAGAAACGATGGCACGTCGGCTTGTCTGTTTTGAAATGACTGATAAAGCGATTCCACGGAAAGGATATTCACTTTATCTCGGTGATAAAGAAGTAGGTTACGTCACGAGTGGCACACAATCACCGTCACTGAAAAAAGGAATTGCCCTTGGATATGTGAATCGACCGTTTACAAAATCCGGAACGGAAATATCTGTGGACATTCGCGGAAAGCGTAAATCCGCCGTTATCGTAAAACCTCCATTTTATAAAGACGGAACAGTCCAAATTTAAGATTTGTCCGCCATTGGCGGGTTGGACCTTTCAAAGTTGTCTAACCTATACAATTTTTACAGGACACTTTGTCCTGTATCATTAATGACATTTGCAGGACGAAGCGTCCTGCTGCAGGGTTTTTCAAAGACAGGTAGGCACTCTCTCCCTGTCTTCTTTTCTCCTTTCCCACTTTCCCACTTTCTCCACTTTTTTATCTATTACCATTTCTTTTATCAATTATCGTAAATTCCAAGTTGTCATTGCTATTTTTCACAAGGATTAATCAATAATACTTTGAGGGAGTTCGTCATCGCTAAAAAGAAAAAAACCATAAACAAACGCAGACTGGAAATACTTGGAATTTTAATCATTGCCCTTTCTCTGCTGATTTTAATCAGCATGATAGGGTTTCACCCCAATGAAGATCCGGGTATCTCTCCAAATATCCATGTAGAAAATCCAATGGGTATTTTGGGTGTCTATATTGCATTTATTTTCATCAAGCTCACGTTTGGAGCAGTGATGTTTATCCTGCCGGTGATAGGAGTAATCTATGGCTGGTGGTTCTTTGGTCGAAAAGACTTGAAAAATTTAAATCGTATTGCAGGATATATTTTAGGAGGAGCATTTTTATTATCTGTTTCGATCGGTTTGTTGCTTCATCTATTGACGAAAAGTGGTCAAACAAATTTTATTTGGTCAGGGTTGGCAGGTGGACTGCTGGCAAACTTACTTATCGACTTTTTTGGTCGTATTGGTGCAGTCATTGTTTTACTTGCAGCGTGGTTAGTCTTGTTCCGTGGTTATTTTGCATGGAGTTTTTATCAACCCATTAAAGAGCTGTGGGAGAAACTGTATCATTGGAAGCAGGACGAACTACAGAAGAAAGACCAGAAAAAAGAAGAATCCGAAAAACGAAAACATACTGAAGGTTTAATCGAAAAAATTGATGCTCAAAAAGTCCGTGAAGCGAAAGAACTGGAACAAAACACTCATGATGAAATAAGTGAAATTGACGAAGAACCTCAGAGTGAATCTGATGGGATTGAGTCAACCAAAGTACCTCAACCAGAGTTGCCGAAATCAACGGATGATGAATCAATAGAAGTTGGTGAGATGGTGGTGGAAGATGAGGTGGACTTGGATGCCGTAAAAGAACGGCAGGCGCCTAAGCGAAAATATCAACTTCCCGGGACAGAACTTTTGTTTACACCGGTATCAATTAACGATGGAATGTCACGAGAAGAACTATTGGACAGAGCCAGCTTCCTCACGCAGTCCTTAGCCACATTTGGCGTACAAGGGAAAGTTGTAAATGTCCATCCGGGACCTGTTATTACTCTCTTCGAAGTCGAACCGGCGGAGGGAGTGCGTGTAAATAAATTTGTCCAACTTTCTGATGACCTTGCCCGGGTGATGGAAGCGAGCCGTGTTCGTGTGATTGCTCCCATCCCCGGTAAATCTTCAGTCGGAATTGAAATCCCGAATCGAAATCCTGCTACCGTGTATTTTAAATCCGTGGTAAACTCAGAAAAATTTGCCAATGCTGATTCGAAACTTACGCTTGCCGTTGGTAAAAATACATCAGGAGAGATTGCCACACTCAATTTGGCGAAAATGCCACACCTCCTTATCGCAGGGACGACCGGCTCAGGAAAGTCTGTCTGCTTGAACACGGTGGTTTGCAGTCTTTTATATCAATGTACGCCGGATGAAGTGAAATTTATGATCATTGATCCGAAAAAAGTAGAAATGACTCTTTATCGTGCATTAGAGAGTTATTATCTTATTAAAACCGAAGACATCAGTGAACCCATTATTACGACGATGGAAAATGCGATTTTAGGTTTACGTGCTCTAGAAAAAGAAATGGATAAACGGTACACCGTTTTAGCAGATGCAGTGGTTAGAAATATTGATGAGTATAATAAAAGAATGCGCAAAGATAGTCAGCCTATCATGCCGTATATTGTCCTTGTCGTAGATGAATTAGCCGATTTAATGATGATGAGTGCCAAAGATGTGGAAGCTCCGATCGCCCGTTTAGCGCAGCTATCACGAGCGGTTGGAATACACCTTGTTATTGCGACTCAAAGACCATCTGTAGATGTGATTACCGGAATTATTAAAGCCAACTTTCCTTCGAGAATCGCGTTTCAGGTTGCATCAAAAATTGATTCGAGAACTATTTTGGATTCCACCGGAGCTGAAAAATTAATCGGCCGTGGAGATATGCTGTTTCAGGGATTAGGATCTTCTGAACCCGTTCGGTTGCATAATGCATTTTTGTCCTTAGAAGAAATTGAAGCGGTGATGAGCCACATTAAACAGCAGCCGAAATCTGATGAATTAAAATTGGATAGTGTGCGTGAGGTATCAGCAGGAGGAGTTACGTTTGATTCAGGAGGATCAGACGACATGCTGAATGATGCAATTCGTCTTGTTGTGATTCATCAGCAAGGATCTATCTCCCTTCTTCAACGTCGGTTGAAAGTAGGGTATTCTAGAGCGGCTCGACTCATTGATGAAATGGAACAGCTTGGCGTTGTTGGTCCGTTTACCGGAAGCAAAGCTCGTGAAGTGCTCGTTGATGAAACCTATCTTGAAATGATTAATGACTGATTCTTACAAGAGAAAGTACTAACGCCAGAAAGTATTGGAGTGTTCTAAAAAAATCGATTGAAAAAAGAAGGAAGTTAGTTGGTAACAAATTGTAGTCAACTGAAAATGAAATCATATGATTGTAAATATTATCCATTCTCTCAAAACCTGTTAACAATGCAAAACCTAGTGCGCTATCCATCTATACCATGACTGCGGACAGGCAGAACCCCCGCCTGCAAAACTTTGGCGGGCAGGCAGAACCTAGAATTCAGTCAATGCCTCAACTTAAACGAATAATTTTCCTATTCTTGTTCATGTTTTTATCCAATGTGAAGGGCGATAACAACGCCATCCTGGATTCATTAACCGCTACATTGCGTAGTCCGGCAGGAATTAAAATGGAATTAACCATTTCACAGAATCAATATGATGATACTTACATTGATCATGCTACGTTAGAAATCGTTAACCAACACAGATATATTTTTTTGTCACCGGTTCAGACAATTCGGGTAGACGACCAAACCGTGTACACATTTACACCGGAGTCACATCAGGTTGTTATTGACCGAATATTTCCCGAGGAATTTAGTTTGTTTACCCTTCTCACCGGGGATTTTTCTCATCTTGATATCGTGAAAGTTAGACCATCTACCGACGGGACACAATTGGTTGAATTTTACATCCATGAGATTGAACTATCTGGTACGCTCCAAATTGATGAAACCTTTCGTCCAGTACAAATTCATCTCAACTATGACGAGGATAATACAATCGATGTTGACGTAACCTCTTTCGATCATCTTCGACAACCTTCAGATATTCTTTGGACGGTTGACGGCTGGGAAGTGATTGACCTCCGTGAATAAATTCTTAAAATTGATTATCGGTATTTTACTGAGTGCACTCGGTCTGTTTTATGCATTTCGACAGTTAGATTGGGGTGCGTTTTTAACTCAGCTTTCTCAAGTAAACTTATGGTGGATATTTTTTGCAGTCGTACTCATGATTTACAGTGTCTGGATTCGGGCACTCCGTTGGAAGTTAATATTAGAACCATTTGAGCAATTGGACACACATACATTATTCGGGTCGTGCATGATTGGTTATTTTGGAAATAACGTCTTACCGTTTCGGTTGGGTGAGGTGCTACGTGCCTACAGTATCAGTCACAATCGACCAATATCGTTTTCATCTTCGTTTGGAACGTTGATTCTCGAACGTCTGTTGGATATGCTGGGCTTAATAGTCCTGATGGCTGTCCTGATGGTGTTCTATCCACTGGCGGGATGGATGAGTGGAATGGCGTATGTTGTCATTGGCGGTACACTTTTCGTTTTTGCTGTCATTATTTGGGTGGGAAAAGCTTCCGGTAACCGTTTAGGTCGTATTCACCAATGGATTGATAACCGCTCCGGCGTATCTCAAAAGCTATTTCGTTTTATCCTCGAAATGATCGATGGAATTACTGCACTAAAAAATACACATCACGTATCAAAAATCATGATGTTTACGGCAATGACATGGGCAATGTATTACGTGGATGCATGGATGATTACACAAGCACTCAATGTAGACATCAGTCTTGTAGGAATCGGAATTGTTTTAGTAACAGCAACGTTGTCGATTATTATTCCGGCGGCGCCGGGCTATATTGGCACTTATCATGCTGCCATCGTTTACGTGGGAACAACCCTTTTTGCGCTATCTTTGTCGACAGCTCAGGCATTTGCAATTATTATCCACTCTATCGGATTTGTGCCTTTTGTCATCATCGGAGCTGTCTATTTTTTCAGGAGTTCTTTGCACTTGTCAGACGTTAAAGGACGGAATGTATGAGGAAAAACTACGATACAATTTTTTTGGACAGGGATGGCACTCTGAATCCTGACCCCGGGTATATTAACAGTTTAGATCAGTTTACGCTTTATGAGTTTACCATTCCGGCCTTGAAAATATTGGCGGAAAATGGGCATCGATTTTGCATTATGACCAATCAATCCGGTGTGGGCAGGGAGATTATCAAACGAGAGAAATTAGAGGAAATCCATGCGTGGCTAAAAAAAGTATTTTTTCAGAATGAGCTGCCGTTGTTGGGCATCTATTGGAATGCCGACCATCCGGACAGAGCGACGAATATGCGAAAACCCGGACCGGGGATGTTTTTAGAAGCAGCAAAAAATCATGATATTGATTTGGGACACTCTTTAATCATCGGAGACAGCATGGTTGATATGAAGTCCGGCAAAAATTTGGGGATGGATACAATGTTGGTTTTAACGGGAAATGGGAAAAAATTGCGAAAGAGCGGTGAATTTAATCCGACGTACATTGCCGAGGATTTATTGGAGGGTGCAAAAATATTGACAGAGGTTTCTCCATGAACGTTGCAATACTAATGGGTGGAACATCCACCGAACAGGAAATTTCGATTTCCACCGGGACGGCGGTGACTAAAGCCTGTGAGCAGTTGAATTATGGAGTGGCTTCCGTCAAATTAAATGATTCGATTGAATCCGTCCTTCCACAGTTAAGAAAAATGGATATCGTCTTTAATGCATTGCACGGAGGTGAAGGTGAAAACGGTGATATTCAACGTTGTTTAGATAAGGAAAATATTGTGTACACTGGGTCAGGACCGGAAGCGTCTGCGTTATGCATGAACAAACATCTCAGTAAAAAAATAGTTAGTGATGCCGGGTTCGATACACCGGATTGGCATTTGATAAACCCATCGGATGATATTCCAAAGAATTTAACATTTCCTGTGGTCGTAAAACCGAATGACCAAGGGAGTACTGTAGGATTATCCATTGTTCATACTGAGGATACGCTCATTCCGGCAATCGCCCGAGCCGGTGTTTATAGTGATGAAATCATGCTGGAGACGTTCATCCCCGGGCGTGAGATTACCGTAGCGATTGTTGGGAAAGACGTATTCCCGATTGTTGAAATTATCCCCTCACATGAGCTGTACGATTATGAATGTAAATATACCTCCGGGATGAGCCGTTATGAATGCCCGGCAAAAATACCGGAAGCGTTGACGAATCAAATTCAGAATGATGCACTGCGGATGTATGAAGCACTAAATTGCACCGGATACGGTCGAGTGGACTTTCGGTTTGATGATGACAGAAGATATTGGTTTCTCGAAATGAATACACTCCCGGGAATGACGGACACAAGTTTAGTCCCCAAAGCCTATACAGCAGCCGGTGGGACGTTCTCAGAGCTTATTAAACAAATTATTACCGAAGCACTAAACGGATGATGTTTTTAGCAAAATTCATTGATAAACAACGAAAGAGTTGTCCTCTCTATCATGAATGCAGAATCTTTGTGTTTTCTGCTATATATTGGGCGTTTGGTGTTAGAGTATCGAACCCCGTATATCCTTTACTTTTCAACTCTTCTACCCATATTTTTGAAACCTTAACCATAAAATTCACGGATAAATACAAATGTCAATAAGGTTCTATAACACACTTACGAGACAAAAAGAAACATTCACGCCTATTAAGAAAGGGGAGGTGAAACTTTACACGTGCGGTCCAACGGTGTATGATGTTGCACATATCGGAAATTTCCGCGCGTTCATGTTTGAAGACTTGTTAAAGCGGTTTCTCCTTCTCAAAGGATATAAAATGACCCACGTCATGAATATCACAGATGTTGATGACAAAACCATCAAACGATCGATTGAAAAGGATATCCTTATTCAAAAACTTACTGAGACATTTACAGAAAGATTTTTCGACGATCTCAAGAGATTAAAAATCCTCCCGGCGGATGAATATCCCCGGGCGACTGCACATATACAATCAATGATCAAGATGATAAAAAAACTCATTGATGGCGGATTTGCCTATCAAGCCGGTGACGGTTCAGTGTATTTCTCAATCGAGGCTTATCCGGAGTATGGGAAACTCGTACACTTGGATTTTGGTGAACAAAAATCGACAGAACGGATTATCTCTGATGAATACACAAAAGACAATCCGCAGGATTTTGTCCTCTGGAAGACGTGGAAAGAGGAAGACGGAAATGTGGCGTGGAATTCTCCCTGGGGGAAGGGAAGACCCGGATGGCATATTGAATGTTCTGCGATGTCTACCGAATATTTGGGGGATCATTTTGATATCCACTGTGGCGGTGTTGATAATATGTTTCCGCATCATGAAAATGAGATTGCCCAATCAGAATGTGCGACCGGTGAACCATTTGTAAATACCTGGATGCATTGCGAATATCTGCTGGTTGACGGCGGAAAGATGAGTAAGTCACTTGGGAATTTTTATCAGATATCCGATTTGTTGGAAAAAGGATTTACACCGGAGACACTTCGATACACTTTGCTCAAAACGCATTATAGAAAAACACTGAATTTTTCGCTGTCGAAACGACATGAAGCCGAACAAGCCGTGCAGCGTATTTCCGATATCTATGAACGTTTAACTTCGTTTGTCGGGGATAAAGCTGCATCAGGTTCTCTTCCAAAAGGTTATAGCGATTTTGTCAAAGCATTGGAAAATGACTTAGACACTCCGCAAGCACTCGCCGTATTTTTTAACTGGATAAAGCAAACGAATCATAGGCTTGATGAAGATAAGTTAGATATTGATGACGCTATTTCAGGCTTAGTATTCATTGACAAATTTAATTCCATTTTTGATTTACTCCCCGGTCGGGTTGAACTTCCCTCCGAAATTTTAGCTTTGTTAAAAGAAAGAGAGAATGCCCGAACGAATAAAAATTGGAGATTATCTGATGATCTACGGGATAATATTCAAGAGCTGGGCTGGGTCGTAAAGGACACTCCTGACGGACAGAAATGCCAACCCGTTTAATTTGGAGTACAATAATGAGTCGCAGATGAATTATTGTCAACAGAAAATGATTCCCCGATACATCAGGGTAAACTGCTCATCATTTTACTCCAATCTTAATTGTAAAGTAACAAAACATAGATATCCCACCTGTAACTGAAACGTTATTAAACTGGCACTAGTTAGTCGTATTAAAAAACCGTTAAAACGGTTCAAATTATTATTTGTTTGTAACCCACGACTTAAGTCGTGGGTTACTGATAGGACACAACCATTAACCATTTCAATGGTTTTAATAGAATTAAATACGAATAACCTATGCCGGAGTAATATAATTTTTGGTCATTTATTTAATCTGTGATTGGTGCTTTGTGAACTATTTTGTCATCGTATGTTTAGTACAAAAACGCAAGTATTTTTCCTTATCCTTAGATAATCTTTTATTTTCCTCCCCTTTTTAGGCTCTGTAATTTTCTTGATTTAGCTTCAAATAAATTATTCTCAATTATTTGTAAAAAGTGTTTGATATTATTCATTAATTATTTCTAAATTTATAAGCTTTACCGTGCATTATTCACGGAATTGAAAAGGGAGATGCCGCTTTGAGTGGCAAAAAACATGCCACCTAAGTTCAAAAGGCGACGTTCCGACATGCCGGTGTAGCTCAGTTGGTAGAGCAGCTGATTTGTAATCAGCAGGTCGGGGGT
>CAYLYH010000020.1:0-46433 GCA_964388155.1 uncultured bacterium | reverse complement strand
CTGCTACTTTTTACTCCTAATCTAAAAAAAGTACTCAAATCTGTGAAGAACCAAAAAAAATGGTGAACGGATACCTTATGCAGAGCTCAAGACAATCGTTGGTCAATATGAAACTTCAAACAATGTATATAGCGAATCAATAAAAACCAGGAATGATGGTCTCAAGTCATTATTGAAGTTTGCTAAATGTGGAGTTGGAACACAGATAATATTAGAGCAGATGCTTGAACATAAAATGGAAAGTAAAATAATAATGACGGCTGGTGCTCCTTTATACACCATAACGTTTTATCAATATTACAAAGCAATTAACAGCCTTGTCAAATCGGGGAATTTAATTCTTAAGTCGATATGGCTATACAATAACGAGACAGTAAAAAATAATTTGTCTGACACAGATTGATCAGAAAATTATAATCACGTTATTTACTGTGTTTTGAGCTAACCGAGAGTGCCGTCCTCCCAGATGCTTGGTATAACAATGGTCATTTTCATGTAGGGATATATGTACCGGCAATATTTTCTAGACTATTTACCCCAACATTATATACCGGAATAAGTTGGTAATCTTTTCGATGCATCAGTTAACAGAAAATGCATGACATAAAATAACTGGGAGTTAGCACACAACTCACCATATAATAAGTACTAATCCTTATCGAAAGCGAAAAATATCTTAGCCTGCATTATTCATTAGACACAGATTAACACAGATAACCACAAATATTATTAAAGTTAGAGAATATGGGACAAATCAATGCTTTGTAGTTTTATCATCATAATTCTCTGTAACTACTTTAATATTAATAAGCTCTGTGTCCTCAGTGCCTTTGTGGCCTGCCTGCCCTGGGCAGACGGGCCCGCTACTTCGTTTTTGGCAGGCGGACGAATAATCCAGGATAGAGAAGTGAGACTACCAATATTAAAAACTTTTGGAGTTTAATCATTGCTTTCTTCTTGTCCAATACCCATAAAATCAGGTAGTTTACCTGACCATGCAATTCCGATTTCACATTATCCTGCTCTTGGTTTTTTTATCCGGATCTTTGGGGGCAGCTCCGAAAGATTCCGTAAAAACGTATTTGTGGGGGCTCATTAAAATACAAAGCGGACAAGGTTTGGACTATGAAGACGGATATGCTTATGACCGCATTTTTCATCCGCGTGAGTTCAATGAGCCGATTACATTTATTCCTCTGGAAGTCAGCTACGGACTTGGACTAAACGGCGGTGGCGGCGAAGATCTTGATTTAATGAAAACTGGATGGATACGGTTTGAAGAAAATCCGCCCTATTCGTTTGACGGCGGTTCGTGGAGCAACCGATTCGGGCACCAACTGGAGCTTGATTTTCTAAAGACGAATTTGAGTCATTACATCCTGAAAACCAGTTGGGCAGATATGCATACGGGAATAAACTTTAGGTATTCTTCAATTTTTTGGCCATCAAGCATTCCTAATACAGAATGGAGCAGCCTCAATCCTTCTTGGAATGTCCCAAACACGGTATTTTCACCCAGACTTTTCACTGTTGGACTTAGTCACTCCTGGATTATTCAACGCTCCCAACAATGGTTTTTAACATTCAAATATACATACGGAGTTGCGTTTGCAGATTTTTACCGAAGCCAGGCGACAAAACAATATGAACCGACTCCATCAGGCTGGGGACCATCCACATCGTATACAGCTGGGTACCGTTGGGTGTTTGACCCGGGGATGAAAAATCGATATGCCGTCGGTTTTGATGTAAAACATATTTATACAAAAATAGACAGGATTTCTGACCCAAATAACCTTACACCTATTTCCAGGTTTGATTTGGCAAACTATGGGTTATATCTTACTATAAATGTGTTTTATGGGGGGCGGAAAACATCCGGGGACAAAGGAAAGGAATATTATTTTCATCGGGATTATGTAAAAGCAGCGAAACATCTCAACGCGTTTTTGTTAGAACACCCCACACATTCAAATCGTTACAAAGCAGAAGCGTTATTGAGAGAATCTGAACGAAAGATACCGCACCAGTTAATGCGAGAAGGTTTAAGCTACGATGAACGAAATATGACGGATAAAGCATTAGACAGGTATTTGAGAGCGCGGGTAGTCGCGACAGATTCGGTGATGCTGGCAGGATTGAATTTTCGCATCGACCAAATAGCCGATAAGCATTTATATGATGCCGAACTGCTTCTGGAAAAAGGAAGCAGTGAAAAAGCATTGTCCATTGTAAAAAGAATTGCGACCTACTCAAATAAAGCTCGTGAGTTGCTTCCGAGGTTTCGGGCAAGGGTGTTACTGCGGGATGGCGAAATTGCCATGGAAGCAGGAGTTTATAAAAAAGCGTTGCATTTATTCGCCCAAGCGATGAGAAAAAATCCTGACTTGAATATCGAAATCGGATTATTACAGCATCAAATTGCCGTGAAACTTGTGGAGCAAGCAAACAGTATCGAGAACAAAGAGGCAATTTTATTGGCCATCGAGTCACTGGAAATATCGGAAAAATTATCACCGGCATTTCGAGAATCAGATAAAATGGTGTTAATACAACTCAAAAACGCGTTGAAAGAATTTGAGGCTCAGGAGGAGCAGATACTTATCAACGAACGCATGGAAAACGTACGGCAGGAGCTGGAAAAACAGCGCAGGCCCAGTGCAGAAGTTGGGATGACCATCCCGGAAGTACAGACAATATTAGGTGAGCCAATTGAAAAAGTTCACCGACCAAATGTTGAGGGAGAAGACCATCAGCTATGGCTCTATCCGATGGTGGACGGAAAAGAACTTCAAATTACATTTTTTGATTTTATCGTCATACGAATCGACGTGAGGTGAGAGAAAGAGTTGACGGGTTGACGAGTATATGGGTTGATGAGTAAATGGGTTTTGAAACCCATTAAACTTATAAAACTCAGAAACTCATATAACTCATCAACTCATGGAAATCAAAGCAGATGAGCATTTTTCGAGACAAACATAATTTCTTGAATTATCACTTTTAAAATTCCTGCAGCAGGGACGGCAAATAGCATCCCAAGAGGTCCCAGTAATGTTCCGCCGATTAATAGCGCAATCATCACCATCATCGGATGAAGCCCCACGCTCTCCCCAACGAGCATCGGTGTGATAAAGTTGTTATCAATTTGCTGCACAATAATAAACATCACCACAATATCAAGCACATAAAACGGAGATGGGATTACACCAAAAATGACGTGGGCAAGGGCGGCATCACTGCCGAGATTGTTCATAAACGCAATGAGAATTGCAGGAATCATCCCCACAAACGGCCCTACCAGCGGAATAAGATTTGCCAGTCCGGCGATTATTCCGATAAATACGACCAACGTAAGATTAGCGCCCATAAGATTTAAGATGAATAATCCGATAATAGATAAAACCGCAACACTTCCTGCAGCTAATAATTGTCCATGTAAATAATTGGAAATTTGTTTTTCCATGTTGTACATCAATCGAAGCCCGACTTCAAAATACCGATTGGAAAAAAATCCGGCTAATGACCGTTTAAAATGATGATATTCATGCAGTAAAATGATGGTAAAAATAATGACCATTATTGTTGTGAAAATAAAAGAACCGATTGCTCCGGCAAATGAAAGAAGGGTTTCAATTAATCCCCCTATATTGGATTTTAATGTATCTGCAATATTCTTATTTTGAGGAAGGTTTTCTTGAATAACATCCGGGAGAGCCGCAGAAAAATTTTGAATGGTTACATTCATTTTTGCAACAGTTTGTTCCTCATTTAGCTGAGATGAAAAATCACGAGCCTGGTCTATAAAGCCGGAAGCAAATCCTGATAAAAAGATAATGATAATGGACGTAACGGTTCCGGTCATCACTAAGACACTCAATCCTCTATTTCGTATTTTTCGCTCCAGATAATCGGTGCCTTTCAACATAATCGTTGTGAATAGGAAAGCAAAAATTAACATGATGATAACGGAAGAAATATATGGCCATATTATATAGACAAACCCCATGAATAAGAGGGCAAGAAATATCCGGATAAAAACCCGGGCTGGGTTAGTGGATGTGTCCATAGTCTATCTCTGTTGGGTTTCGGTTAAGAGTTCATTCGTTTTTCGTAACCTTGTTCCAATAACTTTTGCTAAATTCAGTAAAATTTTATTTCCTAATTCCGGATTGCGTTCAAGCAGGGAGAATAAATCCGGCCGGAAAAATCCCAGCAGTTTAGAATGATCCGTTGCAATAGCGGTTGCCGAGCGAATATCGTCATCTAAAAGCGATAGTTCTCCAAAAAATTCTCCATTCGTTAATTCTGCGAGTGTGCTTTTATTTCCGCTTGAGTCCTCCATGAAAATTTCTACGTTACCGGTTAAAATAACATACATACCTTCACCGGGCGCGTTACGTTTAAATACGGTCTCACCGGGTTTATAATTACGTTCGTGTATCAGCTTTTCTATTTCTCGATAGTCACGATTGGTAAACCCATGAAACACAGGAACCTGTTTTAAGGTGAGGACGGTTTCATTGTCGGATGTCTTCCATCGACTGAATACATTGGTCCAGAATGCGTTTTCCACTATAATCTCCTTAAATATATTGGTAGAAAATAAACAATCATAAGAGGAAATACACGAAATTTTATTGTGTGAAAAATATTGCATATGAATTGATAAAACCATGCTTACTAAACCCTATCATGACAATACTGTAGTATAAAATATAGAAAAAGTAAAGTCATAATATAAAATAATATTGTATTAATACTTGACAAATTATTATGTATTTAGTACACTTACATATGATAAAAGGATATATAAATCCATTTATCTATACATTTTAATACATGTTAAACAAACTAGGAGAAACGAGTATGAAAAAATCAGTTATTATTCTGTTAGCCCTATCATTTGCTTTTTCTACGCAAAATGAATTAGCCGGCTTGACGCTGGTTGATATGGATCATTCTGGGATAATTCAAACATACGAAGGCCCTTCAACCTGTATCGCATGTCATGCGGGAAAAATGGATGAAGTCATGAGCACGGTTCATTACAAATTCCAAGCTGAGATTCTCGAGGGATTGCTTATTAATGAGGATGGGTCACCTGCCGAAGAAACCTATTCCGGGAAGTTTTGGAAGCTTTGCGGATTTCCAACGGCCATTCCTCAATCCAATTGGATTGGTAGACTGAAAGACGATCCCGACACACCACACATAGATAAACCGGGAGGGTGTGCAAAATGTCATATTGGGATTGGGATGATGCCTTATAATGCCAATGGCGGAACTGAACCCTCAGAAGCAGAACTTGCAAATAATATCGACTGCTTATATTGTCATGCAACCGATTACACCAGAAAATACTATGTGTCCATGAGCGCCGATACGGTGGATTTGAATTCGATGGGGAAACCCATTGTTTTTGCTGCCCCCAGGGTTGACGGTGTTTTTAATTTCAGTGAATTTACAGATGCTGCAAAGACGGTTGGCGGTCCCGTGACTGCCGGTGCCTGCTTAAGATGTCATGCAAAAGCAGGTGGCGGAGGTTTGGCTTTCGACGGGGTGATGCACAGCTTTAAACGTGGTGAAGGATTTGCCGAGAGTACGGACGTCCATGCTGCCGCTGGAAAAACATGTGCCTTTTGTCATTACGACAGCGATCATAAATTTAAACGAGCTCCCAATACCGATCTCACTGCGATGGACTCACCACAAAGTGTTTCCGGGTGCGTGAATTGCCATGGAGAAGTACCTCATACGACGACAGCGACGTACAATAATCATACGGATAAAATCGCCTGTCAGAGTTGTCACGTTACCTCCAAAGGCGGGGTAGTGTATAAAGATTTTAATGCACCGATTTGTCCGTCCGGGGATTGCGGTTCTGAAAGCATGAATCTCTGGGGACTTGTGATGAATAAATTCCCCGAAGATTTTGAAATCGAATATAAGTGGTGGAATGGGACAGTCGAAAAACCGATTCACCCGCTTGGTGATATCAACGATGGAAAAATTTATCCATTTAAAAAAGGAGTATTCAATATTCCGCAAGATGCAGAAGGCAATGCAGTTCCCGTAAAATGGGGTAAATATTTTCTCACCGGAGATATGGAGCTTGCTGTAGGAGTTGGAAGAAGTTTGTATTCATCCTTTCTTGATGGATTTCTGGGAAATATCGAAGATTACGTCCTCCCACCGCTATCAGGAGAGCTCGATCACTTTGGAGAGATCACGGATTATTTCAGTCTAAGCCATGGTATCACAACAGAATATGCAAGAACATGTTACGATTGTCATGCTGTTCAAGGCGGGGTGATTGATTGGATTGCGATGGGCTACGACGGAAATCCGTTTGAAATGATGAATATTGTCGATGAGCACACATCGATTCCAGAGGCATTTGTTCTTCATCAGAATTATCCAAATCCGTTTAATCCCATAACGACAATTCGTTATGAGCTTTCCAAACAGACGATGGTCAACTTCAGTGTTTACAATCTTACAGGGCAGCGTGTTGAGACGTTGATAAAATCTGAACAAACACCCGGAGTGTATGAGGTTCATTTTGACGCAACCGGCTATGCCAGTGGGTTGTATTTCTATCAAATAGTGACTCCGGAATTCACAGAAACAAGAAAAATGATGATCCTACAATAATCATTATTCCGATTTAATGGAAAAAGGGAGTCCGGTATGCGGCTCCCTTTTTTTATATATAAAGTTAATAAAACGGATTGCACTCCCACAAGTGGGCTAGGTATTTTCTACACGATGTTTCATAAAATAATTATCATTTTAATCGCATTAATGCACGTTGGGCTGTTTGGGCAATCTCATGATAGGGATTACCAGAAAGAATTGCAGTTCCAAAGTAAAGCTGTCGAATCACTGAAAAGAGAAATTGCAGCGACCCGGGAACGCATCCAAAATGAAGCTAATCGCGAAAAGTCTGCCGCAAGGCGCATCTCTGATTTGAGTGAAGAAATATCCCTATTGGACAGATTGATAGGGGAGATTAAAAAGGAGGCGCAAAGAACCCGTGCTGAAATATCCAAACTCGAAGGCAGGTTGCTCGCAAATAAGCAAGAATTAGACAACCTTCGTGAGCGATATGAAAAAAGAGTGGTTGCAACCTATAAGAGAGGGAAGCTCTCATCCTTGGAAAAAGTTCTAAGTTCTACGACATGGCGACAGGCGGTGTATCGCACCAAATATTTGAAAGTTATATCAGATATCGAGCAGCAGATGCAAAAACGCATCCGGTCACTGCTTGTCAATATTGGGCAAGATAAATTGAAACTGGAAGCTGCAATGAGAAGGAATATAGCCCTTAAACGAGAACAGGAGCAGCAAAGAAAGTTCATCCGACAGAAAAAAGTGGTAAAAGAAAAAGAGCTGAGAAAAATCAGGGAAAGTCAATCTGAGCTTGCGAATTATTTGAACGAGAAAAAAGCCGGTTTAAAACAGTTAGAGGAAGTCCAGAGGAAGATTTTACAGGATAAAGCCAGGTTTGAACGCGCCGAAAGAATCAAGCGCCAGCAGCAGGCACTGCGTACCAAAAGTTTTTCGGAACTGAAAGGAAAGTTACCCTGGCCGGCCGGAGGAAGAGTTGTCGCCAAATTTGGTAGACAATGGAATTCAAAACTAAAAACCACAACGGAAAATCCCGGAATTGATATTAAAGGGAAACCCGGGTCTGAAATCCGAACGGTGTTAAACGGCGTCGTAACAACAATTACGTACATTCGAGGGTATGGAACAACCATCATCGTTGATCATGGCGGCGGATTTTATACAGTGTACAGCCATGTAACGAACATTCAAACCAATGTGGACAGTGAGGTTCGTGCTGGTGATGTGATTGCCTATATGGGTGATTCCGGGTCGGTGAACGGTTCGATGCTCCATTTCGAAATATGGGGAAAAAGCCAAAAGCTAAACCCGGAAAAATGGTTACAGAAGAAATGAAATATGCGTTATAACATGATGGGAATAATAACCGCAAAGTCCACGGAGCAAAGACGTGAAGGACGCAAGAAAGTTATTAATGGGCTATAAAAAACTATTGTGGCCTTTGCGTAAGTTTTTGCGCTCTTTGAGGTTTAAAAGAAGAAGAATAATCACGTGAAAAAAACAGTCCATTTACAACCGATTATTTCGAAAACGCTCCTAAAAACGTATCAATCGGGGCACATCGGAAGCGCCTATCTTTTTGCAGGACCACGCGGGAGCGGGAAAGAAGGAATCGCCGCAGAATTTGCATCGTTACTCAATTGTGAACAGCCGAATGAAAAAGGACGATGCGAAAAATGCTCGTCCTGTATTCGCTCGAATATACTCCAACATGAAAATATTAAATTTGTTGTACCGCTTCCAACGCCGACGAAGGACAAAACGTCTAAAGACCCGCTCAAAGGATTGAAGACGGAAGAGTTGAAATACTTCACTGAATCATTACAAAAAAAAGCAAAAGACCCTTTCTTCAAAATTCGTGTACCACGCGCTACAAGAATATTATTGACTTCCGTACAGGAGCTGCGAAAAACACTTTACTTAAAAACACTGAACTCCGGTCGAAAAGTTGTACTAATCTTTGACTCCCATCTTTTATCTGCCGGGCAGGGTGAAAGTGCAAATGCATTGTTAAAAATACTGGAAGAACCTCCGAAGAATACAACGTTAATTTTGGTCACAGACCATAAACCGGAGTTGCTTCCGACTATTCTATCCCGATGCCAACACGTGGATTTTCCGCCCATCACAACCCGCGCCATCGTTAATGAATTAACAAGCAGAAATATTGAGAATGAGCGTGCAGAGTTCATAGCCGGACTTGCAGAAGGCGATATGCATCGTGCATTGGCATTGTCTGATCAATCGATGAATGATATCCATGAGTTAATCAAATATTTGGCTGGAGTTGTTCTATCTAATGATGGAAAAACATGGCGTAAATTTGTGAATGATTACAGTCAAATGGCGAGGTTTAAACCCGAAAAATTCAATTTTCACTTTTATCTTCTTCAGCTATGGTTTAGAAGCGCATACCGTTTACGCAATGGAATAGCGGATGATTTGCACACAAATGACTTAAGCCAGATGATGACGAAACTCAGTGAAAAGTTTCCTAATGCTGATTTAACTAAAATCGACATGCGGATAGAACACTTGCTCCTCTCAGGAGGGAAAAACCTTTTCATGCCGCTAGCGTTAACCAACTTACTCATCGAAATTCAAAATAATCTTAACGGAAAAAACCATGTCAGAAACTAAAAAATATTACGTAACCACACCAATTTACTATGCCAACGATGAACCGCATATCGGGCATTCCTATACGACCATTCTAGCGGATGTATTAACACGATATCATCAATCCGCAGGGGAAGAAACTTTTTTCCTCACCGGGTTGGATGAGCATGGATTGAAAGTCCAGCAGGCGGCTGAGGCAAACGGAATCGACCCGCAAGATCATTGCGACAAGATGGCACCAAAATGGAAAGCACTGTGGGAAAAACTTCATATCCGGTACAGCAATTTCATCCGTACCACCGAACCCCGACATGAAAAAGTGGTGCAGGATGTTTTGAATAACGTCAATGAAGCCGGTGATATTTATGTGGATGAATACGGCGGACATTATTGTGTAGGCTGTGAACGGTTTTACACAGAAAAAGAATTAGAAGATGGAAAATGTCCGCAGCATGAAAAAGAACTGGAATTCATCACCGAGAAAAATTATTTCTTCAGAATGAGTAAGTACCAACAGCAGTTGATCGATCACATAAATGATAACCCGGAGTTCATCCAACCGGAACATAGGAAAAATGAGATTCTTGGATTCTTACGCCAGCCTTTAGAAGATCTGTGTATTTCTCGCCCGAAAAACCGATTAAGCTGGGGCGTAGAGCTCCCCTTTGACAGTGATTACGTTACCTATGTTTGGTTTGATGCCTTATTGAATTATGTGACCGGACCGGGATACGGGAGAGATGCGGAGTCCTTTGAAAAATGGTGGCCTGAAACTGTCCATCTTATCGGGAAAGATATTTTGATGACCCATGCCGTGTACTGGCCCACGATGCTGATGTCCGCCGGAATTCCGTTGCCAAAAACGATTTTTGCACATGGCTGGTGGCTGATGAAAGAATCCAAAATGAGCAAGTCGCTTGGGAATGTGGTCAATCCGATGGAATTGATTGATGAATACGGTGTAGATCCTGTACGATATTATCTCATGCGTGAAATGGTTTTAGGGCAGGATTCTAACTTCACGATGGAATCATTTATCAAACGGTACAACGCTGATCTTGCGAATGATTTTGGTAATTTGCTAAGTCGGGTCAGTCGGTTGATCGAAAAGAATTTTTACGGAAAACTCCCTGATTGGGGTACGCAAACTCCGGCGGAAGAAGAGATTAAAAAGTATGCTGTATCTACTGTATCCAACGTGAATGCGTTAACTCATGCCATGCGGATTAACGAGGCGATCGAAGAAACGATGCAGTTTATCCGTAGTGTGAATCGATACATGGAACAGCAGGCACCGTGGAAACTTGTAAAAGAGGACAAAGCCGCCGCAGGGCGTGTGTTAATAACCGCCGCAGAGGCATTGAGAGTTGGAGCGTTACTGCTGAATCCGGTTATGCCGAACAGGACATTAACCGTTTTGGAAACGCTTGATGCCGTGGGAACGGAGTTAAAATGGGGAGGACTTATCCCCGGGAATGTGCTAAAAAAACATCCGCCGCTTTTTCCAAGGATTGAGGTAAAAGTTGAGGTTGAGCGAAGCGCCCGCCTGCCGGACGGGCAGGAAATCCCGACGAATGTCGGGGCTAAGGAAAATGTCATTACCTTTGATGAATTCCTTAAAGTGGAATTAAAAACAGCAAAAGTCGTTCAAGCTGAAAAAGTGGAAGGTGCTGACCGTCTATTGAAACTTCAGATCGATGTTGGCGGGGAACGACGTCAAATTGTTGCAGGAGTGGCAGAGTTTTACAGTCCGAAAGATTTGCTTGAGAAAATGATCGTGATCGTGACCAATTTAACACCGGCGAAAATTCGCGGAATTGAATCCAACGGAATGCTACTGGCTGCGAAAAAGGGGAAGAAACTCACCTTGGTTACCGTCGAAGATCCTGAAATCGGCAGCGGTGTTTCCGTCGGATAAACGTTGAAATATCTTACTGATTCCCACTGTCATCTTTTTTTTGACGGATTAACAGAAGACATCCCGGCTCTTATTGAGCGGAGCAAAGCTGCCGGTGTTCATCGCATGATCTGTCCCGGAATAAATTTAGAGTCATCACAAGCAAGCATGGCGATTGCCGACCAATATCCGGAAGTCTTTTTCACGGCAGGGATTCATCCCCACGATGTTGAAGATGTACCGGAGGATTATCTTGACCGATTAATCGAACTGCTAAACCACCCGAAAGCTGTAGCGGTCGGTGAAATTGGTTTGGATTATTTTCGCAATTATTCGGATCACACCATTCAGAAAAATATGTTCCGTGAGCAAATTGATTTAGCGATTGCCAAGAATCTACCAATCGTGTTTCATAATCGAGCTTCCGATGCTGATGTTTTGCAGATATTGCGGGAATCCGGCTGTCAGCGAGGGGTAGCACATTGTTTTTCCAGTGATGTAAAAACCGCTCAAACTTTTATTGAGATGGGATTTTATATTTCATTCGCCGGGAATTTGACCTACAAAAACAGCGGATTGATTGATGTTGCCAGAGATATTCCGCTAAATCGAATTATGGTGGAAACCGATTCCCCGTTTTTAAGTCCTGTGCCGTATCGTGGTAAACCGAATGAGCCCGCACGAGTGAATATTATCGCCGAAAAACTGGCGGAGTTCAAATCATGCTCTTTGGAAGAAGTTGCAATGGTTACAACAGAAAATGTAATCACATTGTTTCGATTGAAAATTTAATGAGCACACTCCGAAAAGGAATTTTTGGGCTACCTGCCCACCTTCTGCTTCGGTCGGTTGCAGTCGGGAAGCCCGCTGTTTTTCGAACTTTAAACCCCAACCTAAAGGATGGGGTAATTGTAGAAATTATAAGAGATACGGTAAAATACTTACCCCGTCCTTTAGGGCGGGGATTGTGGATAAACCAACGAAACGGGGGTTTTAACCCCTTTCTTGGAGTGGACTCTTTAGTTTAAGTAAAGAACTTCCAATGAAATTAAAAGTATTAAATTGGAATGTAAGACGTGCTAAATCAGATAGCAAAGTGTGGGAGATTATCACTCAAATTAATCCAGACATTTTAACTCTTCAGGAAGTAGTAAGCATTCCGTATTATATTGAAAAGAAATATTCATTCAACATTAAAAAGGCAACCACTAAGAGTGGAAATAAACAGATATTTAGTACAGCCGTATTTGCAAAAAGAACAATCTCGGATCTCACATTGAATTCAAAATATGATTGGATTAACAGTGAATTAGAGTTTTTTAAGGGCAATCTTGTCAGCTCGACTATAGAGGTCAAAAAGAATTTTCGAATAAAAGTTATTTCAGTATATAGCCCGGCATGGCCAGTGAGTCCTCAACGATTGAAGGGTATAGATATTTCAAAAATAAAATTAAAGGAGAACCCACAGCTTTGGTGTACTGAAATTCTTTGGGCAGCATTAAAAAATATTAAAACTTTAAAAAATGATTTATGGATTGTGGCTGGTGATTTTAATTCGTCAATAACTTTTGATTATTTGTGGAAAGGAGGTCCAAGCGGAAACCAAGAAATAGTTGAAAGACTATTCAAATTAGGTTTAGTAGAAACTTTAAAATTCTTCAAAGGTGAACTTGTACCTACTTATAAAAATCCGAAGGGTGGTAAAGTAATTCATCAGATAGACCATATGTATGTGACTCCTACCTTATTGTCGAGGTTGGTTCGATCTAATATTGGTAATTCTTATGGAATATTTGAAGATTTAGTGAGTGACCATTTACCAATAATTTCCACATTTAGATTGGATTGAAAACATTTAACATATAAAAATGAGAACTGATCATCCATTCCGAAAAAAGTGGGGGCAGAATTTTTTGGCTGATACAAATTTGTTGCAAAAAATTGTACGGACGGTTAATCCAAAACCCGAAGACCGCATTTTAGAGATAGGTCCCGGAGAAGGCGCATTAACAGAACGTATATTACCTGAGGTTGCGGAAATGGCTGCGGTGGAGATCGATCCGCTGTTGATAAAACATCTTCGGTCAGCCACGCACTTAAAAGGATGTCATTTTCTTCATGCGGATGTATTATGGCTGGAACTAGATACGCTGCCGATTAACAAACCGGTTCGTGTGATCGGGAATATCCCGTATAATATTACCTCCCCGATTTTGTTCTGGCTGATTGAACAGCGAGAAAACTGGACGGATGCATTTATGATGGTTCAAAAAGAGGTCGCAGATAGACTCACCGCAGAAGTCGGGACAAAATCTTACGGTCGGTTAACCGTGATGACATCGGCATTTATGGACATCGGACAATGCTTTTCGATCCCACCGGAGGTGTTCATCCCGCGCCCAAGGGTAGATTCTGCAATTATCAGACTAAGCAATAAGCAAAATCCTTTGATTGAAAATAACCGGTTTAACCGATTTGAATCCTTAGTGAAAGCGGCATTTTCTAGCCGCCGGAAAATGTTGAGAAACACATTAAAGGGATTTGACATTGATCCAAATACCATCGACTTGTCCCGAAGACCGGAAACACTAACAGTTGAGGAGTTTATAAAACTTCTATAAACAAAACATTCAACATATTTATTCAATACTTTGTGTTATATTTAAAAAAATGTGTAACTTTTCAGGCTAATCTTGAACGAATATTCAAGGAGTACACATGGCAAGAGCAGCTAGAGCAATAAATGAATCCAATCGTAGTCTGAGCCGATATCTCGAAGAGATCGGCCAGTATGAACCGCTGAAACCGGCGGATGAGGTTATATGTGCCCAATTGATTAAAAAGGGAAGTATGCCTGCTTTAAAAAAATTGACGGAAGCAAATTTGCGTTTTGTCGTTTCGGTTGCCAAAGATTATCAGGGACAGGGACTTCCCCTTACAGATTTGATTAACGAGGGAAATTTAGGATTAATTAAGGCTGCCGGCAGGTTTGATGAAACTCGCGGATTTAAATTTATTTCGTATGCTGTATGGTGGATTCGCCAATCGATTTTACAGGCACTTGCTGAACATTCTCGCATTGTCCGACTTCCGTTGAATAGGGTTGGGACAATCAGTAAGATCACAAAAACTGCTGAGAAACTTGAAGCGGAGATTGAAAGAAGTCCTAACGAAGAAGAGCTTGGACGTCAACTTGAGATGACTGGTGTTGAAGTGATTGATGCGATGCGTATTTCAAGAAGGCATCATTCGTTGAATGCCCCGTTTAGGGAGGGCGAGAAAAACTCTCTGATTGATGTCATTGAAGACGACAAGCAAACATCCCCGGATGAATCCTTGATGTCGGACTCGTTGAAAGACGAAATCAAACAGGCATTAGAAACACTGAAAGACAGAGAACGTCAAGTTATAAAAATGTACTTTGGCATTGAACGAGATTACGCATTGACATTAAATGAAATAGGGGAAGAATTTAATTTAACACGAGAACGTGTCCGGCAGATTAAAGAAAAAGCCATTCGCCGACTGCGTCATCGTTCTCGAAGCAAAGCATTAAGAACGTATTTAGGATAGATCCGAACGAGGGAGGTGACATAATATTATGGTAGAAGTAACTGTCAGAGAAGGAGAACAGCTTGAACGAGCATTACGCCGTTTCAAAAAGAAGTGGGAGAGAGCCGGTGTCCTTCGTGAACTGAAGAAGAAATCTTTCTACGTGAAGCCCAGCGATGAAAAACGCGTTTCACGGAAGAAAACCATGCGCCGCCTAGCTCGATTTGCCCGGTACGCAGCCCAGTAAATAAATACATTATTTGTAGAGAAAAAGGTTCGGGATTTCCCGAGCCTTTTTTATTTTCAGACCATGATTATTCGAAGTATATCCGGTGTTCGCGGAATTACCGACACACATTTAACTGAATCCACGGCGCAAATCTATGCGCGTTCTCTTCATAACATTCTTTCCTCCGGCGTTATTATGGTCGGCATGGATGGCCGTCCTTCAGGTGAGTATTTAATGCACGCTTTCGTTGAAGAGTTATCTGCTCACGGCAGGGATGTAATTGTCTGCGGGCTTGTTCCCACACCAACGATTCAATTTATGGTTGAACGAACGGAAGCTGTCGGGGGCGTTATCATCACGGCCAGCCATAATCCGGCAAAATGGAACGGGTTCAAATTTGTTCGTGAAGACGGAACATTTTTTCACCCCGGACAGTGTGAGACATTATTTAATCGTGTTGATGAAAATCCAAAATCCGTCCCAGCCAAACACCACGGAATGATTTTGATGGAAAATAATGCCATCCAAAAACATGTTATCCATAATGTCAGTTTGAAATGTATTGACAGCAACGCTATCCGAAAACGACATTTTAAAGTTGTGATCGATGCCGTGAATGCGGCCGGTTCAGAGGCATTGCCGATGATGCTGGATGCCTTGGGATGCGAAGTCATCGAACTGCATTGCGACCGTACGGGGGAGTTTGTACGCGGTACGGAACCGCTCCCGCATAATTTGACTGACCTTTCTAAAGCTGTTGTTGATAACTATGCGGATATTGGTTTTGCCGTTGACCCTGATGCAGACCGGTTAGCCATCGTCGACGAGAAAGGTCATCCACTGGGAGAAGAATACACACTTGCCATCGCAGGCGAGGGATATTTAAAGACAACCCGGCGTAAAGAACCGTTCGTCGTGAATATGTCCACATCGATGGTTTTGGAGAAGATGGCCGAAAAATATGGCGTAGTTGTCGAACGCGCTGCTGTTGGAGAGATCAATGTGGTGAATAAGATGGAAGAGATCGGGGCGTTGTTTGGCGGAGAAGGGAACGGTGGCGTGATTTTGAAGGAAGCGCATTTAGGCCGGGATTCACTGGTGGCGGCAACCTTAGTGCTGAATAGATTGGCTCAAGCACCTGACCCGGTGAGTAAAATAAAACTAGCTTTGCCGCAATTTGAGATCGTAAAGGATAAAGTATCTCTCACGGATGTTGACGTAGAAAAAGTGTTGCAGAAAATGCGTGCCTTGTACGGTGATGCGGACATTAATACGATTGACGGCGTGAAATTTACCTGGTATTCCAGCTGGGTTCACTTGAGAAAATCAAATACCGAACCCATCATGCGGATTTATGCCGAAGCGGAAACGACTGACAAAGCTCAACAATTAGTTAATGATGTAAAAAAATTGTTTGATAGAACTTTTTAACGAGCTCACTGGCCTGCCCGCCGTAGCCTTGGCGTAGGCTGGTTACACAAATCTTTAATTTTTGCTAAAATCTTAAAATCATGCTACCAGATTAAGCCGTCCGGTGAGGGTTAGGCTGCCATCGAAATGAATTAGCTACCAAGGGAATTGAGTGCCTACAGAAAGTTGAAAGTTGAAAGTTGAAAGGTAACATATTCAAAGAAAGAGCATATGTTACAAAATAACTACCAAATTTTTTATTGTGTAGCATAATACCTGCAGTAAGATTTGGTTCAATACTATTTTCTGAATCATCTTCAATCCAGTATTTCCCATCATTACCTAATATTTCAAATGGATCATAATATTGATTGTAATTCATTACCTTTGTGATTCCACCGCCAATATATATGGATGTTGTAGTATTTATTCCAAAGGTTAAACCACCTGAATAGGATGCAAATGCTGTTGATTCATCAACTTTTGAATCACCAAGTGTTTCTTCAGCCCATTTGACAGACCGGTCATAAATATCATCTTCACTTGGACCAAAACCAGTCCTTATTTCACAAAACCAACCAGGGGATTTGGCATATACTTTTCCAAGAAAAAATGATATTTGTGTATTTGGAAAAGCCAACCCTACACTACTTACACCTTTACTTGGTAAATTATTATTTGTCTGGGCAAAAATAATTTGGGAGAAGATTAAAAAATTAATATTTGTTGTTTTTTCATATTTGTGGCAACCTACCAGGCTTTTTAGACAGGACAATTCTTTTTTCAACACCGAAAAAGATGTTTTGGAAAACAAAATTTAAATACTTAGTAGAATAGTTCCCAATCGTATAAATTTGAATTTGATATGTTTTATTCATAACAGCAAAGCAAAGTTAGTATTTATAAACGGGGACATACAAGTGTTTTCCCGAATGGGATTTAGTTACAAAGCTCCCGTTTTAAAGTCGATCTTTCAAAGATGAAGCGACAATCTTTAGAAGGTGGTTTTGTGGGTTTTGGTTTAGTTTTTGGTTCTTACTCATGTTTTTATCATCACCACCTTCAAAGGTGATATCCAAGGTAAAAATATTTCAAAAAAACCTTGACACCGGTAGTGTGCTACGTTTAAACTTGAACAGATGTTATAAGCACAAGTACAATTGTTCACATGAAAAACACTGAAAAAGACAACATATCGCTTTTGGTAGAGACCGCCCGCTTATATTACGAGCACGGGTTCACGCAACAAGAGATCGCCGAAAAATTCGGGATATCCCGACCGGGAGTGTCACGATTACTGCAAAAAGCACAGGATGTTGGGATTGTCCAAATCAAGGTAGTCGATCCAAAAGAATCCGGTTCACGCTTAGAAAAAAATATAGGTGAAAAATACGGGCTTAAAAAGGTAATAGTTGTTCCCACGCATAAAAATCCGGCAACAATAAAAGCAAGACTTGGAAAAGCTACTGTTATTTTTTTAGACCAGATTAATCATGAAAAAATGATTCTTGGCATATCCTGGGGAACGACGATGCAGGAAGTTGCCCGTCAATTGAAAAAACAACCGATAAAAAACAGTATTGTTGTCCAGTTGAATGGTGGGATATCCCGAGCCGAATATGACACACATGCCAGTGAGATCGCTAAAAGCATCGGTGAAAAATATGAAGCAGTACCGTATTTGCTACCTCTCCCGGCGGTTGTTGATCGTTCGGATTTAAAAACAGCAATCACTTCTGACAGGAATATTAACCGGACGCTTCAGTTCGCTAAAGAAGCAAAAATCGCCGTATTCACCATCGGGTCTTTCAGTCATGACTCTGTGTTAGTAAAAGCTGATTATTTCAATAAAAAAGAAGTTGACGATTTAATTAATCAAGGTGCGGTTGGAGATATTTGTTCACGTATTCTTAATCTGGATGGTGAAATAGCATCACGGGGATTGGATCAACGCACGATCGGGATTGAGTTAAATGATTTAAAAGCCAAGGAATATGCGATTGCGGTCGCCGGCGGTAAAGATAAATTAAGCGCTATTCAAGCCGGACTTAGGGGAAAATGGTTTAATTGCCTGATAACCGATGAATGGATAGCAGAAAAATTATTAGAAGAGTAAATATTATGAATGATAAACGTATAGCTCTGGGTTGTGATCATGGTGGTTATGATCTGAAAATAAGTATCAAAGGTCATCTTATTGGAAAAGGTTTTGATGTGATCGACCTTGGTACGGACAGTAAAGATTCCGTCGATTATCCAGATTTTGCCAAGAAAGTTGCAATGCATATTTCAGAAGGGAAAGCCGATATCGGAATTATCGTTGACGGTGCCGGGATTGGTTCATCCATGGTCGCCAATAAAATTAAAGGAGTCAGAGCCGCTCTTTGTTATGATATATCCAGTGCAAAAAATGCCCGTGTGCACAACAATGCGAATGTGTTGACGCTGGGTGCAGGGCTCATCGGTCCACCGCTTGCGAACCAAGTTGTTGATACGTTTTTAGAACATGAATGTACAGCAGAACGCCATTTACGGCGGGTGGGAATGATAGACAGCCTGGATAATATCGCTGCAAAAGAACACACTCACTATTCGAAAGAGAAGGAGAAAGCTTCGATGAATATTTCAACCGAAGATTTGACAAAGATTGCCGGGAAAGTCAAAGAATTGATGCATATACCTCCGCAAGCGGACCATGACCATCATCATGAAAATGGTAATTCAGAAATGGTTTGCCGCTGTGGAATCCACATTGACAGAAAACCTGAGACGCTTCGTCAATTTATGGATTTCGGGGTATCACGAATAGGGGTTCATAATGGGACCAATTGTGAGAGCGTACCCAGTGATATTGCAAAATGCATCGATCATACGATTCTTAAACCCGATGCAACCGAAGAGGATATCAAGCGAATTTGCGCAGAGGCAAAAGAGTATCATTTTGCATCCGTGTGTATAAGTCCAAGCTATGTGAAACTGGCCGCGGAAGAACTTAAAGGGACGGATGTGAACGTTTGCACTGTCGTTGGATTTCCATCCGGTGCACATCGGTCAGAAATCAAGGCGATGGAGACCAGACAGGCAATTCGTGACGGAGCAACAGAAATTGATATGGTCATCAATGTAGGCGCCTTAAAAAGTGGAAATGATGATTTGGTTTACAGAGATATCCGTGGTGTACGGGAAGCCTGTGTAGACGGTAGCGCGATTTGTAAAGTCATCATCGAAGCTGCTTATTTAACAGATGATGAAAAAGTGAGAGCGATTCAACTTACAAAAAAGGCACGGGCACATTATGTAAAGACATCCACCGGATTTGGCCCACATGGCGCAACAGTTGAGGATGTTTCATTGATGAACCAAATTGCCGGACAGGCGGGGATGGGCATCAAAGCAGCCGGTGGAATTAAATCCTTAGATGATATGAAAGAAATGGTCGCAGCAGGAGCGACACGTATTGGTGCGAGTGCCGGGATTAAAATCATCCGGGAAGCAAAATCTGTCACAATGTCAAATTGAGTTTTAGCCACTAAGACCAAAAAAACGCCCAAAAGAGAGTATGGCAAAAACGTGTATTTACTAAATAATCTTTCGCGGTTCTTAGCGAACTTCGCGACTAACAAATCAAACAAAATGGAGAACGAAAATGGTAGACCTCAGAGCTTATGTATTTTTAGATAAACTTCAACCGCAATATGCTGCCTTCTTAGGAACGGTGGCAAAAGGATTTTTACCCATCGCAGGGATGGCATCACTTTATGTGGAAATATCCCCCGGGATTGAGATCAACCGAATCACGGATATTGCCTTAAAATCAACGCATGTTACACCGGGGATGCAAATTGTCGAACGACTTTATGGTATGTTGGAGATACATTCAGAATCTCAAGCAGATGTTCGTCAAGCAGGGCAGGCGATTTTGGAGGCGTTGGATTTAACAGAAAGTGACCGGTGGAAACCAAAAATTTATTCGAAGCAAGTCATTCGCAGAGTGGATGATCATCAAACACAATTAATCAATAGGATGCGTCATGGAAACATGATTACTCCGGGACAAACGCTTTTTGTAATGGAAGTCCAGCCCGCTGCCTACGCTGCATTGGCAGCAAACGAAGCGGAGAAAGCTGCTGAAATCAATATTTTGGAGGTGCGATCCTTTGGAAGTTTCGGCAGAATTTATTTAGGTGGAGAAGAAAGAGATATTGATATTGCATGGCGGGCAGCCGTCAATGCAATTGAAGATGTGACCGGTAAAGAAGGTCATAAGTAACACACAACAAAAAAGAGGAAAAGAAAATGGCTGAAGCACTTGGAATGTTGGAAACGCGAAGTTTCCCTGCTGCAGTAGAAGCTGCAGATGCAATGGTAAAAGCTGCAAAAGTAGAACTGGTATCTTACGAAAAAACCGGTGGCGGTTACGTTAGCGTAAATATCCGCGGGGATGTTGCTGCCGTAAAAGCTGCTTGTGAAGCTGGTAAAGCCGGTGCCGCAAGAGTGGGTGAAATCGTCGCCGTTCATATCATCGCCCGTCCGCATGTAAATGTAGATGCAGTGATCCCGTTGGGACGTGAAAAAGAAGGCAAAGCTGAATTAAGTAAGCAGTCTTAACCGATCGTCGTCACATGAATCTGGCAAAAATAGTGGGGACGGTAGTCTCTACCCGAAAAGAACAGAGCATGGAAGGGCTAAAATTCTTAGTCCTGCAGAATGTGGATCTGGATGGAAATCCCAGAGATGGTTTTGTTGTCGCGGCAGATGCAGTGGGCGCAGGCGTAGATGAAATGGTGCTCTATGCAACCGGTAGCTCTGCCCGGCAAACGGTCATGACGGATAAGCGTCCATGTGATGCTGTTGTCATGGCAATTGTGGACAACTGGGAAACCGGCGGTGACTTTATGTACAAAAAAGGAGTAAATGATTGATAGATGGAAAATGACTTTGGAGTGAATTGACTATGTCAATTCTACGCTGACGAAGGAAGCGTAATGCTTGAAAAACGGAAAAGAAGCTGAAACCCCGTGTTTTTTCGGGGGGAAATGGACGATGTTAATAATCCAAAAGATTAGCATTTTTCCTACCTAAATTCATTTTCGACTCTCATCATTTAGGAACTATGCCACAACTAACTGAACAACAAATCAACGAAATGGCCACGCAGATCTATCAGATGATAGAAAAACCGTCCATTGAGAAAACCGGTAAGCCGGCAACTGGGCATCAGACAACGGGCGTTTTTCCGGATATCGATTCAGCAGTCAAGGCAGCAAAAAAGGCATTTGACGAGTTGATGACGATGAGTCTTTCCAAGCGGAAGGACATCATCGCTGAGATTCGGAAAAGCATGAATGTCCATGCCGAGGATTTAGCACGTCGTGCTTTTGCGGAAACAAAACTGGGGCGGTTTGCAGATAAAGTAGAAAAGAATCGCTTGGTGATCGAAAAAACGCCCGGGCCTGAAATATTGGACCCCGTTGCGTTTACCGGTGACAGAGGATTGACGCTACTGGAACTTGCCCCTTACGGAGTAATCGGAGCAATCACGCCGGTAACCAATCCGACATCGTCTATCATTTGTAACACAATCGGAATTGTGTCAGCCGGGAATGCCGTTGTTTTTAACGTGCACCCGAATGCAAAAAAAGTGAGTACGTACAACATCATTCTGCTGAACGAAGCAATCGTAAAAGCCGGCGGTCCGCCAAACTTGGTGACAACCGTACAAAAACCGACCATTGAAAGCGCACAGGAATTAATGATACACCCAGGCGTTAGATTGTTGGTTGTTACGGGAGGTGCCGGAGTAGTGAACGAGGCGATGTCCAGCGGTAAGCGTGCGATTTGTGCCGGACCCGGAAATCCACCGGTGGTTGTCGATGAAACAGCAGATATTGAGAATGCCGCCCGTGCAATCGTGAAGGGCGCTTCCATGGATAATAACATCATCTGCGTGGATGAGAAGGAAGTATTCGTGGTTGAATCCGTTGCCGATAAGTTGATAAGAGCGATGGCTGCAAACAAAGCGTATGTGCTGAATCCCCAACAGATGTTTGAACTTGGTAAGGTGATTTTCACCAAAGATAACGGTCCCGGAAAACCTGCCGTGATGAACAAATCGCTGATTGGAAAGAATGTGCAGGAAATTCTCTCCAAAATCGGTTTGAATGTTTCCGATGATATTCGGCTGGCGATCGCGGATGTGAAAAAGGATCATCCGCTGGTTTGGACAGAACAGATGATGCCGATCCTGCCAATCGTTCGAATGCCGGATGCAGAATCTGCAATTGAGATTGCGAAAAAAGCCGAGCACGGTTTTGGACATTCTGCGATCATGCATTCACGGAACATTGACAACCTGAGTAAAATGGCAAGAAGAATGGATACTTCAATATTTGTAAAAAACGGACCAGCCCTTTCAGGATTGGGATATGAAGGAGAAGGCTATTGTTCTTTCTCCATTGCAAGTCCTACCGGAGAGGGAATCACAAATCCGCGCAGTTTCTCACGAGAACGACGATGTGTCATGGTGGACCACTTCAGAATTGTTTGATTTGATTAATTGCCATAAAGATTTCAGAGAAAACAGAGAAGGTTTAAGCTGAGAGTTATCTGTGTAATCTGTGGTTAAAAATGAATTTCAATAACAAGGATGTAATTCTATGAAAAAATATCCGGCAATAGCCTTATTAGAGATATCGAGTATCGCGACCGGGATTCACACCGGGGATGCGATGGTGAAAAAATCACCGATCAGCGTCTTGAAGTCCGGGACGGTTCATAACGGCAAATACCTGATATTGATCGGCGGCAGTGTCGCATCGGTAGAAGAAGCCTACGCAGAAGGCGTGGATGTCTCCGCTGACCAAATATTGAATAAAGTCATTTTACCGAATGTAGATCCCAAAGTCCATGATGGAATTTTAGGGGAACGAATTTCCTGTAATCACGATGCCATTGGAATTATTGAAACAACATCGGTTGCTTCCATGATCCGATTATCAGATGCCGGCGTAAAAGGTGCAAATGTTGATTTGATAGAAATCCGGTTGGCAGATGATATCGGAGGAAAAGCCTTCTCCATTTTTGGAGGATCTTTGGAAGAAGTGCAGGCAGCAGTAGATATTGCGAAGCAATCGGTATCGAAAAAAGACTTTTGGTATCGCGACATAATCATTCCTAATATTCATGCAGATATGGTAAAACAGATTAATACGTCAACGACATTTGCAAAAACGGCATTAGATAACTTATCTGACGGGGAATTTTAAGATGAAACTGGGAAAAGTAATTGGAACCTTAACGCCCTCTGTAGTCTATGAAGGATTGGAAAATGTACCAATGTTGTTAGTCCAACCCTTAGACAAGAACCAAGAACCGAAAGGTTCACCAATTATTGCAGCCGATTCTACCAGAATGGCAGAACGCGGAGAATTGATTTATTACGAAAGTTCCCGGGAAGCTGCCTTGGCGCTTGACCCGTGGTTTGTCCCGGTAGATGATGCCGTGATCGGGATCGTGGACGATGTACATCTTCTGAAAGATGAGGCCACTGAATGATTATCGGTAAAGTCAGCGGTACAATGCATTCCACAATAAATCATACGTTTTATGACGAATGGAAAATATTGGTGGTCGATAAATTGAATCCTGACGGGAGTTTGACCGGTGATTATTTAATTGCAGTGGATACGGTGGATGCGGGAGCCGGTGATACCGTACTTATGATTGATGAAGGAAATTCAGCTCGGCAGATTGTGGGAGAAGATAATGCCCCTATACGGTCAATTATTATCGGGATTATTGATGATATTTATGTGAAAACTTAACCGTTTACCGTATTCATTATTTTTGTATCGTTGTAAATTGTTGTGTACATTATCATTCATGTATTACCGAAATAATCAAATTAACGTAAAGGTGAAATAGACATGAGAAAAATAATAATAGCGATAGGAGTTATTTGTGTAACAAGCCTATTCGCTCAGACTCACGTTGAAACCTATCGCAGTCTTTATACCATTGCGATGGAAGACAGTATAATTACGATTGAAGAACTATCATTATTGAATGCACTTCAGGCATCTTTTGGGATGGAAGAGGATGAAATATTGCGAATTCAGCAACAATGGACTTTATCGGAAAAACAGTCTGAAAGCATCATTCGAAACCACGAAGGTCGTTATTGGATTATCGGACAAAATATGCTACTCGGAAATGGATTATATGGGAATGCAATTCCCTATATTCTTAATATAGAAGATGAGAAAACTTATTTCGGGATACAGTTTTTATTTTTTGCCGGAGGATTTCCTGCCACATGGATGTACACGAAAGAAATGGATGTTTCCTATGGAAGAGCATGGGCACAAAACTTTGGCACGACGATGGGACTTGTTTCAGCATATCCTCTTATCGCTATGGTTGGTTTTGAGAATTGGGATAAAATAGATCCTCAAGGTAAGACTATATTGACGTATCAGATGATTGCTGCTCCAATTGGTGCTTGGCAAGCAGATAGGGTTTACCGCAAATGGGAACCAACGAACGGACAGGCACAGTTGATTATCGGTGGAAGTTTGTTAGGCGGCTTTAATACGTGGGGAATTTATACGCTTATCACAGATATCCCGGATGAGGATCCAAGTGAAAATTGGTTTCGTGTGGGGATTCCATTGACGTATGCAGGAACACTGGTAGGTGGATATTATACGCATAAATATGTTATGAACAAACCTTACACAAGAGGGGATGCATCATTTGTGGGATTAGGAACGACTGTCGGAGCATTTTGTTGGGGCTTCTTAACCTCAGCACTAAATATCGAAGAATATCGAACCTTGATGTTATTAGGGTTGATTTCAATAAATGGGTATACATATATGGCAGATAAACTTGTTCAGAGAGTTGATTTAACCACAGGCGATGCCGGAATAGTTGCACTTGGATCTGTGGCGGGATATTTAGCCTGGCTTGGTACAGTATTACTTACAGACATGGATTTGTCGAATGACAACTTTAGGTATGTGGATATAGCATCGATAACGGCAGGATTTTATTTTACATTCAAGGCTGTATCCAAACACAGGTTTGTATCCAAAAAAAGTGATCCATCTCAATTCCGTCTGTCATTCCAGCCGACAATCATGCGCAATGCCGGGAGGTATTCTCCGGGTTTGAATATGACAGTTCGGTTTTGATTGCTGTAGTTATAAATCTAAGGATCTAATACACTAACAGAGTAAATAGTTTTGATATTTTACGGCATATCTATGCAATCCGTAAAATCTATGGCTATTCTTAATATGAAAGAAAGAGAATGTTAAAAAAAGGAACTGAGTTAGAACTAAAAATTGAATCTCTGGCTTACGGTGCGAGAGGAATTGCACGTGTGGATGATTTCGTCATTTTTGTGGATGGCGGTATTCCCGGGCAAACGGTCAACGCATTTTTATATAAGAAGCGTAAAGGATTTGGTGAAGCCCGCGTTGTGGAAGTATTGAAACAGTCATCAGATTATGTGGTACCTCGCTGTGAACATTTCGATTTTTGTGGCGGATGCAGAGTCCAGCATCTTGAATACGCTGAGCAAGTGAACCAAAAAAGCCAACAAGTTGAAGATATTTTTCGTCGTATGGCAGGGATAAAAGACATTAAGATTGATAAAGTTGTCCCGTCTGATCCGTATTTTCATTATCGCAATAAGATGGAGTTTACATTCTCCAACAGGCGGTGGTTATTACCTGACGAACCGGAAAACGTCGAAAAAGATTTTGCACTTGGATTACACATCCCGAAGCGGTTTGATAAAATATTGGACATTAATGAATGCCACATTCAGCAAACATTGGGGAATGGCATTCTAAACTTGGTCAGAGCCGTTGCCAAAGAGAATAACCTAAAACCGTATGATGTGCGGACGCATATTGGTTTTCTCCGTCATTTAGTACTGCGTTTTGGTGTGAACACCAATCAGGTGATGGTAAATTTTGTGACTTCCTATGAGAATACGGACTTTTTGCAGCCGATTGTAGACGCACTTTTGGAGAAATATCCCAAGATTACGTCCATCATTAATAATGTAAATACACGCAAAGGGGATACGGCACACGGAGAGTATGAAATTATTTTACACGGCACCCCTACCATTGAGGAAAAAGTGAGAGAGTTAACCTTTGAGGTTTCTGCGAATTCATTTTTTCAAACCAATAGTATTCAGGGTGAAAAATTATATGAAATTGCACTGGAAGGTGCTGGTATTACTAAAGATGACATTGTGTATGATCTTTATTGCGGTACCGGGACAATCGCTTTGTATATTGCAAAGTATGCTAAAGAAGTCCATGGATTTGAAGTGATCGTTTCTGCCCTCGAAGATGCTGCCCGGAATGCCGTATCAAACGGAATCGGAAATGCCTTTTTCCACAAAGCAAATTTAGATACATTTTTTTCACAAATTGGATTGGTGAAGAAATTACCGAAACCGGATGTCGTTTTTGTTGATCCCCCCAGAGCAGGAATGCACGAGAAGATGACAAGACATCTGGCAAAAATTGGTGCAAAACGGATTGTGTACATTTCGTGTAATCCGGCAACCCAAGCACGAGATACTCGAATTTTATTAGACCGTGGATATACATTAACAAAATTGACTGTTGTTGATATGTTCCCGCATACGGCTCATGTAGAAACGGTTGCAGTGTTTACAAAATCCTCTGAATAAAAAACTATTCTATAATAATTCCTCAGGATAGGTTAATTTTCGCCTATGCGTCTGTGGCTTCGTACATTAATTCGTAACAGTTTTTTCCAGATTGGCGCGGGGATTCTTATCGTCATGACTCTGGGAGGGCTGATTTTACGTCTCCTGGAAACAGGAGCGATTATAGAAGGAGAGAATCCTTTTTGGTGGGCGATTGTTACCATGACCACCGTTGGATATGGCGATTTTGCTCCGGAATCTATAAGCGGACGTTTGGTTTCCGTTCTCGTTATGTTTGCGGGGATCTCATTAATATCTATGTTAACAGCGACGATTTCATCTGTTTTTGTTGCAAAAAAAATTCGGGAGGGCAAAGGCTTGGAAAAAATCAAAGTAAATAAACATATTATTCTCTGCGGATGGAATCGGAATGGTGAACAAATTATTGACTCAATTCAGTATCTGTCTGAAGGAAAATTAAATTTGGTGATGATCAATGAGCTTAGTGAAGAAGAAATCAATCGATTAAAAAGTAAATATCAGAAAATTAATTTGAACTACGTTACCGGAGATTTTACGCAGGAGCGCATTTTAGAAAAAGCAAATGTTCGAAGTGCTGAAACAGTGGTCATCATACCAAATCCGGTAAGTCCTCAGGCAAGTCATCCGGATGAAAAAACCATTTTTACGACGATGACAATCAAAAGCATGGATCCAAATCTCCGAGTGGTTGCGTATCTTCATGACCGAGATAATCTGAAACACATTCGTCGGGCGAATGTGGATGAGGTAGTGTTGAGTGATGATTTTGGCGCTTACATGGTTGCTTCCCATGTGATGGACCCGGGCATCCCGCAGACGGTAGATGTTTTGCTCAGTAATAAATCTTCAACACGATTTAAGCGTATGGACATTCCGGCGGAATTTATAGGGCGGACATACAATGAATTGTTTGAGAATTTTAGAACCGAAAATAATTGGGTATTAGTCGGTGTGTATTCCGAAGAAGAGCAATTAGGAATTGGTGAAGTTCTGTCCGCTGACCCCTCATCATTGGATGCGTTTATCGAACGAAAACTCAAAGAAGGTGGTATTTCTCTCCAAGAGGAAAGTAAAGTAAGTACGGTGATAAATCCTCAAAAAAATTATATCATCAAAGATGGCGAACGTGCTATCGTAATTCTGTGAGGTCGATATGGATATTAAACACATGAAACGTTTCTCAATTTTTAACAATCTTGAAGATCATGAATTAGAATATTTTCGTCAAGTTACGAAAGCTATCCATATAAAAGTGGGTGAGGAATTTATTAAAGAAGGAGAACTTGGAGACTCTATATTTTTATTAGTAGACGGAACGATTGAGATTAATCAGGCATTAACCTTGCCGTTGAGCAAACGAGGGAACGATAATCGGGAAAAATCAATCGTTCAACTCAGTCACAAGCTGGACCCTCCGCCTTTTTTCGGAGAGATGACTCTGTTTGATGAAAATGCAAAAAGAACAGCGAATATCAAGGCATTGACGGATTGTTATCTCATGCAGATTATGAAGGACGATTTGTTTGATATCTGTGACACGCACATGGAAACCGGATATAAAGTCATGCAGAATATCAGCAGTGTGCTTTGCGAAAAATTGGTGACGGCAAATACAAATGTACTAAAATTGACGACAGCCTTTAGCTTGGTGCTTGAACGTTAAGACTAAGACATAAATTATTGAACGACAAGACGACAGAAAAGATTTAATAATGACGCAATTTGAAAAAAGATACTCCCCTGCCGACGTAGAAAATCGTTGGTATGACTACTGGCTTAAACATAATTATTTCCATTCCGAACCCAACCCGGATAAGGAACCGTACACCATTGTAATTCCGCCCCCAAATGTTACCGGTATGATGACGATGGGGCACGTATTGAACAATACAATGCAGGATATTTTGATTCGTAAGTCACGGATGGAAGGGAAAGAAGCATGCTGGATTCCCGGAACGGATCATGCGTCGATTGCAACGGAAACAAAAGTTGTGAAGATGCTGAAGGAAAAAGGAATTAATAAAGAGGATCTATCGCGGGAAGAATTTTTAAATCATGCTTGGCAATGGAAGGAAAAATTTGGCGGAATTATCATTAGTCAGTTAAAGAGATTAGGATGTTCATGTGATTGGGAACGTGAACGTTTTACCATGGATGGTGGCTACACCCAAGCGGTGTTAGAGTCGTTTGTCCGTCTGTATCACAAAGGGATGATTTATCGAGGACATAGGTTGGTTAACTGGTGTCCGGTGTCCAAATCCGCGATTAGCGATGAAGAAGTTATCCATCGAGAGGTTAACGGAAAACTATGGTATTTTAAGTACCCGGTTTCAGGGTCAGATGAATTTGTCACTGTTGCGACCACACGCCCGGAAACCATGCTGGGAGACACGGCCGTTGCTATCAACCCCGAAGATGAGCGATTTAAGCATTTAATCGGGAAAGAAATTCTCCTACCGCTGGTGGGACGAAAAATTCCTGTTATTACAGATGAGTTTGTAGACCCGGAATTTGGAACCGGCTGTGTAAAAGTAACTCCGGCTCACGACCCAAATGATTTTGAGATGGGAAAAACACACAATCTTGAGTTTATCAATATCATGAATGATGATGCGTCACTGAACAAGAATGCTCCGGAAGAATTTCACGGATTGTCACGAGAGGAGGCTAGAAAGAAAGTCGTCCATAATCTGCAGGAACTTGGATTTGTAGTTAAGATTGAAGATTATACTAATAAAGTTGGCTATTCCGAAAGAGGCGGCGTCCCGATTGAGTCGTATATGTCTGAACAATGGTTTATGAAAATGGAGGAGTTAGCGAAACCGGCGATAGAGGCTGTCAATACCGGCAAAATTAACTTCCACCCAAAACATTGGGTAAAAACGTACAATCATTGGATGGAGAATATCAAAGACTGGTGCATCAGCCGGCAGCTGACTTGGGGACATCGTATCCCTGTTTATACGTGCAGTGATTGCGGTCAGATTCACGTGCAGGTTGAGTCGCCAAAATCATGTACAAAATGTCAATCGACATCCATCGTGCAAGACCCGGATGTGTTAGACACATGGTCAAGCTCATGGTTATGGCCATTTGCTGTTCATTCTTGGCCTCAAGACAGTGACGAATTAAAATATTATTTGCCCACAGATGTACTTGTTACCGGCCCGGATATTATCTTTTTTTGGGTGGCAAGGATGATCATGGCGAACGAGGAATTTATCGGCGAAATTCCGTTTAAAGATGTGTATTTTACCAGTATTCTCAGGGATGAGGACGGTCGGAAATTCAGTAAGTCTCTTGGGAATTCACCTGACCCGTTTGACTTATTTGATCAATACGGAACCGATGCAGTTCGGTTTGGGATTATGCTTATGGCGCCCCAAGGATTGGATGTCCTGTTTACTTCCAGTCGTCTCGAAGTTGGGCGGAATTTCATGAACAAACTCTGGAATGCTACTCGATTTATCCAAATGAATCTTGAAGACAAAACGATCCCGGACATTGATCTTTCTAAAGAAAACCTTGACCTTCCGGAACAATGGATTCTCAGTAAGATGAATCACGCTATCCGTGATTTGAATCGCCAACTTGATCGATTCCACTTTAATGAAGCAGCAAAAGTAATGTATGAGTTTACGTGGAGTGCTTTTTGTGACTGGTATATCGAAATTGCAAAAACAAGATTCCGAGGAGAAGATAAACATCTTGCAGATGTGTCACGGACGGTAGCCGTAACTGTGCTGAAGACTATCCTTAAAATGCTTCATCCGTATTCTCCGTTTATCACTGAAGAATTGTGGAGCCATTTTAAGACGAACGATGAACCGGATCTTATCGTAAGTTCGTGGCCAAAAATAAAAGAAAAGGTCATCAACAAAGATGCAGAAGAAACAATGGAACTCTTGCAGGAAATTATTTCATCCGTAAGAGCGATTCGCAGCCGATTGAATGTCCAGCCGACGAAAAAAGCCAACATGGTTGTTCGGTGTACAGAAGCCAGGGGAAAAATATTATCGGATCATCAATCTGTCATCAAAACACTGGCAACTATAAACAATATCACTTGGGGAACGGCCGTTGATAAACCACCACATTCGGCAACCGGCGTTGTTCGGAACATCGAAATATTTCTTCCGTTAGAAGGGTTGATTGATTTGGATAAAGAACAGCATCGTTTGGAAAAACGACGGAAGGAATTGGAAGGACATCTCATAAGTGTAAAGAAAAAATTGTCCAACGAAAATTTTGTACAACGTGCTCCCGAAGCAGTTGTTGAACGAGAACGGAAAAAAGTTACCGAGATGTCTGAGGAACTTGAAAAAATAAAATCTAACTTGGAGATGTTACAATGAAGAAATATTTATGGATAATTTTTCTGTCTAATTGCGTTTTTTCACAATCATCCAATGCAACAGTTACACTTTATAAAGACGGATTTGCGTTAGTGGCTCAACCGGTGAAGTGGGCACTAAATAAGGGAGTGAACACATTAACGTATGATCTTCTCCCTTCGGGTGTGTTCCCGGAATCGCCATTTCTTACGTTGCCTAATACAGATGTGTTATCTCAAACGCTCAACTCAGATATTTTTCGGAGTAAAGACTATTTTGTTAACAAATTAGGGAGTGAGGTTGAATTAAAAACGGTTGGCGGAAAATATTTTGAAGGGTACTTGTTAGAACATTCCTCAAAAGGAATCATGATTCAGGAAAAGAATGACATGATATTTATTCCGGTAGAAAAAATTGATTATCTATTAACAAATGAGCTAAAACAGAACCATCGGTTCAAACCGTTTCTTGAATGGTCTGTGAGAGCGAATAAAACCGGAGAGGAAACGGGGAATATTATTTATCTTAGCACCGGGTTTGATTGGAATGCCGTGTATCGATTCATCATGGATAGGTCCACCGGAATGGGGGAATTAATTTCTGAGGCATTTATTACAAACAATAGCGGTATAGATTTCAACAAAACTGAATTGCGATTAGTTGAAGGAACTTTACACAGAGTAAATCAGGCATCAAAAAGAAGCGGAGCTTTGGACGTTACAAAATCGGCGTTTAAAGCCGGTGGTCACGATACAGTACCCACAGCACCAAAAAGAGAAAGTTTGGGAGATTATCACGAATACGTTTTATCCGACAGACAAAAGTTTTTTACGAATCAACATACAACTGTCAGACTTTATTCTCCGCGTTGGGTAAATTATGAAAAAGAATATGTTTTTGAAAATAGAGAGCGTGTACAAAGAAGCGAACCTTTATTTGCAGAAATAAAGATTGCAAACACGAAAGAGAATAAATTAAATATTCCTCTGCCTGCCGGGAAAGTTGAATTGTACCATGCAGTAAAAAACGGATCGATTAAATTTGTGGGAGAGGATTATCTGGACCAGATTCCAACCGGTAGTACGGCAACACTGACAGCGGGGCGTGCATTTGACGTCCGTGGAAAGCGCAAAGTGCTTCAATATGACCGGCAACGAAAAAGCGAAGAAGCCACAATTGAACTTCAGTTGAGAAATACGAAAGAAAAAGAAGTCACCATTCGTGCCATTGAACATATCTCCGGTGATTGGGTGATTCGCGATGCGACAGATATGTACATCAAAAAAGATGCCTCGACCATTTATTTTCCGCTGACGGTTACTGCAGGCGAAACCAAAACTGTTACATACACCTACCGCAAAGAGTGGAAATAGACAGCACGCCTTTCCTTGTTGAAATATTATAAAGTAGCAACGCTGCTTTACGGAGTAACAATGGTGCGAAATATTCAACCATAAACTTTTCAACTCAATAACTTTTTAATATGACAATTAATCTTTCAACTTCACTCCAATATCTAAAAGGTGTAGGTCCTGCGCGGGCCAAAACACTGGAAGAAGCCGGACTAGAATCTGTGGAAGATTTACTGTATTATTTTCCGCGAAGACATTTAGACCGAACAACCGTCACACCTATTCGATCGTTAGTGAAAGATATTCAAGCCTCTGTTGTCGGAACTATCAAGGTGTGCGGTGAGAAGAAAACTCGAAAGCGTAAAATTTTTCAAGCCGTTCTTAGCGACGGAACAGGGTTGCTCAATCTTACGTGGTTTAATGGAGTTCCGTATGTAAAACGTGCGTTGAAACCCGGGTACAGGATTGCCGTCTATGGAAAAGTAGAATTTTTCAATGGATTTCAAATAGTCCATCCGGAATATGACAAGCTCAAAGACAAAGACGATCCGTTAAATACGGGATCGGTCGTACCGTTATATCCGCTGACACAAACATTTAAAAAAGTAGGGTTGGAGCAGTTACGGTTCAGGCGAATGGTACGTGAAGTGCTGATGCAAGTCCCGGCCATTTCGGATGTTTTCCCCGATGACGTGAGAAAACAATATAGTCTATGTCCGCTTTCGACAGCGCTAACTTCTATTCATTTTGCTGAAAATACGGAGGAGTTAAAACAGGCAATACATCGGTTAAAGTTTGATGAGCATTTTTTTCTGCAGCTCCTCATGGCGCTTCGAAAAGAGTCCGTGAAAAGCACCGGTGCAACGCCACTGACGAAGAGTGGTCCGTATATAAAACGCATTTATGATGAGCTTCCGTTTGAGCTGACGGATGCACAAAAACGTGTGTTAAAAGAGATTCGCAGAGATATGGCTTCGCCCTCCCCGATGAACCGTTTGCTTCAGGGCGATGTCGGATCGGGAAAAACAGTTGTGGCCGTCCTTATGTCTGCAATCGCCATTGGAAATAAAACTCAGGTTGCGATCATGGCTCCTACAGAGATTTTGGCACACCAACACTATGAGTCTATAAAAAAAATAGCGGAATCTGTACAAATTACGTGTGCCATCCTTGTTGGAAACACGCCGGCAAAAGAACGCCGTGGCATTCTTGAATCCTTAGAGAACGGTAAAATCAATTTGGTGATTGGGACACATGCACTGATTCAGCATGATGTGAAATTTCATAATTTGGGGCTAGTTATTGTAGATGAGCAGCATCGATTTGGCGTGATGCAAAGAGGAGAGTTAGTTGAAAAGGGACTAAATCCACATTTTCTTGCGATGACGGCAACACCAATTCCACGGACGTTAGCAATTACCTATCACGGCGATATGGATTTATCCATCATTGATGAGCTACCGAAAAATCGAAAACCGATTATCACAAAAAAGGTGAATCCTGAACGGTTATCCAATGTGTATGCATTTATGCGTGATGAAGTGAAAAATAAACGGCAATGTATGATTGTGTATCCATTGGTTGAGGAGACAGAAAAATCTGATTTAGCAGCGGCAACCGAAGCCTATGAACATCTGAATAAATCTGTATTTAATGGGTTGAATATCGGACTGATTCATGGTAGAATGAAGAAAGAAGAAAAAGATGCAGTGATGGACGCATTTTCAAGAAATGAAATTCAAATCTTGGTTTCAACGACGGTGATTGAAGTGGGAATTGATGTCCCCAATGCTACGGTTATTCTAATCGAGCACGCAGATCGATTTGGATTGACTCAACTTCATCAGCTCAGAGGCAGGGTCGGTCGTGGAACGGAGAAAAGTTACTGTATTCTTGTTCAGCGAAATTTTACAAAAAACAGTAAGCGGCGGTTGGCGATTATGGAAGAAACCAATGACGGGTTTTTGATTTCAGATGAAGATTTGAAAATCCGAGGTCCCGGAGAGTTTTTTGGGATTAGGCAAAGCGGATTTCTAAAGTACAAAATTGCAGATATGGTTACCGATGGTCCCTTGCTACGACACGCACGCCAATGTGCTTTTAACTTGGTGGAAGATGATCCGCATTTGCGAAATCCTGCTCATCAAAGCATTCGACACAGATTTATGAAGGAATACCAACACATGCTGGAAGTTGTCAATATTTCCTGAATCTATCGAAAAAAATGGTCTTGGTTTTTAAAGCCTTCTATCATAGAAATTCTGTAACTTTCAGTCTATGACAAACGTAAAAGATTTACTTATATCCCATCCTGACCTGCACCACGTATTAACCGTTGCAGGAGAATTGGGGCAAGAACAAAATTTAGAAATATATGTCGTGGGCGGAGTTGTGCGAGACTTGTTACTGCAAGCACCGATTGTCGAAGCGGATTTAATGGTGGTTGGTGACGGAATTGCATTTGCAAAATCACTGGCGGAAAAACTTGGTGTAAATAAAATTGTTCCGTACAAACAGTTTGGTACCGCCATGATCCCGAATAAGCCAATTATGATAGAAGTTGCATCTGCCCGTACCGAAGAGTATAATGCAGACTCCAGGAAACCAACCCAAATTCACCACACTGATTTGAAAGGGGATTTGCTTCGACGGGATTTTACGATTAATGCGATGGCGGTAGATATTCGACCAAAATATTACGGTGATTTACATGACCCCTTTCACGGGATAATCGATCTCAAAAGAAAACAATTGGTCACACCGCTGAATCCTGATGAGACATTTGCTGAAGATCCACTAAGAATGGTCAGAGCTGCGTATTTTGTTGCAAAGTTAAATCTTCAAATAGATGAAAACAGTTTTATGTCTATGAAACGGCAAGCGCACAGAATTTCGATTGTTTCAACGGAACGGGTTACGACCGAATTAATGAAAATCCTAAAAACGAAGACGCCTTCAATTGGTTTATCTCTTTTACAAGATTCCGGACTCATGAAACACATTTTCTCTGAAATCGACCGAATGTACGGATTGGAACAAGCGAAAGATTGGCACCATAAAGATGTGTTTCATCACACACTTCAGGTCGTGGATAATGTAGCGAAAATGTCCGATAAAATGGAATTGCGATTTGCAGCATTGGTGCACGATATTGCCAAACCTCGAACCCGTCGATTGGATTATGCCAAAGGATACACCTTTCACGGACATGATGAGATTGGTGCACGCATGATGGAAAAAATTGCCAAACGCATGAAATTGTCGAATAAATTAAAAGAGTACCTGATGAAAATGATACGGCTTCATCTCCGCCCGATTTCTTTGGCAAAAAAAGGGGTCACAGATTCAGCCGTGCGTAGAGTGATGGTGTCTGCGGGTGACGATATTGAAGATTTACTCATGCTCTGCCGGGCGGATATCACCAGTAAAAATCCGCATTTGGTAAAACGGTATCTTGGAAATTTTGACCATGTGGAAGCATTTATGTTAAGCGTGCGGGAACAGGATAAACTCCGGGCGTTTCAATCTCCGGTAAGAGGAGACGAGATTATGGAAGCATGTGGTCTGACTGAAGGTAAAATGGTGGGGAAAATTAAAACAGAGATTGAGAATGCCATCCTTGACGGAGAAATTGACAACACCTATGAAGCAGCTCATCAATTTATGCTAAATGTCAAAGATGATATTATTGCAAAAAACAGTTGACAACTTTATTAGAAAATATGTGTAACTTAACGTAACACCTGTTGAATTATTCTTTGAAACACTAAGTTGAAAAATAAAAACACAAATGATAGCAAGATTGAATGCTTGAACTCAGTAATGACTTTTTCAACTGGACTAATCACCAGTAACCCCGCCTACGCTTCGCTTCCATGCCTACGTACTTTCGGCAGACAGGCGGACGGGCAGGCAGTCACCAATTAGGAAACAGTAATGACATTCTTAAAAATATTTACGTCTCCTTCCAGTGTATTTCAAACATTGGTCAAGAGAAAGAACCGGAAAGATGTTACAGCTCCGCTTGTGATTTTAGCGGTAGCGGGTCTTATGAGTATGTTTCTTTTGCAGGACTTGCTGAAGGAATATCAGCTGGAACAGTCTATCCAACGTATTGAGGAAAGTTCGCGTATCCCGGATGATCAAAAAGATGAGCTGATTTCTGATATCTACAATCGGATAGAAAATCCATCCACCCTAATGCAGGTTGTTGGTTGGGCAAGCTCTGCTACGTCAACACCGATACGCGTTATGTTTATGAGTCTTATCGTATTATTCGTAGGAAATTTTTTATTTGGAGGAAAAAGTACTTACGGAACTATGCTCACGATCACGGCATATTCTTACTTAGTCAATATTCCTGAACTCATAGTAAAAATCCCATTGATGCTCAGTAAGTGGAGTATGGAGGTTTACACTGGGCTGGGAATTTTTGAAATCGGCGAACAGGGGTCGTTTGTCAATATGTTTTTAGCAGGGATTGACATCTTTGCGATATGGCGGTTGGTACTCATCGCTATTGGTATGAGTATTGTATATCAAAAAGGAACAAAATCGATATTTATAACGTTGATTAGTTTTTGGCTTTTGCTGCTAGCCTTTGGGGTTGGCGTAGCAAGTTTATTGAGTTAATAGCAACTGGGAATATCTCCAAGACACATCAAGATTTAAGGATTGAAATGAAAAAATATTTACTACAATATCTTGCAGTTATTCCATTGATTGGAATTTTGTCACAGGACTATGATTTAGAGGAGTGTGTCCGTGCGGCTCTTATAAATAAAGAGACAATTAAATCTGCCTCTACGGATGTTAACTATGCAAAATCCGGACAAAAAGGCTCATGGAGTGCGATTCTCCCCACAATTAAATTTGGTGGTATCCTCGAGGATCCTAATATAGCCGGCAAGCTCAATCCCGCTTTTTCAACATCCCCAAATTTGAAAAGCTCTGTTGATATATCGCAAACAATCTATGATGGCGGCGCATGGTGGAACACAATCTCCGGCGGGAGAAATGATGTGGAAATTGCAATCCACTTGGAACGGCAAATTCGAATACAAGTCATCTTGAGTGTGGTGGAAGCCTATTTTCAATTGCTGAAGTCACAGGAATTACTGGATGTGTATAAAAAAGGACTTGAAGCATCAGAACAAAATTTACAAATCGTAAATAAAAAGTATGACTTAGGCGCGGTCAGCAAAACAGACTTATTAAAAGCAAAAAAAAACAAAGGTCAATCAACGGTACAAGTGTTAACGCAAAAAACGCAGGTTGCCTCAGCGTTGCGAAATTTGCGTAATGCCATGGGATTGTTAAATACAAATGCCGAAGTAACCGTCAAGCGATCAAAAAAGCCATTATCGTTTCTCCCGGGCTTAGAAGAAGCACTTAAAATAATGGAAACTCAAAACCCTGAATTATTAAGAAGTCAAGCACAGATTCGGAAATCAGAATTGGATTGGAAATTGACACGTGCCTTACGATTGCCATCCGTGACGGCTAATCTCAATTATGGGACGTCCGTGGATGACCCGTCGAACTTCGTTTCGGGGTACACCGAAGACTGGAATATGACCGGAAGCGTCTCACTGTCAATTCCAATATTCTCAGGGATGAATCTGTCCACACGCGAACAGCAATCCAAGCTGATTTTAACACGAAAACAATTTGATCATATAACAACGGAAAATGAAAAAACGTTATTGTTAAAATCCACATTGGATGCGTTGACGGTTGCACAAGAGACAATTTCGATATACAACGATATCCTGACTTCTGCCGAAGAGGATTTAAAATTAGCACAGGAAAGATACTTATTAGGGGCAGCTACCATTTTAGAAGTACTGGATGCACAAGTAGCGGAAACAAAGGCACGTTCGGACATGATTACAACTCAGTATAATGCCCGAATTGACGAAGCGTACTTAAAAGCAACGATGGGTATTTTAGACCGTGAATTTGATTAATTATTTAATATGAGAGAAAACGAACATGAAGAAAAATTCTAAAAAGTGGATTTTGATAATCATTGCAGTCTTAGTTGTAGGAGCATTGATTATCGCAAATCTATTGAAAGACGATACAGAAATTGTTTCGGTTGAAACGGAAAAAGTAACGCGGCAGACACTTGTTCACAAAGTGAATGCAAGCGGAAAAATCCAACCGGAAGTTGAGATCAAAATCAGTGCAGTTACGACAGGCTGGATTACCGCTATTACTGTTTTAGAGGGAGATTCCGTCAAAATGGGGCAGCACTTAATTTCGCTGGATGATAAGCAACTCAGGTCAGATGCTGAACGTTCTCAATCCATGGTAAAGTCAGCGAAAGCCGACCTTCGGAAAAGAAAAGCTCGCAAGGAAAGGACCGAAGCACTATTCAAGAAAAAATTGGTCTCCAAACAAGAATTGGAAACGGATGTGGCCGCCTATGAATCCGCTGAGAGTTTATTGGAGCAATATCAGGCATCGCTTGAGTCGGCAAATGATCGCTTGTCCAAGACTAAATTATCTGCACCGCAGAACGGAATTGTGACCAAAGTGTACAAAGAAAAAGGAGAAATGGCTCTCGGTTCGACCTTTCAGGCAGAGTTACTCATGACAGTCGCCGATCTTTCTCGCATGGAAGTTGAAGTGGATGTGAATGAGAACGATGTTGTTTCCGTCTCCATTGGTGACACAGCTGAAATAGAAATTGACGCATTTCAAGACACGGTATTTACCGGAATTGTAAGCGAAATTGCTCACGTTGCGGAATCACAAAATATAGGCAGTCAGGAGCAAGTAACGAATTTTAAAGTAAAGGTGCGTATGTTGAATGTCCCGGATAAGATTCGCCCCGGGATGAGTGCAACGACCAACATTATTACGGATGTCTGTAATAACGCATTGGCAGTCCCAATTCAATGTTTAACTGTCCGCCCGGAGGGATCAGAAAAAATCAATCCTAATAAAAAAGGGAAAAGACATAAAAAGAGCGATCGAAAAAAAATGATGGAACGCGGGAACGACCAATCAAAGAAAACAATGATAGAGGTTGTCTTTACAGTGGCTGATACACTCAGTGGGTTAGACCCTCTCAAGAAAAAAGAACGCGGTTATGCAGTGATTAAACCGGTAAAAGTCGGTATCACAAGTGACACACATTACGAAGTCCTCCAAGGATTGGTGGAAGGAGATGAAGTTGTTACCGGCAGTTACAAGGCCATCAGTAGAGAATTAAAGCACGGAACCGTTGTCAAAATCAATTAAGATTGATATTACACGAACACTCTATCACATTAACACATTAATACTTGAACACTCTAACACTTGAATATGTCTACCTTAATTTCACTAAAAAATATCCGTAAGATTTATACTGTAGGGCAGGAAAAAGTCCACGCTCTGGATGGCGTTGATCTGACCATCGATCATAATGAATATATTTCCGTCATGGGACCATCAGGATCCGGGAAATCCACGCTGATGAATATGATCGGATGTTTAGATACGCCTACGTCCGGGCAGTATGAGTTTGAGGGAGAACTTGTCCATGAGATGGATGACAATCAATTGGCGTCTATACGAAATCGAAAAATAGGTTTTGTTTTCCAGACATTCAATTTGCTACCGAAACTCACGGCACTTCACAATGTGGAACTCCCGCTGATTTATGCAAATGTTATACGGAAAGAACGGCTAAAGAAAGCAGAAGAATCACTGGAGAAAGTCGGATTAAAAGATCGGATGCATCACCGCCCGAATGAAATGTCCGGAGGCCAGCGTCAACGGGTGGCGATTGCCCGAGCATTAGTAACTGATCCCGCAATTATTCTTGCGGATGAGCCCACGGGGAATCTGGACTCAAAAAGCGGAGATGAAATTATGCAGGTGTTAGATTTATTATATGATGGGGGGAATACAATTATTTTAGTGACTCACGAAGAATATATTGCCAAGCATGCTCACCGCACGATTAATCTTTTTGACGGTAAAATAAGTAAAGACACACGCACTAAATGATTCACCTTATGCTTGAAAACCTCCGGATTGCCGTCACGGCAATTATGGGTGGTAAACTGCGGGCACTTCTAACAGCACTTGGGATTGTCATTGGAATTTTATCAGTCACATTAATGGGGACCCTTATCTCCGGGCTGGACCAATCTTTTGAAAAAAGCATGTCGTTTCTAGGCAGAGATGTTTTTTTCCTCTCTCGATTTGAGTGGTTCGGCGGTCAGGAATGGTGGGAAGTCCGTAACCGTCCAAAGTTTAAGCTGGAATATGTAGACAAACTAAAAGCGCAAGGTAAAAGAATTAAGGCAGTTGCCCCGGTGATGGAACGTGGTTTAGATGTCAGCCGTGGTGAAGAAAGCGTTGTAGGCGTTCGGATATTCGGAACGACACCGGAATATCAGCGAACAACCGTTGTCAATATTGAACGTGGTAGATTTATTACGGAAGGTGAAGTCAGGTCGGGATCGCGACATGCTGTAATCGGCTGGGATATTGCTGACGGTCTTTTCGGAAATGAAAATCCTATTGGAAAAGATATCAAATTGGGGAATCATCGGTTTACGGTGATTGGAGTTGTCGAAAAACAAGGGAAGTTTTTGGGGCTATTCAGCTTGGATAATCAGGTAGTAATTCCGATTGGAACCTACCAGCGGTTATTCGCCAGACGCGGATGGATGCAGATGAATGTAAAAGTTGATGCGGATCACGTGGATGCGGCAGAAGACGAAGTTCGTGGAATTATGCGCCGGCTACGAGGACTTCATCCTCAGGAAAAAGATGATTTTGCCATTAATCGTCAGGAAGCATTTCGCAAACAGTACAATATGATAAAATTAGCTATAGGTGGAACCGGAGTGTTTATTACCGTTTTATCCTTGTTGGTGGGCGGTATCGGGATCATGAATATCATGTTCGTATCCGTGAAAGAACGAACCCGTGAGATCGGTGTACGGAAAGCGATCGGCGCTACGCGTAATATGATTCTGGGACAATTTTTATTGGAAGCTGTCTTGATTTGTGTTTTAGGAGGTGCCACGGGACTTGGACTTGCGTGGGGAGCAAGTTTTTTTATCGATAAATTTATTCCGTCAACCATGCCGATTTGGTTAGCAATAATCTCTGTTGGACTAAGCATAGTCGTTGGCGTAATTGCCGGACTAATTCCATCGTACAAAGCAGCGAATATGAGTCCAATTGAAGCACTACGATATGAGTGAGATGGATTAGGATTGTGAATTGAATGAAAAAATATTACGTGTATGTCATAGAATTAGATCCGGCAGTTGCGGATGTGAGAAAATTCAGGGATCGGAATCCTCGTTTCTTAAAAGGGAATGACTGCGTGTATGTTGGGCAATCCTCTCGAAAACCCACGCTTAGATTTGAACAGCATAAAGAGGGGTATAAATCCAATAAATATGCAAAACAATACGGATTAAAACTAAGACATGACCTTTATGAAAAATACAATCCCATCCCAACAAGAAAGGATGCCGAAGCAATCGAAGCAATGCTAAGTAAAGATTTGAAAAACATTGGTTACGGGGTATGGTATAATTGAGGTTGAACGAAGCGCATGCCGGATAGGCCACAGAGTCACAGAGAAAACAGAGATTTTGATATAAAAGGAATGACAGAGAATGATGATAAAATTACAAAGTATTGTTATTTGCCCCATATTCTCTAACTTTAATAATATCCCTGCCCGCTACATAATAATATTCAAAAGGTGGCAGGCGGGCGCGGTTATCTGTGTTAATCTGTGGCTGATGAATAATAATACTATTACGTCTTGAACTTAATGATGAAACATAAAAGAGGACATTTAAAGAACACGATTAAGGAAAGTTTCCGCATGGCGCTGGAAGCAATCAGAGCAAATAAACTACGCTCCTCTTTAACGCTACTTGGAATTTCTATCGGTGTTTTTTCCGTCATTGGGGTGATGACGGCTATCCGCACATTGGAATCATCCGTGGAGTCAGGCTTGAATGTATTTGGGACAAACACATTCACAATTCAGAAATATCCTGCCATACAGATGGGAGGCCATCATCGGCGGAAATACCGCAACAGAGACAATTTGGATTATTACCAATACGAAGAATTAAAACGCCGTTCGAAATTACCGTTAAGTGTCAGCTCTCTTGCGACAAAAGGCGGAATAAAAGTGACGTATCGCGAACATCAGGCGAAAAAGAATGTGTTTATTATGGGGGGAGATGAAGGCACGCTGAGGACGTTCAACACAACGATTGCAGACGGACGAAATATTACCTCTCACGATGTGAAGTTTTCACGAAGAGTTGTAGTATTGGGCGCGGATGCCATGGATCAACTCTTCCCGTTTGAAGATCCGCTTGAGAAAAACATATCCATTAAAGGGGTGGAATTTACCGTCATTGGTATCGCAGATAAAAAAGGTGAAATGTTCGGGCAAAGTCAGGACAATTACGTGATGATTCCTCTTACTACATTTTTACAGCGACATGCCAACCGATGGACATCCCTGGGGATTACCGTAGAATCCAAGTCGGAAGAAATGTATGATAAAACGATGGATGAAACCATTGGATTAATGCGAGCCATCCGAAAAGTACCTCCCGGGGAAGATAACGATTTTGAGATTGTGTCAAATGCAGAACTGCTGGACACATTTGCACAATTTACCGGCGGAATAAAATTATTCGCCTTTGCCGTAAGTGTGATTGCCTTATTAGTGGCTGGAATCGGAATTATGAATATCATGCTTGTATCAGTAACTGAGCGCATAAAAGAGATCGGTATTCGGAAAGCAATCGGGGCAACACGTCGGGACATTTTAATCCAATTCTTATCTGAAGCTGTCTTTTTAAGTGAGTTTGGCGGAATTGTCGGCGTGATCTTGGGTGTTGCCGGCGGAAATGCCGTTGCGATGATTTTTCATATTCCTGCCGTTATTCCGCTGGATTGGGCGGTTATAGGGTTAGTCGTGTGTTCTGTGATCGGGATCGGATTTGGAATTTATCCTGCTTGGAGAGCCGCAAAGATGGACCCGATAGAATCCTTGAGATACGAGTGAAGTCGTGTTAAAGTGTTAGCGTATTAACGTGTTATGGTGCTAAAGACTCTCCTTCACCAATAAAAACTCCCAATCCTTGATTTGAATCGTGGCGTGTTCAGGGATGTCAATTGTCTGAGCTTCTAACGTCGGGAAAAGTCGGATTTCTTCTCTATTCACTAAAATATCCACCGGCATATCAAAATCTGATCGAACATTTTTCCAGCGATAGGTAAACACTGTTCCGGATTGTTTATATTCCAATGTCGGCGGTCGACGGTCAAACAAATACTGACGGAAAAACGGATTAAAATCCTGCCCAGTTTTTGCGTTGACAAAAGCAATGATATCTTCGGTGCATACTACGGATTTGGCATTTTCAACTGCAAATGACTTTAGGATGTCAAAAAAAAGTACATCGTTGTCTATAACGTTCCGAAGTGTGTGGAGAATCCAGGAGCCTTTGTAATACGCATCTTCAAATCCCCAGTAATACTGCCCCCGTGGCCCGACCATCGCTTTTCGGTTTCGTATATTTTTCCGTTGTTTCAACAAATAATCGATGCTGAGATCGTAATCCCAGCGGTCTTCGACATACAATGCTTCACAGTAGGTCGTAAATCCTTCCTGAATCCAAACATCTGCTCCGTCACAAGCAGTAATGCTGTTCCCCCACCATTCGTGGAATGATTCATGCAGTGTGATATAATCCAAACTGCCATACATACTCCGGTTGGATCTGTCAAATATCTTAAACGTATTACCGTAAGCGATTGCAGATTGATGTTCCATACCAAGATACGGAGTTTCAATCAGTTTGTAGCCGTCATCCCAGAAAGGATATTCCCCAAAACGTTTTTCCATAAATCGGATAACATCCCGTGCTTCCTTCAAATGTTCGGTAGCAGCGGTTTCGTTGTAATCCAGCACCCAATAGATTAGCGGATGCACGACTCCCAATGAATGAACCGTGTCCCGGATTTCTACATAATTCCCGATATTGAACGAAACATTGTAATTATTGATTGGATTGGAAACGAACCACTGCCACGTTTTAGCATCGCCGTTCGTATGTACGCTGCGGAGTTTTCCGTTCATTACGCAGACCAAGGATGAATCCACGGTAACGTTCATTGCCATGCTGTCGGGTTCTTCGGTGGGATGATCTTTATTGGGCCACCAGAGACTGGCACCATCTCCTTCGCAGGCAACACCTAAGAACGGTCGGCCGACTTTATCAGTGTCGATTACAACACCACCGTCCCAGGGCGGGCGTTTTGCAATCTGTGGTTTTCCGTTATATTTCACTCGAAAGCTGAACTGTTGACCCTTGGTGATAGACGGAAATTCAATAAAGACAGCATCCTCTTTTCGCGTCCATTTCATTGTAGTACTATCGAAAATTATATTATCAACCGTCATTTTTTCAGCTAAATCAATTTGCAGAGTCTCAAATTCAATCGCTGCTTCGGCATGGATGTCAACATATCCGTTTATGTGCAAAGCATCAGCTTCTTGTTCGATCGTGATATTCATGTCATAAAAATGGACATCATAGCAGGTTCTGAGCGGAGTCAATTCGCCGATAAGCCGGTTGCGTTCGGTGAGTTTCGGATAAGAAGTTGCTTTATCAGGGATGTGCATCTCTCCGCGCATATAGCTTTTCATCATGGAGAGCTGAGAACACCCAGTCAGTAATAAGGCGAACAATAAACTAATTGTGGTGAATGTTTTAATCATTTTTAACCTATTTCGTGTGTTTTAATTTGTTCAATTTACGCATAAACCGTTTGTCTTCGTCAAACACATTTTGGTTATGTTTCCTATTTTCAGGGTTCAATCGAATGTAGTATTGTATTTTTTCCAAGGCGAATTCATTACGAATTACATGATCATAATATAGCGACTGCCATGCGAATTTTGGATTATTATCTTTGCGGACGAAACGGGTGACCGCAGATTTATATGAACCAATGATGGTTTGGGAAAAATGCAGGCTGTGTAGTAAAATTGGGAGAATGAATATATTTTTCATAGTGATTTGAACTTTGCGGAAGTTAAAAAACTTCCGCAAAGATAAGTTAGAAAACGGTTTTGCAATCGGTACTCAACTGGCATTCATTAAAATAATGCAATTCCGCTAATTCTTTAATTTGAAACAAACCATATCCAAACCAGGGAGAAGTTCCAATAAGTCTATTTTGACCTACATAATATTTTTCTCCAGCTTTCACTTTAATAGTTTCACGACCTTTTATTAAGCCATCTACTTTAATTTTATGCTTGCCTGGTTCTACGACTACATATACAAATGATTTGTTACCAACGTTTCCCACAAATGTACCATCTACGAATATTTTAGATGCCGTTTGTTCATGAACATAGTGGTCGTAGTATTGTCCAATGTAAATCACAGCTTTTCCTTTTGGTGGTTCCATTTCTTTCACTGCTTGACTGGATTCCAATGGATGTACGGATCTTTCAACAGTAAAACCATTTGACGTTCCAATATTTGCAAACAACAAAATGGCCAAGGTTATTACAAATACTCTCATTTTATGCTCCTTTATTAGGTTAAGGCTGTAAGTTCTTGTATGACAATGAGAAACAAATATGTTAAGCGTTCCCATA
>CAYLYH010000019.1:39453-47594 GCA_964388155.1 uncultured bacterium | reverse complement strand
CGGAATGCCCAAAGCTACCAATTGAGATGTTTTGTTTGGACTAACGTGGGGACGGTGACTTCTATCATCTAAACCTTTTAATCCTTCGCCACTTCTCCATCCCTAAACCATAGGGCTTCTTTAACTCTATGAGGTGGATACCATGTCCCTTCCGCATCGGGCATTTTTCAGTAATCCGTTACAAGTTAGCACTATGTTCTCCCTTCCTCCTTTTCTCCGGTCTTCGGTTTGCTTTCTTCTTCAGCGTAGAATTGATTCAGTTAATTCACTCCAAAACTCCTACTTCTCACTATTTTCTATTTCAGAATTCACATTGTATTTTTCAGTAAATCATGGATAGATTCCATGTATCAAAACAAGAGAGGAATCCTATCATGACCTATCAAACAATTTCAGAGATGTTTTCACAGTCGGTAACGGCATACAAAGATAAACCGGCATATTTTGAAAAAATAGACGACAAATGGAAACCGCTTACCTATGGTGATGTCGAAACACTTGTCGAAAGATTTGCCGCAGGGTTGGCAAGTCTTGGCATTGGCAAAGATGATAAAGTTGCCATTCAATCTGCCAATTGCGTTCGATGGGCGATTAGCGATTATGCGATAGCCGGGTTAGGGGCTGTCTCAGTTACGGTATACCCGACGCTAATACCGATGCAGATTAAGTATATTATTGATAATTCAGACACGACGTATGTGATAACTGAAAATCGAGATCAAACCGGGAAAGTATTATCTTTCATACAGGATTCTCCGAAACTGAAGGGTATTATTACCATGGATAATGAACATACTCCTGATAATAATATCTTTGGCTTCGACTATATCATGGAACAAGGCGATCAATATATTAAGGAGCATGGATTTTCAATTCATGATTCTGCCAAGACGGCAAAACCCGACGACCTGTTAACGTTGATCTACACAAGTGGGACAACCGGAAATCCTAAGGGAGTTATGCTGACGCATAAAAACCTTATTTCTAATATTCAATCCGGAAAAAAAGCGATTGATGTTGGCACGGAGGATGTCTTTTTATCCTTCCTTCCTCTCAGTCATGTTTTTGAACGCATGACGGGACACTACACGGGATTCACTTCCGGTGCAACAACCTATTATGCTGAAAGCGTGGATACCGTTGCAGATAATATGGGCGAAGTTCACCCTACAATCATGGTAGCAGTTCCACGACTTTATGAAAAGATTAATGCGAAAGTAGTAGATAAAGTCAGCAAAGACCCGGCACTTCGGCAGAAAATATTCTGGTGGGCGATAAAAAATGGTGAAAAGGCTGCAGAATATCTTACCCGCGGGGAAAAGCCATCCGGTTTTTTGGCGTTTAAATTTGGACTTGCAGACAAACTTGTCTTTTCAAAATTAAAAGAAAAAGTTGGTGGAAAATTACGATTCTTTGTCTCCGGTGGAGCTCCTCTTTCAGCATCTGTCGGTAAATTCTTTGCTTCTGCAAACATCCCAATTTTAGAAGGATATGGATTGACCGAAACCAGTCCGGTTATCACATGCAATCGTGAAGATCTTTATAAATTCGGAACTGTTGGATGTCCAATAGATGGCGTTGAGGTGAAAATTGCTGAGGATGGTGAAATCCTTTGTAAAGGCGATAATGTCATGATTGGCTATTACAAAAATGAAGAAGCAACAAAAGAAGCAATTGACGAAGACGGATGGTTTCATACTGGTGATATCGGAATGTTTGAAGAAGAAGATGGGTATCTCAAGATCACCGACCGCAAGAAAAGTATTTTGGTAACCTCAGGTGGAAAAAATGTGGCACCTGCCCCGATGGAAATTGCACTCACGTCATCAAAATATATTGAACAGTGTTTAGTGATTGGTGATAAGCGGAATTTTATCTCTGCATTAATTGTGCCGTCGTTTGAATGGCTGAATGAATGGGCTACAGAACAGGGGATAGGTACAGAAGATAGAACGTCTCTGATAAAAAATCCTGCTGTAATAGAGCTCTTCGATGCTGAAGTTACACTTGCAATGAATGCGTTTTCGCGATATGAACAAGTGAAAAAAATCACGCTTCTTTCCAAAGAATGGACGATTGAAAGCGGAGAAGCAACACCGAAACTTTCTGTAAAACGGAAGAATGTTCTTCAGAATTACGCTGACGTTATTGACGAGATGTACGCCGGATAATATTAAAAATTCTAGTCATTGTAATTCAGCAGTAACGAATGGATAAGAATAAACACAAATATTTTTTAAAAAAATATAGAAGAATAATTTCGTTATCTTCTTTTGTTCTTATTCCGTTCGTTCAATTCGTATTATTCGTTGTGAATATTTCAGGCTAGAATATTATGCGTATTACGGTGCTGGGAACCGGTTCCTGGGGCGGAACCATTGCACAACACTTGACCGGATTGGGTCATTCACTTACGGCATGGAGTAAGTTTCCGGACGAAATTCATGAGCTAGAAACCACTCGATCTCATCCGCTTGTCCCCGGGTTACTATTTTCTGACTCAATTCAATTTACGACAGACCTCGTGAAGGCAACGCGAAATGCAGAAGTTATCGTCATTGCTGTACCATCGCATATTGTTCGCCCTCTGATGGAATCGTTGTCTAATGTAGATAAAGAGAATATCCTTTACGTCAATCTGGCAAAAGGGATAGAGAATGATACGTTGATGACGATGAGCCAAGTCATTCAGGAAGCCGGAAACGTTTCCACTGAGCGTATAGTAACGCTTTATGGTCCCAGTCATGCGGAGGAAGTAGCAAAGCGAATGCCGACGACTGTCGTTTCAGCGTGTTCATCATTGGATACAGCTGTGTCGGTACAAAACATATTTTCTTCGGATGTTCTGAGGGTGTATACGAATACGGATATCCTTGGAGTTGAACTTGGCGGATCGTTAAAAAATGTGATTGCCATTGCCGCCGGAATCATCGATGGTATTGGTTTTGGGGATAATACAAAAGCGGCACTTCTGACTCGTGCCATGACCGAAATGACACGGCTTGGGGTGAAAATGGGTGCCGAAGAAAAAACGTTTTCCGGATTGAGCGGAATTGGTGATTTAATCGTTACCTGTCTTAGTCAGCACAGCCGTAATCGTTACGTGGGCGAGGAAATTGGCAAAGGACGAAAATTGGATGACATTCTTGTTGATATGAAAATGGTTGCAGAAGGAGTGAAATCAGCGAAGTCTGTTTGTCAACTGAGACAGAAATATGATGTATCCATGCCGATATCTTCTGCAGTTTACGATGTTTTATTTGACGGAAAAGATTCGAAGCAAGCTGTTACAGAACTCATGACCCGTGATCTAATTAAAGAACACTAGATTTTGGGAAAAAGTAGACGAGTTTAAGCGTAAACGCGTAGATGAGTAGATTCTTGACTATAGGTGTTTAGCGTTTCAATTTCCTGTCAACCACTCACGATTAGTCTCATCAATGTAGTTAGTCTTGCCTGTTTTTTTAATAGTCTAATCTGTGTAATCCGTGTAATGTGCCTGCCCGCCGCTTTGCTTTTGGCAGGCGGGTGGTTCGTTTTCTTTAGTCACCCACTAAACCGATCATCGGATTTATGATATTTCATTTTTTTCAACACGTCTTCAACCCAGCCGGTACGGACTGATTCCGGAGAGTCTATTTCGGGGAAAAATGGTTTTATATCCAATAAAGGTGTACCGTCAACAATATCGATATTTTCGATATGTAAAATATTCTCTTGAATTGACATTAGTATTACTGTGGACATACCGATGGCATTCGGTCGGCGTGGTGCCCGAGTAGAGAACACGCCGTGCGGTACATTATCCAAAAATGGTATCGGAGTCAAATTGTACCCATCTGATAAATGAAAGTGATATAATAAAGTGATGTGTGAAAATCCCTCAAGGTCTATCAATCCGTCGACAAATTCTGAAAATATCTCTACGTGTCCGCGAGTGCCTTTTGCACCCTCCGGCTGAATGGGCATACCTTCAGGCTTTCTGAAGGGGGAGTGTATGATTCCGATGGGTGAAAATTGTATCGTCATATTTATAGTATGTTCCTCATTTCTACTGTGAAAAAGTTACAATTAGAATAGAAAATTTACTAATGATAATGTGAAATAATTAGGAAGAGTTTTTGCTGGGAAATATCAATGGGTTCCATAGGTTTATGTGTGCAGGGCGTCGAATAAAATCAGTAAATTTCAGCATGCAAAAAGAACAATATTTTCGAAATCAATTTGATTTTTGGGTTTCGTTGCGAACCTGCTGGGGTGATATGGACGGTTTGCGGCACATAAACCATGCGGCGTATTTGTCATATATGGAAACCGCCCGCCTGGATTTTTATCAATCCATGGGATATGATATGACCCGTTGGGATTTGGAAATAAGCACGATCCTTGCCTCCATCACAATTGATTATTTTTCGCAGGCAACACACCCCACCGTGCTGGATATCGGGCAGCGTATCACCAGAATTGGCAATAAAAGTTTTGATATCTTGACCGTTATTTTCCCCAGGGATGGAGACTCCCCAATTGTGTCTGCGACGTTTACCATCGTAACTTACAATTATAAAAATGAAGAAACCGTCCCCGTACTTGAAGTGATTAAAAAGTATTATCGCCCATTATAATAATGTCAGCATATAAAGCATCATACCATATTTCGAGAAAACTCATTGATCGGTTAACCTATTCAAGAGATGCATCCATTTATAGGATAGTCCCTGAAAGTGTTGCACGTCCAAAGAACGAAAAGGAAGTAATATCGCTGCTTGGATATGCGCAAAAGGAAAAAACTTCTGTCACCTTTCGAGCGGCAGGGACGTCGTTGTCCGGGCAGTCAGTCACCAATGGGATTATCGCTGAGACCGTTCGTGACTGGAAAAGTATTGAGGTACTAAATAACGGATGTGAAATACGGTTGGATCCGGGAGTGATTGGCGAAGTTGCCAATCGAGTTCTGAGTCCGTATAATGTAAAAATAGGACCCGATCCGGCATCAATTAAAGCAGCGATGGTAGGAGGTATTATCTCAAATAATGCATCAGGAATGTGCTGTGGAACGGAACAAAATTCGTATCAAACCCTTAAATATATTCGTTTTATTTTGGCTAACGGACACACCTATGACACGTCAATTCCTGATGACTACGATCGTTTTATTCATAAAGAATCGGTATTGGCAGATGGGCTAACACGACTGAAGTCGGAAATAGAAACCAACAAAATACTGGTAGATAAAATACGGCATAAATACCGTATAAAGAATACATTAGGATACTCACTTAATGCTATACTTGATTGGAAACATCCGCTGGATATTTTTTCTCATCTTCTGGTTGGGTCTGAAGGAACCTTGTCGTTTGTATCGAATGTAACATTGGAGACGGTCCCGGATTCTCCCCATAAGGCAACCGGATTAATCATCTTTAATTCTATCGACCAAGCGTGTGAATCTATTAGGTTTTTAAAAAACCAAAAAGCAGATGCAGTTGAGTTGATGGATTATGCATCGTTGACAACGGTGAAATATTTAAAGAATCCACCATACACTGTTTCTTCATTAAAAAGTGGTTCAGCGGCATTGCTTTGTGAATTTCAACGAAGTGACGCAGAACAATTGATGGAAATTGTTGAAAATGCAACAAACCACTTTGATCATAAGGGTGTTTGTATCGTCGACGGATTCCAAACATATCGGGAAATGCAACAAAAACTGTGGCAAATACGAAAGGGGTTATATCCTGCTGTTGGTTCACTGCGAAAAGCTGGAACCAGTGTTATTACAGAGGACATTTGTTTCGATATCGAAAATCTCCCGAAAGCCATTAAAGATTTACAGGGGTTCTTTCAGAAATGGAGCTACGATGACAGTGTCATCTTTGGACATGCAAAAGACGGAAATTTGCATTTTGTAACTTCGATTGATTTAGAGACGAACACCGGTGTGAAGAATTACGACGGACTTATTCAGGATATTGTGGAAATGACTGTCGGAAAGTACGACGGATCTCTGAAAGCGGAACATGGTACAGGACGGAATATGGCTCCGTTCGTTGAAAAAGAATGGGGAGTGGAATTAACGGAGGTTATGTGGTCGATAAAGCGCTTGGCTGATCCGGAAAATATTTTGAACCCGGGAGTGCTTTTATCACGTGACAAGGAAATACATGCGAAAAACCTGAAATCGATGCCAAAAGTCAGCGATAAAATTGATCTCTGTGTAGAATGCGGATTTTGTGAACATGTATGTCCATCACGGGAATTAACAATGACGCCGCGTCAGCGAATCATTTTAGCAAGAGAAAAATCTGTAGGAACATTGAATGGTGAAACTGAAAAATCGTTGATCTATTCAACGGAAGAGACCTGTGCGGTGGATAGCCTCTGTGAAACGGCCTGCCCGGTGAATATTGATACGGGTACTTTTGTCAAAGAACTCCGTGAAATGCGCCATTCTTCATCAAATATATCATTATCAAAATGGACAATAAAACATTTTAGTACTGTCCAGTCTGTTTTGCGGCTATTCCTCAGAATTATGAGGATAAAAACGACATTAGTTGGACACGGTATTTTTGTTACGATGAGCAAGATTCTTAATTCTGTGACCAATCATTCTACACCGATTTGGAATCGCCATATCCCGAATGCAGCTCCGAAAATGAAAATGAGTATTCTGGAAACGGTTCCGGATTATATTTATTTTACTACATGCATTAACCGTGTGTTTAATACCGATGATGAGAAATTAAATTTGGCAGATGTACTTGTTGAAATTTCCGGGAAAGCCGGTTTATCGTTGAAAATTCCTGATAATATTTCTGATTACTGCTGTGGAATGCCCTACACATCAAAAGGATATGCGTATGCAGGGAAAGAAATGATAGAAAAAACCATCAACCAGTTGTACACTGAGACTGAACAGGGGAAACTCCCGGTATTGGTGGATACATCCGCATGCGCGTATCAGTTTCTGACCAACGAAAAATATTTAGATGGAGAATCAAGAAAACGGTGGGAAATGCTTACCTTTGTTGATTTAATTCCTTTTTTACATCGATGTGTCCAATCTTCATCTCACCCTGCGCTTGACAGAAAAATTGTTCTCCATCCTACGTGTTCAAATACCAAAATGGGTTTGGTGGACGATTTTAAATCCTTGGCAGAAATTTGTGCATCGGAGGTGATAGTGCCGGAAGAATATGGATGTTGCGGATTCGCCGGCGATCGCGGATTGCTCTTTCCGGAACTTACTGAAACTGCAACACAGCATGAAGCCAATGCTGTAAAAAAAGTAACATCCGGTGCCACTGGATGTTCCACAAGCCGAACCTGCGAAATCGGAATGATGAGTGCAACAGGACTTGCTTACGAATCTATCGCAATTTTAGTCAGGGATTATCTTCGGCAGAAATAATCCTGCAATCAACCAGAAATATCATTAAATTAGTAAGAAGGAATCGGACAAAATATATTGAAAGGAGCCTAGTCATGAACAAAAAACAAATAATCTTAATAGCAATCACATGGTTAATTGTGTCTTCTCAGATTGTAATCGGAAGTCCAATTGCACGAATCATCAAAGCAAACGGAGATGTATTTCTCAAACGACTGGGAGGACAAACCTACAGTGAAGCGGCGTCATCCGGAACGGGAATTAACAATGGTGACGGAATTAAAGTAGGTTCTGAAAGTTTCGCCGTCGTTATTTTTCTGGATGATCGGTCTGTTGTGAAAGTGAAAGAGAAAACACAATTCCAATTTATGGATACGCAAAATACGCGCAATCTGAATATAGAAGTGGGGACCATCCTCAACGATGTAAAGAAAAGCCAACAGAAAAGAACGTTTCGCGTAGAGACACCGGTGTCGGTGGCATCTGTGAAAGGCACACAATTTACGGCGGTGGTTGATCCGTCAGGGATTGATCAGTTTTATGGAACCGAAGGATTGGTGGAAGTATTTAACCTTATCAGCGGGCAAACGGCTATGCTGTCTGCCGGACAAAAAGTGATTTCCAATGCAATGGGGAATTTGATGATGGCGCCGGCAAATTTTAATGAATATCCGGAAGACCCTGACCCTGAAGAGACGGAAGAAACAGAGTCTGAAGAAGCAACACAAGAAGAGGAAACTGAAGAGGAAAC
>CAYLYH010000019.1:0-39353 GCA_964388155.1 uncultured bacterium | reverse complement strand
GAAGAGGAAACTGAAGAGGAAACAGAGTCCGCAGATGAAGTTATAAAGGAGACGACCGGAGAAGGTGAAGATCAAGCGGAAGAAACGCCCACCGAAGAGCCCGGACCTCCTCAGGAAAATGAATTACCGCCGGTTGAAGAGGTTGAAGAACCCCAGTCGCAGGCACCAAAACCATTTGGAATGGGATTGGGAATTGGATCTGTAACGATTGATGGAGCTCTCTATAATCAATTGGCTTTTCGCCCGGAGTTAAGTTTCGGTAAACTTGGATTGGGACTGGATTTGGTATTTTACATTGATAATGAAGGTAGTTTTTGGAACGATCCTTGGAATTTCAAAGAAGAACCGGGATTGGTCTTAGATAAAATCCTGTTCATTCGATGGGGAGAAAAAACAGACCCGTTTTGGTTCAAATGGGGTTCACTGGAGAATGTAACTCTTGGGTACGGTGGATTAGTAAGTGGCTATTCTAACATGATGGAATTTCCATCGATCAGACGTGTAGGAATCAATACAGGTTTTTCATTTGGTCCAATCGGTGGGGAAGTATTCATGGCGAATATCAAGGATTTCGTACGCGGCGGTACATTGCTTGGATTTAGAAGTACATACAAAGTTTCGAAGGCATTTCCGCTAACGGTTGGAGTGAACTTGGTTGCAGATATGAATCAATTTTCCGGCATGAAGGACAAAGATGGGGACAGCTACCCGGATATCTTTGACGATTTTCCTGATGACAAAACATTATGGAATGATACGGATGGGGATGGACTAGCTGATAAGGATGGAGGTTCAGTTGAACCAGAAAATGGTTGGGATAAAGATGGAGATAATGATAATAACATTGCAGATTGGGCAGATGGTCCTGATCTTGAAAATTTGAAAGGTACGCCGTTCAGCATTGAAGATAACAAGGGAGTTGCAACAGGATTGGCTATTGATGTCGGTTATCCGGTTTTTTCGAATAAAATGGTGAGCTTATCGGTATTTTCCGAAATGAATATGTTGTCATTTCCTGCGGTTCCATCCATTGGTCGTCCAGAACGCAAAGGTACAGGAATTACAGCACCAGGAATTCGGGCAACCATCTTAAAATTGTTCCAAATCAGTTTGGAATATCGATTAAAACAGGAGTACTATATTCCGCAATTCTTTGATCAGGGATATGACTTGAATCGTGTGGTGGCTGTCTATGAAGACGGAGATGCACAGATATTTACTAAGGATATGCTTCTGTTCGAAGAACCGTCCGCAGCTGTGAATACCAGTGGATGGTTTGGGTCTGCATCTATGAACGTGATGAATCTGGTAAATTTTGCCGCATCGTATGCGAATATGGTTGCGGAGGATGTTACCTATCGGAGCTTCTTTGCTCAGATAAATCTTAATACTGAAAATATTCCTAAACTCAGTGTTGCTTCGGCGTATTATCAGCGGAATAATGATGAAAATCCATTTGATTTTGAGAACCCGTCCGAAAACACCGTTTTAGGATATCGTGTTGGGTACGAAATTGGAGACGGTGTCAGTTTGATTTGGGATTATCGCCAATATTACAGGGACGTTGGAAACGGATTAAAACCTGTGAAACAAACATCAATCGAAACGGCATTCACGTTTTAAAAGGTAATATAACACAAAAGGAAACAAATGCGAATTTCAATTGAATATTGCAATATGTGAAATTATTTGCCAAGAGCTGCCAGGATGGCGGCTGAACTGTTGGAAAAATACGGAATGAGAATCAGAGAAATGACACTTATTCCATCACAGGGGGGTGTTTATGAGGTTGTCTTTAATGAAAATCTGATATTCTCAAAAAAATCACGGGGTAGATTCCCTGAGTTGCCGGAAATTGTTGACCTTATTGAAAAAGACTAACATTTTTTGCATACTGATTCTGTGCGTGTCAGCAGGAATTTCGCAGAATGGGGAGATTGTTCCTCTTAGTGATAGAGTCGGTACATTGATTGATGCAGAAGAAAATCAGTATTATGGAATATTTCCGGAAATTACCGGATTCGAAAGTGCACAGTTTTATGAGGTTGATTCGAAGCATTACGTCGCCAGAATTGTTGTAGTGGAGTATTCTCGCCGAAAATTGATTCGAAATAAATATAATTTCCGTGAGTATTTTGAGATGCAAAATAAGGTAGACAGCCAGCCGGTTTTGAGTGACGAAAAACGAAAAAATATTGGGGTGAACTTAGTGTGCTTGCACACGGCCAAAATACTAAGAGAAATTCCTGTCGGTACAAAACTTAGCCTACGTCAACGAAGCGGAAAAAGGATTTCGGGGAAACTGATATCCTATGAAGAGGACACAGTGGACATACAGACGATGTGGCGGTTAATAAAAATTCCAATAACGAAATTAGAAGAAATTTCCTATCGTGAAACAGTCATAGAGCGTCCGTCATGGATGCCGACGGTATTTGGGTTCACTACCGTTGCAGGATTTTCGATTGCAGAAGTGTGGAATCGCCAACAAATACCCAGAGCAGAGATGAGATGGTTTAATCGAATTGCCGGTGCCGTCGCCGGATCATTCATTGCCCCAAGTTTGTACAAAGTTGTTAATGTGACAACCAGTCCGAAAACGACATTCACATTGACGGATTTCGAATAATATTAAGAGAAAGAAACAGGGAGGAATTATGCCTGAGAAGAACGAAAACATAGAATTAGATCCGCATAAAGAGTATCTTAAAGAAAAATTTGATGAACTGATTGACATGGTCGGTGACGGATACGGAAAACCCCTGCAGGATGAACTTATCCGGCGACTGGAAAAGACTGTAAAAAACTTTCATGTTGAAGTGACGGACTTAATCACAACATTAAAAGAGCAGTCTAAATTGCGTGAAGATAAATTGAAAAATCTGTTTCAAGCGGAAATAAAGTCTATTGATGCAGGGACAACATCGGAATCTCAAACTGAATTGAGTGATTGGGAGAAAAAATTGGAAGAACGTGAAAAATCCAAGAAAAATAGTTCTCCTGAAAAATCAAAAAAGACAGGGAAGAAAAAGAAAGGGATGTTTGGTCGTAAAAAATCGTGAAACAAAAACTGAGGAAAGAACGGATTGTTTTCCGTTTTTTATTGTGTTTTGCAATATCGGGAGTTGCGTATCCGCAAGTTCATACTCATTTTACAGAACATACGGATTTCAAAAAGCGGGTGTATCATTTTACAAAGGTAGAGTTTATTACCGAAGAGGGTGAATTTAACGAAGCAATTTGCACATTGCCCATTCCGGACTTGAAAGAGGATAATCCGCCGTATGTGGCTATATATTATAAACGGGAAAATTCTGAATGGTTTACAGAGTCTTTATACAGAAAACGTGTTAGATTCAGCTTCAGAGATGAAGTGCTCAGGCTGGATCGGACAAACTTTTGGGACTGGTTTGAATTAGAGGAGATTAAAATTATGGTGATTTACTAAACGCCCATTTTAGGAGAAAAATAATGAGACAAATACTATCAATATTATTAATGATATCAGTAATTTTCGTTCAAATACCAAGTGCAGATGAGCCAACTTGTTCAAAATTGAAAACCATGCGTTCAATGATTGAATCGCCAAGAACCGTCACGCGAAATCAATTGGATTATGATGTAAAATACTACGATCTTGATTTAGTGATTGATCCTGAAGATGAAACCGTTTCCGGAACAGTCGGCGTGAGGTTTGAGCCGTTAACAAACGGGCTGATGTTAATTGAATTGGATTTATACGACGGATTAACCGTGTCTGAAGTAACGGATATTTCCGGAGTGAACCTTGATTATTCGCACACATCAAATGATATATTGACGGTATTTCTTCCGGTTGCAGTAAATGTGGGGGAAGTATATGAAGTCATCGTTCATTATTCCGGAAGTCCGGGTAGCTCCGGTTTTGGATCATTTGGATTTGACATGCATTTGGAAAATGGTGTTTACTATGATATGATTTGGAGCTTAAGCGAGCCGTATGGTGCCAGAAACTGGTGGCCCTGTAAAGACACCCCCATCGACAAAGCCGACTCTGTGGATATCTCCATTCGTGTTCCTGAAAATCTCATCGTTGCCTCAAACGGATTATTGGTGGACGAGGTCAATCAATCTGAGTGGACTACCTATCACTGGGAGGAGCGATATCCGATTGTGACGTACCTTGTTTCAGTCGCGATTTATCCCTATACGATTTACTACGACTGGTTTGTTTACGGGGAAAATGATTCGATGCGGCTGGATTATTATGTTTATGATGATTTGCCGTATAATTATACACTGACCAAAGATATGATCACTGAATTTTCAGAGCGGTTTGGGCTTTATCCTTTCATTGATGAAAAATACGGTCACGCAGATTTTGTGTGGGGTGGCGGGATGGAACACCAAACGATGACAAGTATGGGTGGATCATCACAGTATTTAATTTCTCATGAGTTGGCACATCAATGGTGGGGAGATATGGTTACTTGTGCAAATTTTCATCATATATGGCTAAACGAAGGATTCGCTACATACAGTCAGGCTATGTGGTGGGAATTACGCCCGGGAGGAAGTATTGAAGACCTACACTCCCAAATGGCCGGCAAATCCTATTGGGGTGGTGGGACGATCTATGTAACAGATACCACAAATGTCGGTACGATCTTTAACGGAAATCTATCATATAATAAGGCATCGTGGATTTTGCACATGCTTCGGCACATCGTTGGAGATGAAGCATTCTTTGCAGGATTACGAGCGTACGGAGACCAGTATCGTTTCCAATCAACGGTAACTGAACAATTTCGGGATGTGATGGAAGAGGTATCCGGGATAGAGTTAGACGCGTTTTTCCAGCGATGGATTTACGGTCAGTATTATCCAAAATATCGCTCAACCCCAATTTGGACGGACTTAGGGAACAATACAAGTCTGGTTCAAGTAACCATCCATCAGTACCAATCCAGTGAGCTATTTCAAATGCCCATCGATATTGAAATCCAAACGACGGAAGGATCGTTTACCTTCGTTGCAGATATTACAGAACAGGATCAGGCATTTGATTATATTGTAGATGGCACACCGACGCAAGTCAGTCTTGACCCGGATCATTGGATTTTGCGAAATGTGCAGAATGAAAATCTAACTCCTGTAACAGCGTTTGAATATTCCACAGGATGGAATTTGGTCGGTTTGCCACTTGCGGTTAGCGATCCAAATTACTTGACGCTGTTTCCTGATGCAATCGAAGGCACGCTTTACCAATTTGAAAATGGGGAATACGTTGAGCAGGAGCATCTACAACCGGGAGTTGGCTATTGGCTTCGGAATACTGCAGATGGGGTTTTAATTTTTCAGGGTGAATCCATTACCGAATTAACTCTTGATATAGCAGAAGGCTGGAATTTAATCACAGGGATTTCAGCGGTGATAAACGTTAATGATATCGATGATCCCGGTGAAATAATTGTACCAAATGGTATTTTTGGGTATGAAGGCGGTTATGATTCTGCTGAAACACTTGAGCCCGGTAAAGCATATTGGCTACGAGCATCGTCTTCAGGTTCAATAACGATAACAATAAATCGGTAAGTGACCAATCTGTTCAATGGTAAACAGATTTACCGTTCTCTATTTATCCCCATTAATCATGTTTTTTGGGTGTACGCCTATTACACCTTTAGTTATAGAAGAATATGACGGGAACCAAAAAAAGACAGTAGAACTTGTCAAGATTAAATCTGTCGGAGATCACACAGATACAACACGAGTGGAAGTTCAACAGTATTATTCAAATGGCATTTTAGCGTATTCAATGAAATACAATTTAGGAAAACCTCACGGAAAACACAGCGTTTGGCATTCCAACGGAAATATAAAATTAACCGGAAAGTATAAAAATGGATTACGAACTGGAAAGTGGCAGTATTTTGATTCTCGCGGACGAATAGATTCCGTTCATCAATTTGTTCAAGGAAAAACAGACGGTAAGTATTATCAATTCGATAACGACGGAAAGAAAATTGTAAAAGGCGTTTACGTTTATGGAAAAAAACAAGGGAAATGGACATGGATAGGATCTGATGGCATGAAGGATTCAATCCGTACATTTTATTCGGACAAGTTAAATGGTATTTATATTGATTATTATCAGACTGGATCCTTAAAAAAGAAAGCAGAATACACGCTGGACAATCTAAATGGTGATTATTGTGAATATAAGGAAACCGGAGAAAGATCAGTTGAAGGAGAGTATCGGAATTCTGTGCCAAACGGACAATGGATATGGTGGAAAGATGGAGAAAAAACACGCTCCGTTGGATTTGCTGATGGAATTAAAGACGGAAAATTCATTGTTTGGGAATCGGGAAAAATAGTAAAGATTAAAGGCGAATTTCTAAAAGATCGCAAACATGGAATATGGCGATGGTGGAATCACAATGGAGAGTTGGATTCCATGAGGACATTTTACGACGGTTTATTAGATGGTGTTGCGGAAAATTATCTATATGACTCAGCTCCAATGTTAAGCAACCTTAGGAATTATTTCATTATTCATTTTGATATGGATATTTTCAAAGAGAAAACAGGGCTGTCTAAACGTAGCTTTTATAAAAATGATATTATAGATGGAAAGGTAATAGAATGGTTTCCAAATAGGATGAAGAAAAATCACTCTGTTTATTCATATGGATTGCTTAATGGATTACAAACAGAATGGTATTCAAACGGGAATCAAAAATCTTTGCATAATTGGAGTGAAGGAATAAAAAACGGCAAGTACTCACTATGGTATACTGATGGGACGATGATGGAAAGAGGAAGGTTTATTGGTGGAAAATATAATGGCAAAATTCAACGATGGTATTCCACCGGAATAAAATCTTCAGAATCAACCTTCCAAGATGGGGTACAGCATGGAATTATGCGGGTATTCAATCCGTCGGGAATTCAGAGAGAAGAAGTATTTTATATAAAAGGCCATTCGATTTGTTCCTTTGAATATTACGACGATTCCCAATTGAAAGAGTTTACCTATTTCCAGGATGGTGAATCAAAATGGTCATCCCAATGGGATAAATATGGAGCGGTAAAGTATCCAAAAGGGAGTTCACTGTTTTTGTCAATGAAAGATGAATATTATTTATCCGGGAATCCAAAACGGAAGACAACCTTTAAAAATGGGATTCGCCACGGATTTGATATCCAATATTTCGAAAACCGCGACATTAAATATTTGTCCATTTATCAGGACGGTGACCGAATCATTGAACGAAAATATACTCAGGGAGATATTCATTCTGTGGATCGGATATTTAAAGATGGAAAAGAAATCTTGGTTTTGGATGAATCAAATTAGCAAGCCACGCAGCTATAGCTACCTTTCTTTAGAAAAAAATGTGTAACTTGGAGACATGATGAATAACAAAATATTTTCAATGATGTGGATGTGGGGACCTCCGATTCTTACGATAGTTTTAGGAATATTTATTGGTTGGTTGGTAAAACGAATAATCCATAAGCGATTGACTGAATTCGCCGAAAAAACGAAATGGAAAGGTGATGATATACTTCTGTCTGCGATAGAATCTCACATTATTTTATGGTTCTTTTTGACCTCCTTCTACTTGGTCAGTAATCAGATACAGTTTGGTGAGCCCCTTGGGCAGTATTTGGGGAAGCTGGCATTTTCGGCGTTGGTTTTATCCGTCACGTTTGCGACATCACGACTGCTGACAGGGATGTTGGACCTGTGGGCAGGCGGGCAGTCAGGGAGTTTCCCATCGACAAAAATATTTACCAATTTAATTCGGATTACCGTAATTACCATTGGTATTTTGACATTATTGCAGTCAATGGATGTTTCTGTGACATCCTTCTTAACTGCCTTAGGCGTAGGAGGTTTGGCGATATCTCTGGCATTAAAAGATACCTTAGCTGATTTATTTAGCGGTCTGCACATTTTGCTTAGCCAAAAAGTAAAACCGGGAGATTTTATCCAGCTGGATAGCGGAGAAATGGGGTATGTTTCCAACATCACCTGGCGGAATACTACCCTAATTGAACGAACCAATAATATTGTTTCTATTCCAAATTCCCGATTATCAACGGCAATTATCCGCAATTACGATACGAGAGAATCATCGTTCAGAGTTACCGTCCCTGTGGGGGTTGCTTACGATAGTGACTTGGATCATGTTGAGCGAGTGACGAAAGAAGTTGCGATGGGAGTTGTTAGAGATGTCGATGGTGCTGTTGAAGATGATGAACCGATTGTACGATTCCAGGCGTTTGCGGATTCCAGTATCAATTATATGGTGTATTTCCAAGGGAAGGCTTATGGCGATCATCATCCGATAATTCATGAGTTTGTGAAGCGCCTTCATAAACGTTTTGATGAAGAAAATATTGAAATTCCGTTCCCGATACGCACTATTGTTCAGAAGGAGGAAAAATGAAAATGTGGATCATCATCGGGGCTATTTCAGCAGGGATGGCTGTTGCACTGGGCGCATTTGGAGCTCACGGACTAAAACCCCACATCTCCCCGGAAGACTTAACCATCTATGAAACGGCTGTGCAGTATCATATGATTCATGCGGTCGCACTGTTAATCATAGGATTAATGGGTGTGTATTTTCCCCAGGATGTCATTTTCTTACCGGCAATGCTTATTTTTTCAGGAATTATTTTATTTTCCGGCAGCCTTTATTTGCTCGTACTTACAGATACACGTTGGCTGGGAGCAATTACTCCGATTGGAGGTGTTGCATTTGTTGCAGGCTGGGGAATGTTGGCGTATAAATTATGGAAGGTTGCACCGCAATGAAATTATTAGTAAAAGCACATTCATTAGAAGTAAAAACTCTATATGAGAATCATGGTCATTTTCACGATGGTGATGCAGGATTAGATTTATTTGTCATTTTTTCACAAACTATCGAGGCGGGAGAGACAGCCTTCCTGCATTTGCAGATATCGTGTGAAAATTTGGATAATAAACCTTATTTGCTCATGCCGCGATCAAGCATATCAAAGACACCTCTCAGATTAAGTAATTCGATTGGACTGATTGATGCCGGTTATCGCGGAGAAATCATTGCCGCCGTCGATAATATAAAGGATGATCCGTACACGGTAGAAGCAGGTCAGCGTCTTTTTCAACTTGTTGCCATGGATGGATCTCCGGTTCACTATCAACTGGTCGATGAATTATCTGATACATCCAGAGGTACCGGCGGATTTGGCAGTACGGGAGCGTGAAAAGCAATTTAGAATGTAAAATTTACAATTTCCGGCTTGCTTGGGTTCTTGATATTTCCCTTCACCCATCCAATCATTCAATTTTTCTCCCAATTCTATATTTGTGTAACCAAAATTGATATTAGCACTCTAAGATAGAGAGTGCTAAATTATGTTGTATTTCAAACAGACATTTGAGTAAATTTCGCCCTCCAAAATGGAGAAATACATAACTAAACAAAATAAATACATGGAGAAAAATATGAGTTTAAAAATGAAACCATTAGCAGATCGCGTAGTTGTAGAATCTGCAGCTGCTGATGATGTGTCTAAAGGTGGAATTATCCTGCCTGATACCGCTCAGGAAAAACCTCAGCAAGGTACAATTGTTGCTGTGGGGCCGGGCAAGGTCAGTGATGCAGGAGCCACAATAAAAATGAGTGTCAAGGTTGGCGATAAGGTTCTGTACGGAAAATATTCAGGAACCGATGTTGAAATCGAAGGCAAAGAATATATGATTATGCGCGAAAGCGATATTTTAGCAATTTTATAAAAAGGAGTAGTAAAACATGGCGAAAGACATTACGTACAGCCTGGAAGCCCGCGGTTCTTTAAAATCCGGTGTGGATAAGCTGGCAAATGCAGTAAAAATAACCTTAGGCCCAAAAGGACGGAATGTGGTTATTGAAAAGAAATTTGGCGCACCGACAATTACAAAAGATGGCGTAACGGTTGCAAAAGAAATTGAATTGGAAGATAAACTTGAAAACGTGGGTGCACAGATGGTTCGTGAAGTTGCTTCAAAGACATCTGATGTCGCCGGAGACGGAACCACGACAGCAACGGTATTGGCACAGGCTATTATTTCTGAAGGTGTCAAAAATGTAACTGCAGGAGCAAACCCAATGTCCATTAAACGTGGGATTGATGCAGCAAAAGATGCGGTCATTGCTCATATTAAAACGCAGGCAAAGGATCTCCCAGATACAACTCAGATTGCACAAGTTGCAACTATCTCTGCTAATCATGACAAAGAGATTGGGGATAAAATTGCCGAAGCAATGGAGAAAGTCGGGAAAGATGGTGTCATCACTGTTGAAGAAAGTAAAACAGCTGAAACGTACCTCGATTTTGTCGAAGGGATGCAGTTTGACCGTGGATATCTTTCTCCCTATTTTGTGACGAATTCTGAATCCATGGAAGCCGAACTGGAAGATCCGTATATTTTGATTCACGATAAGAAAATCAGCAACATGAAAGACCTTCTTCCGATTTTGGAAAAAGTTGTGCAGGCTGGTCGATCTGTGATGATCATTGCTGAAGACGTAGATGGTGAAGCACTTGCAACCTTGGTAGTGAACAAATTACGCGGAACATTCAAAGTTCTTGCTATAAAAGCACCCGGATTCGGAGATCGTCGGAAAGCTATGCTGGAAGATATCGCAGTGTTGACTGGTGCTAAGGTAGTATCCGAAGAACAGGGGTATAAACTTGATAATGTAACATTAGATTATCTTGGTACATGTAAGCGAGTAGTCTCTGACAAAGATAATACGACCATCGTTGGCGGATCCGGTGAATTAGATCAGATTAAAGCCAGGATTAACGAAATTAAAGTCCAGATCGAAAAAACAACGTCGGATTACGATCGTGAGAAACTGCAAGAACGTTTAGCGAAACTGTCAGGCGGTGTAGCTGTACTTTATGCAGGTGCTGCAACGGAAGTAGAAATGAAAGAAAAGAAAGCTCGCGTAGAAGATGCTCTGCATGCAACACGTGCTGCTGTGGAAGAAGGAATTATTCCCGGTGGTGGAGTTGCATTGTTGAGAGCTGTTGAGGCTTTAGATAATCTCAAAGTTTCTGACAACCAAATGGTTGGAGTGAATATCATGAGACGTGCACTCGAAGAACCTATTCGACAGATTGTTGCTAATGCAGGTCAGGAACCCTCGATCATTGTACAGAAAGTTCGCGAAGAGAAAGATGACTTTGGTTACGATGCACGAAACGAAGAATATGTTCAAATGTTTGAGTCAGGCATTATTGATCCGGCGAAAGTTGCTCGGATTGCCGTGGAAAATTCCTCGTCTATTGCAGGTCTTCTTTTAACTACGGAAGCTGCAATTACGGATATTCCTGAAAAAGACCCGCCAATGCCGGCAATGCCGGATCCCGGAATGGGAGGAATGGGCGGAATGATGTAACCGACTATTTCAATTAGTCTCTTAAAAGCCCTGTTGACGTATGTTGACAGGGCTTTTTTTATCGCAAACTTTCTTAGAAACGTTTTACCCTCCTTATTTCTCAGTAAAAAGCACGGGACGCCCCGCCAAAAACGCGGGATGTAAACACAAGCGCACGGGATTGGTAACATCAGCCACACCAGTGAAATATTCTCCTTCGTCGAATTTCACGGTGCCGGCAGATTAACGCAGATAATATTAATGATAGAGAAAACAAAGAAGAAAATTAATTTACCAAATAAGAATTGTGTATGTTGCATAACTCCCTTAATTATAGCCCTCTGTGTATTCTGTGCTTTTTGTGGCGAATAATTCAGGTTAACTTGTAATAACGTTTACCGGTTAATATGAACAAAAATACAGTATATACTGCTTTTCAAAAGAACCCGCTGGTATGGATTGTCACTGCATTTATAAGCGGGATTTTCATTTCACGACTATTCGTATATCCACTTATTCCGATTGTCTGTAGTGTGATTCTGTTTGTTTATCTGTTTTCTACGCATAAAAACCTTCATTTTCTTGTCGGACTCTTGATAATCATTTTTATGCTGGGCTGGGGTTGGTCATCTTATAGACAATTATGTACGCAAAGAACGCTTACCGAAATTGAACACTACAATGAACAGGATGTACAGTTCACAGGAATTGTTTATAACATAAAAAACAGTCAATATGGGTATAGATGGCTCGTCGAAAACTTAGATCTACAGTCGAAGAGCTCCTTTACAAAAGCAGAATTTCAGGTGTTTTTTTATAGTAAGGAAAAATATCACGCCAACGTAGGTGATACGATCTTAGTTACGGGGGGATTTTCAAAATTCTTACCAATCCGTAATCCGGGCGATTTTGACTTCCGTACGTGGGCGCATCGACAAGGGATTTTTGGAAAACTTATCCAAGAAAAAGGTTCAAGCGTTTTTGTAACACCATCAGAACGTGCAACATGGCTTACAACTTTAGAAAAAATTCGCGCAGGGATTCGTACACAATTCCAACGTACAACCGAAGGAAAAACTCCGGGAATGCTCTCTGCATTAATCCTTGGTGATAAATCAGATGTCGATCCGGAATTAAAATCCTCTTTTGTGGAAACAGGGGTGATTCACGTTCTCGCTGTCTCCGGACTGCATGTGGGATACATTCTCATGATACTCTTAATCCTCACGTCAATGACGAGTGTACCATGGGGCTCGAATCGAATCATCATTATCGTCGGTCTTGCAGGATTTGTGATATTGACCGGCGGAAAACCCAGTGTTGTCCGGGCATCTATTATGGCGGCACTTTATGTATTGGCCCCCGTGGCAAATCGCCCCAGAAGCACGTGGAATATTATTGCAGCGTCGGCGTTAATTATGTTGATGTGGAATCCGATGAGTGTTTTTGATTTGGGGTTCCAGTTAAGCTATTCTGCTGTCATCTCTATTGTGTATTTCTACCAACTATTTGAACGTACTCTTCCTAAAAAACTTCAGCCGAACAATATTAAAAATAATATGCTTAGAAATGTTTGGAGCCTGTTTCTCGTTTCTGCATCTGCTCAAATTGGTACGCTGCCCTTAACCATTCTCTATTTTCATAGAATCCCGATTATTTCCTTGCTTGCAAATATCATCATTGTACCATTGATTGGAGTCCTTGTTGCACTTGGGATTCTTATTCTCACCATCGGATGGATTCCCTACCTCGGGTATCTGTTTGGTCAATCAGCGTGGTTGGTTACCCAGCTCATTGATATTTCTGCAACCGTATTTAGTTCAGTACCGTTTGCTTCCGTGGATATGCCGATGATATCTGTCAGCTTGTTTTGGTATTACGGGCTCGGCGTGGGGATAATTATCCTGCTAATGAATAAGAAGAAGTCTAAGGCGGTGTTATTATCCTGTGCACTGGTTTTGTGCGTGATTTGGGCTTGGGCATTCAAAGACGGAGGAACGGATGTTATATTTTTAGACGTTGGGCAGGGAGATGCCGCTATCATCATGTTTGAAGATGGACGAAATATGCTCATCGATGCCGGACAGCGAAACAGACGTGGCGATTATGGAGAGAAAGTGGTCGTCCCTGTCGCGAGGAGACTTGGGATTGATCGGTTTAACTGGGTGGTATGGAGCCATCCGCACAGCGATCATATCGGTGGGATGATTACAGTGCTGGAAGAAATACCTGTGGATACGGTTTGGGATACCTATGCAGAATACGGTTCTTGGACGTACAATCATCTACTGGAAATGGTTGAGGAAAAAGAAATTGAATATCACCAGCCGCATCGTGGAGATGTGATACCACTCGATAATCAATCTTATATTCAAATATTCTCACCGGATTCTGCGTGGTGCAAGGATGTTCACAACGTCAACAACATGAGTATTGTGATGAGGATTGTTGTAGGGAACACATCATTTTTGTTTACAGGAGATATGGAACACGAAGGGGATGCACTTCTCCTTCCGTTAAAAGACTATATAAAATCTGATGTTCTGAAAGTTGGTCACCATGGCTCGATCACAAGCTCGACAGAAGAAGACATACAATGTATTCAACCGAAAATTGCTGTGATTTCAGTAGGTCATCGAAATAAATTCCGTCATCCTTCCAATGTGGTTTTAAATCGATTGGAAGGAATTGGAGCAACAATATACCGAACAGACAAACACGGAGCCGTTTGGCTTCGGACAGACGGGAAACAAATTGAGGTAGTAGCATGGCGATAATTGCAGGCGTTGATGAAGCAGGACGGGGACCCTTAGCAGGTCCTGTGGTTGCTTCTGCAGTAGTTTTACCGGAGGATCATCCGATCGAAGGATTAAGAGATTCCAAAAAGCTCACACTAAAAAAACGTGATGTGTTATATGAGAAAATCCAGGAATTTGCTACGGCAATCGGCGTGGGCGTTGTTGATGAAAAAGAAATCGATAGTACGAATATTTTGAAAGCAACGTATAAAGCTATGCAAATAGCACTTGGCAGTCTCGGAGTTCGACCGGAAAAAGCATTGATTGATGGATATCCGCTTCCGAATCAGGTGATTCCAAATGAAGGAATTATCGGAGGTGATGATAAAGTGGACTCGATTCGTGCAGCTTCCATCATTGCGAAGGTAACACGTGACAGAATGATGGAACACTATGACATTATTTTTCCGGAGTATGGTTTTGCCAAACATAAAGGATATGGAACGAAAGCACATATTGAATCACTAAAGGAATGGAAAGCCTCCCCGATTCATCGAAAAACCTTCCGTCCTGTGATGGACTATATGCCGACTTTGGAGTGGTACCGGAAACACCGACGAGTGGGAATGTTGGGTGAACGACTGGCTGCATTGAGTTTGCTCAATAATGGTCATACAATTCTGGCAATGAATGTGCGGTGTCAGCCGTATGGGGAAATAGATATTATTTCTAAAAAAAATGATACGCTAATCTTTACCGAAGTAAAAACAATTTCAAAACAATCATTGGGAACTCCAGAAGAAAAAATAGACGAATTGAAACTACAAAAGTTAGAAAATGCCATTGAAATGTATATGGGTGAAAATAACATTAAGTCTGATGTTCGCTTAGATGCAATAACGGTGACGCTTGGGAAAGGAAAACCCATCATCAAGCGATACAAAGGCGTGGAGTTGGATTGAACGTTAGGGGTTTGGCGTTAGGTGTTAAGCGTTGGCGAATACCCGAATTGGGGTATGAGCGGACACTAACACATGAATACACTAAGACACAAACACGTGTTTATTTTCGAAAATAAACCTTATGGTAAAGCCGTGAAAAAACCGTATTTTTCACACTCAAAACGAGTAATATTATGACAAAATCCTCATCAAATCGCACGTTAATAAACGTCATCGGAATCCCGGCGATTCTTTCTCTCATCTGGGTGGGAGGTGTCTTCTTTGCCCTGCTCATCACTATAGCCATGTTGTATGCGATACGGGAATTCTATTCCATGAACCGTAAGCACGATACATCACCGACAATATGGATCGGATGGTTAGCCACACTCATCATCGGGCATTTATACTTTTATCAACCTGAGATGACAGCGGTTGATTTGATTTCCGGTGTCATTCTGTTTGTGATGTTTGCGCTGCTGGTTGAATTGTTCAAGAACAAACCCAACCCTACTTGGAATGTCGGCGTGACCTTAATGGGTATTTTATATGTCCCGGTTTTACTAGGAACGCTCATCGCAATTCGGGAAATGTCCATCATCAATGGACTGAATATGACGTTTGGTATTATTATCTCAATTTGGATGTGTGATTCGGTGGCATATTTCACCGGAAAGAAATGGGGAACCACAAAAATATTTGAACGAGTGAGCCCAAAAAAATCTATCGTGGGAAGTGTCTCAGGATTCTTGGGGTCATTTGCTGTGTTTATCATCATGAAAGAAACCGGATATTTGGGGACGGAATTTTCATGGTGGGATGTTATCGCATTTACTGTCATTACGGGTGGTTTCAGTCAATTAGGTGATTTTACCGAATCTCTCTTCAAACGTGATGCCGGCGTGAAAGATTCCGGAACGATTCTTCGAGGACACGGAGGTGTCTTGGACAGATTTGATTCACTCATTTTTGCAAGCCCGTTAGCCTACATTTATTTAAATCTGATTTACTGAATTACAGGAAATATTCATGCGATTAAAATCAATTCTTGCCACGGATTGTGGCAGTACTACCACGAAAGCCATCCTCATTGAATACATTGAAGGTGAATACCGATTACGTTTCCGGGGAGAAGCGCCGACAACGGTTGAAGCTCCGTTTGAAGATGTTACAAAAGGCGTATTAAATGCTGTAGGTGAAGTGGAAGAGCTTTCCGGTCGCAAATTACTGGATGGTGAAAATATTCTTACACCGCAAAACGGTGATGATGGCGTTGATATTTATGTATCAACCAGTTCAGCCGGTGGCGGACTGCAGATGATGGTAGCCGGTGTTGTTAAATCCATGACCGGCGAAAGTGCCGAACGTGCGGCATTAGGTGCCGGTTCTATTGTCATGGATGTTCTCGCTTCCAACGATGGACGAATGCCTCATGAAAAGATCCAGCGCATCCGTCAGCTTCGCCCGGATATGATCTTACTCTCCGGGGGAATCGATGGCGGAACGACAAAACATGTGGTTGAGTTAGCTGAGATATTACACGCGGCAAATCCACGCCCGCGATTGGGACAGGATTATAAACTCCCGGTTATTTATGCCGGAAACAATCAAGCCCAAAGTGAAATCGAAAAGACGTTGGATGAAATGACCGACCTTACGGTGGTCGAAAATATTCGTCCTGTGCTGGAACGTGAAAACCTGAATCCGTCACGTGATAAGATCCATGACCTGTTTATGGAACACGTGATGCAACAGGCACCGGGATATAAAAAATTGATGTCCTGGACAGATGCTCCCATTATGCCAACACCGGGTGCGGTTGGTTCGCTTATCGAAATGATTGCAAAAAAGGAAAATATCAGCGTAGTAGGTGTGGATATTGGCGGAGCTACAACGGACATATTTTCAGTGTTTCAAGAACAATTTAATCGTACCGTTAGTGCGAATCTTGGGATGAGTTATTCCGTATGCAACGTATTGGCAGAAGCCGGAATGGAGAATGTTTTGCGCTGGGTTCCGTTTGATATTGATGAAAAAGAATTGAACAACCGAATCGGGAATAAGATGATTCGCCCGACGACGGTTCCGCAATCGATGGAAGGACTGATGATCGAACAAGCGATCGCCCGTGAAGCACTGCGACTCTCATTTATTCAGCACAAGGCATTTGCTGTGAATTTGAAGGGAGTCCAGAAAGAGCGTACAATCTCCGATGCCTTTGAACAATCAGAATCCGGGGAATCGCTGGTCAATATGATGGAGTTGGATCTGTTGGTGGGTTCAGGCGGTGTTTTATCGCACGCACCGCGTCGGGAACAATCCGCCAGAATGCTGGTCGATGCATTTCTCCCGGAAGGGATTACACAGCTTGCCGTAGATTCAATATTCATGATGCCACAGCTGGGCGTATTAGCAAATATTGATAAAGAAGACCTAAAAGAAGACGGACGGAAAGCCGCCGTGGAAGTTTTTGAAAAAGACTGCCTTATTCGTCTGGGAACCTGCATCGCACCGGTTGGAAAGCTCAAACCTAAGGCAACCGTGATGACAGCGGAATTTGCACTCCCAAGTGGAAAATCTGAGCGCTATGATGTGAAAGCCGGCGAACTGATAAGAATTGAAGTCCCTTATGAACCCATTAAAGCCATATTAACCCCGGGCCGCGGTATGGACCTTGGTGCCGGAAAAGGAGAAACCATCGAAACGACCGTTTACGGCGGCGTTACAGGAATTTTATTAGACGGACGCGGAAGACCTTTTATCCTGCCGACATCTAAAGAGGAACGAATTACCGCTCTGAATAATTGGTCTAAAGCAACGAATGAATATCCAAATATGGATAAGGACAAAGATTAGGATAAGGATAGGGAATAATCGCAATCACAATTTTACCACTAACCAATAACCACTAACAAAATCATGGCTCACGCATATACACCAGGCTTAAAAGTTTTACACGAAGCAAAAGTAATAAAAGAACGGCAATTACCTTTAAAAGGTAATGTTGTTGTGAAAAAAGGACAAACTGTCTCTCCTGATGATATCGTAGCGACAACCGACCTCCCGGGAAATGTACGAATGTTGAATGTCGCCAACCTACTCAATATTGATGCCCCGGACATTCTTGATGTGATGATTTGGGAAGTCGGTGATTCCGTAGAAAAAAACGGAATGATGGCAGAAACGAAAGGTCTTTTCGGGATGTTCAAATCCCAAGCAAATTCTCCGGTTGATGGTACGATTGAAGCTATTTCTAAAGTCACCGGTCAAGTTACCTTGAGGGAAGCTCCAATTCCTGTAGAAATTGATGCGTATGTCAGCGGAACCGTTAAGGAAGTCCTGCCCGAAGAAGGAGTGCAGGTTGAGACCGATGCCGTGTTTATCCAGGGGATTTTCGGAATCGGTGGAGAGAACCGAGGAAATCTGGAAATCGTAGTTGAATCTCGTGAAGATGAACTGACTGCGGATATAATCAAGCCGGAGCATGCAGGTAAAATTTTAGTCGGCGGTTCGTTTATTAACTTGGAAGCCTATAAAAAAGCAATGGCGCTGAACGTTGCGGGTATCGTCGTGGGTGGTTTTAACTATCATGATTTAGAAGATGTCCTTGGCTATACACTTGGTGTGGCAATCACCGGGTCTGAAGAATTACCGACTTCGTTGATTCTAACAGAAGGATACGGAAGTATCCGCATGGGATCGAGAACATTTGATTTATTAAAACAGCATCAGGGTAAATTTACATCCGTGAATGGGGCAACTCAAATCCGTGCCGGCGTCATCCGCCCGGAAATTGTTATTCCGCTCTCCACTGATGAATTAAAAGGCGATCATAAGGATATCAATACCTCCGAAGGAATTCAGCCCGGAAGTATTGTTCGTGTGATTCGCGCTCCATTTTTTGGCAGGATGGGAATCGTCGACAGCTTACCGTCCGGATTACAGAAAATGGAATCTGAAACCATGGTACGTGTCGCCAAAATTAAAATTGATGGAGAAACGTTTTTAGTCCCGCGGGCGAATCTTGAAATGGTTGAGACAGTCTAAGACTGAGAAATAAAATCTCATTAACACTTCTACTCGTTTACTCATCTACTTGAAACATGATTTCTAATCTTAATCCATCAGATCCTAATCCAATGAATCCTGATGAAGAATTCATCCATAGAGTTGCCAAACGCATTCATAAATCCGGTTTGATTACTCCGGCGGTGTTATTCCTTGAAATGTCCAAACCACTGGCATTGCTGGGAAGTCATGCGATGGTGTTTTTTGGACCGATGATTACACCATTCATAAATGCCGAAGGCTACTACCGCGCCGCCGAAATATTTGAAGAACCGAAGAATGTGGAAAAATTAATAACCGAAATAGAAAAATTAGCTAAAAAGGCTAATCACGAATGATATTACAGATTACACAGAAATATTTAAATATTCTCTATGACAAAACACAATAAAGAAATTCAAAATCACAAACGAGTTTAGAACATGAAGTTTGTAGTTTATTTGTTTTTTGGTGCTTGGAGTTTGTTATTTCAATTGTAATACTTTATCAATGAAAAACCTTAACTTTCCATTCATAATAATTCATGTTATTCCCCGCCTGCACGGGCAGGGTGGCTAAAACAAGGAGGAACAATGAAAGATAAACAATTTTGGGCAACCGGGGCTGTAATGACCATTGCCTTTCTCATTTTCTGGATGTTCGGACATCCCGGATTTAAAAGCGATCGGATCGTGATGTTCATTGCGATCGTTGTGATGGCCGGGACGCTCATCTATTACATACGTATGGCAAATCGCGGAGATTCTTTTTTTCTGCGGACAATCCCAGGATTGAAGGCTGTAGAAGAAGCCGTCGGGCGTTCCACAGAGATGGGAAAACCTGTGCTGTATGTCCCGGGAATTATGGACATGGATCAGGTGGAAACCGTTGCCGGAGTGATCGTCCTTGGGCATGTTGCTAAGATGACCTCACGTTACGAAACGACATTGAATGTTCCGGTTTCAAGGGCAATTGTGATGAAAGCCGCCAGAGAATCGGTGCGGGAATCATACACCTTGGAAGGGCGCCCAGATTTGTTTCATGAGGATATTGTCCATTATCTGACGGATGACCAATTTGCGTATGCCGCCGGTGTGAACGGAATCATGAACCGCGAAAAACCCGCTGCTTGTTTGTACATGGGAAAATTCTATGCGGAGTCCCTTATTTTAGCTGAAACCGGAAATTCTATTGGTGCTATTCAGATTGCCGGAACGGCTTCGCAGGCTCAGATTCCATTCTTTGTGACAGCGTGCGATTACACTCTGATTGGCGAGGAGTTTTTCGCTGCAAGTGCCTATCTCTCTCAAAAGCCCGAACTGCTGGGCGGCGTAAAAGGGCAGGATATGCTCAAAGCCGGAATTACGGTCGCCATTATTTTATCCGTCATTCTCAGACTCTTCCACGATTTGGGGTGGATCAGCTGGAATGTCCTAAACTTTTTAACGGTACAGTAGGAGAAAAGCTATGATTTTAAAAAGACATATACCAATTCTCATTGTTGCCGTCATCGGTTTTTTAACATTATTCGGTTGGTTCGTTGAGAACGAGACTATCGAAGCATTTGTAAATGACGATGCGACACAATGGTATGATATTTTAGCAAGTTTCGCCATCATTCTTGGCGCGCTGAATTTGCTGAAACTACAGGGAAGAAAAATCATCAAACAGCAGAGTGGGTGGGGATACAGTCTATTTGCCATCGGTGGATTTATCTTTGCAATTTTAGCCGGGTTTGTAATAAAAGGAAGCGAATCTGTTGTTTGGGGAGCACACGTTACAAGCAAAGGCACACTTTTCAAATGGATGTTTGAATTTATATTCACGCCGTTATCTGCAACGATGTTTGCCCTTCTGGCATTTTTCGTAGCATCGGCGTCGTACCGTGCCTTCCGAATTCGCAACTTTGAAGCCACGCTGTTACTGGTTTCAGGCATCATCATCATGCTGGGGCGCGTCCCGCTGGGGAGTGGCATTTCATCATGGTTCGTGATGTACCTTCTTATTTTAGTTGCAGGAATTGCCGTCAATGTGAAGTTTGGGAATAAAATCATCACATTTGGAACCGTGCTTGGCGGAGTCATCATTGTTACTATCGCAGGGATGCTCTCCGGTTGGCCGATTGATCAGCCCGGAATATTTTATCTACCTACCCTACAGGAGTGGATTTACTACAATCCGAATGTTGCCGGAGCACGTGCGATTATGATCGGAATTGGACTGGGTATTTTTGCGACGTCCATTCGGTACATCCTTGGAATTGAAAAATCCTATATTGGAGAATAAGTCATGAAAATAATTACAGATTTTATACTGAATGTCGGAAAAATGGACAGACGGTGGATATTTTTAATCATTGCGCTTGTGGTTCTGCTTCCGTTATTTTTTCCGATTGGATTGCCGATTCGTCCGACGGATTCAACACAAACGGCCTACGATGCAATGGATGAACTTGCACCCGGTTCAAAGGTGCTCGTCTCCTTTGAATATGGGCCAAGTACCAAACCGGAAATTCATCCGATGACGTATGCGGTATTGCGCCATTTGTTCAAAAAAGAGCAAAAAGTTTATATTACATGTCTCTGGCCTGACGGACAGTTTATGGCAGAAGAAGCCATTGACGATATCGCTATTGGGGAGTTTAATCTCAATTACGGAGAAGATTACGTATTACTGGGATTTCGTCCCGGGAATGAAGCCGTTGTAAAAGGGATTGTAAGTAATATGCGGAAATTATATTCCACAGATGCCCGCGGAACATTAACTGATGCTATTCCGATGATGAACGGGGTGAATAAACTTGCCGATTTCGACTTTATTTTCACTGCATCAGCCGGTTATCCCGGAACGGTTGAGTGGGTGCAGTACGGTGCAGACCCGACCGGAGTGCCGATGAGCACCGGTGTAACATCCATCCAGGTGAACGAGGTGATGCCGTATGTACAAAGCGGACAGGTAAAAGGCATTTTAGCCGGAATGCCCGGGGCAGCAGAATATGAAGCACTGATTGGTGTCCCCGGCATTGGCACCAGCGGAATGGACGCACAATCCATCGCGCATTTGGTGATCGTGCTGTTCATCGTTTTTGGAAATGTGGCGTATTTTATTGAACGTCAACGTCAGAAAAAATATTAAGGCAGGAGGAGATAATTATGACTTTCGGAACAATTCTTGGAGCCTGGATCGCCGTGTTTTTAACACTGGCAATCTTTTCATATCTTTACAAAGATAATCCTTTTTACAAAGTAGCTGAGCATGTGTTCGTTGGCGTCTCTGCCGGATATTGGGCATCGATGTTCTTTTGGACACAGATTCAGCCTAACTTGTTCGGGCGACTTTGGCCTGCCAGTGAATACAGCGCAGACTCATTTTGGTACAAAATCTACGATGGTCTTCATGTCATAACTTCGTCGGTGTTCCCGGCAGGAGGAATTGACAAAGGACATGATATGCACTTAATCTATCTGCTTCCATTTGCACTGGGAATTATGATGCTGTTGAGTGTGTCATCCAAATTGAGTTGGTTTGCCCGCTGGGGTATTGCGTACACGGTGGGTATGGCTGCCGGTCTGCGTGCATATGGATTCCTTAACTCAAACGTAATCGGACAAATCAAGGGTTCGGCTGTACAGTTTGTCGATGGAGATATGCCCTTTTTTGCTCTGATTGGAAACAGCTATTTCAATAATATCGTTATTTTGGTCGGAACAATCGCCGGATTGGCGTACTTCTATTTTTCAAAAGAGCATAAAGGTACATTCGGTAAATTGTCCAAAGTAGGTATTTACTTTTTGATGATCAGTTTTGGTGCATCATTCGGGTTTGCTGTTATGGGGCGGATATCATTGCTGATCGGAAGATTTGTCGATCTTATAGATTATTCCAAAGCGCAATACAACCATGCGACGATTTGGGTGCTGCTCATTATGATCATAGTGCTGGGTTATGGTGCCTTTAAGGATAAAGGAAAAGGTGCGAAGGTAAGCGGGTAACTTTAAGAATAAAGAAGGCAGGACAAAAGTTCTGCCTTCTTTTCTTTGTTAGAGAATAGTAAAAATATGGAAGTCCAATGAAATTATTGAATCAATTATTTACGGTGTTTTTAGTAACTGGATTTATTAGCTGCAATAATTCCAAAGAAGCCGATTCCATTGTTCACTATAAAGGCGCTTTAAAAAACATGATGCATAAAGGCGATATATCTGCAAAAGTACAATTATCAGACCTTAAAGAAATAAAACATCTGTATGCGCTGGGGGCATTTGAAAATCTAAAGGGCGAAATCCAAATATTCGATGGTATGCCCTTTAATACCTACGTTCCAGAGGAAAGACTGCATTATGACACGACGTTCAGTAAAAACGCAACATTACTGGTTTACGCATCGATAGACAAATGGGATTCTATCAAAATCCCGATTGACGTTTCAACTTACGCTGAGTTGGAGAGCTTCATTGAGGCTTCCGCAAAAAGAAATGGAATTAACACAAACGAGCCTTTTCCTTTCTTATTAGAAGGTAAAATACGGTCGTTTGACTGGCATGTAATCGACTGGGAAGATGGTGATATGGAGCATTCCCATGAGAAGCACAAAAAATCCGGTTTGTACGGAACAATCAAAAACCGTGAAGTTGAGATGCTTGGGTTTTATTCAAATTCCCATCATGCGATTTTTACACATCATACAACAAACATGCATATTCACTTTAAGACAGTCGATGATCAAATCGCCGGGCATGTTGACGGATTGATCCTTGACGGTAAGATGACGTTAAAACTGCCAAAATTATAAAGATAATATTCAATACAAAAAAACCGTGCAGAGAAATCTACATGTAACCATTCAGTAACGGGTAGGATACACCTTTATTAATAAATTAAGTACTGGAGTACAATAATGAGTTTGCGAATTATTGTCCGCTGAAAATGATTCGTCTCTCATCATTTTACTCCAATCTTGATTATAAAGTAAAAAACATTGACATCTTACCATTTACTTAATGGTTACATCTACACGGTTTTTTCTTTAGGACAATATCAGTTAATTTACCGGCGTTCTTTTCTCCACCATTTTGATATTCAGATTTTCCAATTCAGCAAGCACGGGTTCATAGATCTCTTTCATATTCGGGATTTGTACTCCCGTAAGATCAATCTTTCCATTTGCCATCATTGTGACTCCAATTGCCAAAGGTAAGCTCACTGTCCGTGCCATCGATGAATCTCCGTGAGGAATTCCGTAATCTATCAGCGTGGAGGTGATAAAATCCTGTGAGCCGTCTTTGTTTTCAACCGTGAATTTATGCTGCAGGATTATCATATCCTTTTCACCATCTTTGAAATAAAGTTTTTCCTGCAGTAAGTCACTGAGGATGTCCAGATAATTGTCCCGTTCCGGGGCGATATTACCGGAAAATAGCCCAAGCCATTCAAACCGTTCGATGATATCTGATTTTACATCAAGGTTTAACTTATCAGCAGTTGTGGATTTTATATTTTCGGATTCACCGACTAGTGATTCCATAACAGCTTTGTATGATTTGCCACTGAGTTCAGGGCGGATGGTATCATCTACAAGTCCGATATCCACAATCGCTTTTAATGTGCGACACCAACCCAAATTTCGGTAGGTCCCACGCATGACGGTCAGAGCGTCTTTTAAACCATAGATTTCTTTATATGGAAGTGAGTCGCGATTCGGATAGACTTCGTACATACCCAGCCCTTCGACACTTTCTTCACGGGAGTTCAGAAATAGGTTTTTACCTTCGATATCAACATTCTTACCATTTTCCAAAAATTGTGCGGAATTCCTTGATGCCAGCACAACGCCTTTCGGACTCCATGAAAATTTGTAGCCGAACGGATTATCGTTATCATCTGGAGCAGGGAGACCGCCGCAATAGGAATAGAAATGCAGGACTTTTCCGTCTTCCTCATGAATTTCGTCAATAATTTTCATGGCGGACATGTGGTCAATCCCGGGGTCGACACCGATTTCATTAAGAAATAAGAGTCCTTTTTCACGGACTTTTTCGTCGAGGGATTTCATTCCATCGCTGACATAGGATGTAGTTGCCATGTGCGTATTATGTTCCAGACAAAGTCCGGCGACTTTGACGTGGTGAATCCACGGTAAAAGGCTGACAACGATATCGTGAGCATTGATAAGATTGATAAGTTCCTGAGTGTTATCGACATTCAGTTCTATTGCTTTTCCGTTATCAAAACCTTCGACAAGTGCTTCCGCTTTGCTGACAGTTCTGGATGCAACAGTAACGAACAGGTTGTCCTGTTCTAGCATATATCGGACACCGGGTTTGCTTACCAAACCGGCTCCGAGGACGAGTATGTTTTTCATTGGTTCTCCTGAGTTAGGAATTCGTTCATGTATTGATAGTCTTTCGTTAATTTGCCCCGGTGAAGGATTAGCGCCCTTTTAATCGGAGCCGGTAATGTGAGATCGTGAAACGGCAGATCAAAATCTGCGGTAACGACCTCAGGGATGAAATCTTTTAGTACGTTAGAAAATTCTGTGGAAGATTCTTTCGGAAATTCACAGGGAAGATTATCAACCGCCATCACGGTAATGCCATCAGCAGTTGTTTTGTCGGTGAATTGATTATTATCCGAATGATAGGTGAATGTCGGATGATCGGGATAGGTTGCTTTTTTCGTAATCTCAACTGAACCGTTAATATCGCAGCTGATATCACCGACAACAGAGAGCGGACATTCCGGGTGTTTTTGTAAATATTCTTTGGTAACCAAACGCGGATAGTCTTCCGTCCAATAAATACAATTAACCAACACATTGATGTACGGCAGCCATGTATGAAAATTCGCCTTGTAGCGTTCGGGATGGTTGAAATACTCCAGGAGTTCAAAATCACCTTCAAGAGGGGAGACCAAATGTTCTTCTTTGAAGATTACTTTGTAAATGGTGCCGTCTTCGGAGGTAAGCGAATCGTGTTGATTTATTAATTCTTCCGGAGAGAGTTCTTTGTGGGGAAGGATATCAAAAATCTCCAGTGCGCCCTGTGATACATTTCCGTATCCTGCAAATCCTATAACGATGGGACCACGTATTTTCGGCAGACCTTCATTGCGAAGTTTTTCAGTCAATTCGGAAAGTCGTTCTTTGGCATCTTCAACAGATGAATATTCGTAGGCTTGCTTGACATTCTCAAAGGGAGTAGAATATCCCCGGAGTTTAAGTTTTTGTCCGTAAGCATGGAGGGTTTCAATCATCCCTGCCAGCCCGGCGTATTTACCGAAAAAGATCAGCCGTTGATTCTTCTCATTCACAATTCGTTCATAGTCAATAAGGTTGCATTTTAGTTCCATCATTCGACGGAGCATATCCATGTTATAATTTTGACCCTTGATGGTATGCGAAAAGAAAATGTAGGTTTTGTCTTTTTGGAATAATTTTGTGGGAATTTCTTTTACTGCCAAAACTACATTTGCTTCTGTTAAATTTTCCTGAATGACAGCCCCGGCTGATTTATAAACCCCGTCGTTGAATATCCGCAACTCAGAAGGTTGGACGTGTACTTGGATATCATGGTTATTGACAAGAGATTTTATATGGTTTGGAATAAGCGGAACGCGGCGTTCCCACTCATTTTTGTCTTCCCTACGGATTCCGATAATGTTCAATGTCTGCTCCGAATTCTAAAATAATATGATTAAAACAAGAGACGAATTTAGGCGTTAATATTCTGGCGGAAAAATAAAAAAAGCAAATATTGATAAATTTGTCTCAGTAATAAAAAAGGGCTGTTGCCAGCCCTTTTTTATTTAAAGATGATAATCAGATTATTTCTCTTTTTTCTTAGCTTTTGCTTTCTGAATAATCTCAAGACTCTCAATCTCATTCAGGTCATTTTGGAGACTGGTGATTTGTTGCTCAATATCCGAAAAGCGTCGTGTATTCCGTCTGCGTTCACTATCGAAGCTGTCTTGTAAATCTCTTAAGTCTTGTTCCGCAGATAAGAAGCGTTTGTTCACATCGCGTTCGAATTCATTCAACTTGTAAGCAACATCTTCTATCATTGTTCCAAGAGAATCAGCGGTTCTACCAATTAACTTAGTATTAGCGATAATATCTTGTTGTGCTCTACGTACGTGTTTTCCACGGCCGATAAATTGTAAATTGAGTTTCCGGAGATCTTCACGAAATTCGTCATTCACTTCATCCACACGAGTTTTAATCGTTTCTTCTATAGCGACCATGTGTTTTTCAGCTTCAGTATAGGTATATTGGATGTAACCTCCGCCAATTATCAGCAGTATCATCAGCCCAAATATGATTTTGTCTTTTGCTTTCATTTTATCCTCAATATTTAATGTTCTATTGATTCCAGGCGACGTTCCCATTCACTTAGTTCTTGTTTAGAACCAGGTTTTTGAGAAGGAGAATCATCGCGCTGAGATTGTTTGATTTCTTTAAGAAGTTTTTCCTTCTTTTCTGTATTTGCTTTTAAATTACTCAGAAGAGATTGAACTTCTTTATCAAAATCTTTAATTGTATTTTCAAGTCGGAATGTAAGTTCATCCACAAGAGCCTTTCCATACGTGTCATTTATACCATCTAAAAGATCGTCTAATTTTTTATTCAAGTATTTTTGTCGCTCTTCTTTCTTGTCAAAGTCAATACTCATGGTATAAAATTACCCATAGTTTAGAATATTACGAAACCGAAAATCCTGTAAATATGAACTAATTTTATTATCCGATCGTTCAAAAGGAAAAAACCCCTTTATTCGCATTCCCAATTCAATATCATGGAATAGTCTGGATTGAATGGAATAGGGGAGCATATCGGATGTTTGTGCTCCTGTGAACATATCACTGCCAATGGATGTTTCTGACCCCCGTTTAAATATATGACGTTTCGCGATGATGTAAACTTCAATGACATCTTTAACTAAAATGGCTATCGCGTAGTCGTACCGACGAATATCTTTCGAGACGTGTCGAAATTCCGTCGTGAGGATACCCTCTTCTCTTGTAGCGATTTCAATCGTGTATCCAAGCGTTGTCAACAGATGTTTACATTCATCAAATGTTTCTGAAGGAGGAGAGTGGTATTCGTAGTATCGTACCATCCGATCGGGATGAATGCATGTTGACAGCTGAACCAGAATAAGTAAACCGACCAGTTTCATAATTGCGAATTAATACAGGTCAAATATCGATGGAAGCGTTTCCGGTTCAGAAATGTCACTCAAATGAATCATGAAATCCGGGTTGTAGTACACGAGGCGAAACATGCTTATTTGACCTTCAAGGATGGATAATGGCGTTGAGGGAACCTGAATCATGGAGTTTAACACCAATTGAATTTTGCAGGGAGTTACATCCCAGCTAGACGTATAAAACGCTCTTGAGTACTTAATATTCAGGAGATTTGTGTATGCAGAAGTAGGACCGGCCTCAACTTTATGAGTGAAATTCGGAGGGCCGTAGATTTCATAAATCCCCTTCTCAATTCGTAAAAAATCCGAAATATTGTCATCAATGTTTGATGACGAAAGAAGGTAATCAATTTCCACTTTCCAAAAACCGCTGTCGGCAAATGCGTAGGTGAGTTTTACATCATCTTGCCCAAGAGATGCTGTGAGAAATATCTTCGTGCTGTCATCGGAAAAAGTAGAGGAGTCCATGTAAGGCAGATAAGGAGTTTGTCCTTTTGGTGCACCCCACGGGAATCCTTTATAACCATAGTCCAGTCCCATTTGCTCAGCCGGTATTTCAATCGGAGGAGTGACGATAAAAGCAAGAGTGTCAGAAGGCATTTCTGCTGCAAGGGTGTCCTGAACCTGCTCATTTATGTTAATGAGACTGTCCGTGGTGGAAGTATCCGCATCTATGACGGAAGTTGTATCTCCCCTGGGATTAATAACTTCCGCTTCGATAAATGTATCTGCAGTATCAATTAGGACTGAATCTGCCGGAATTACATCGGTTAAATCCATCATGTTATTGAATAGTTCGTTTTGGCTAAGTGAGGAAACGGAGTCAACCGGGGAAGAATCCGGCTCGACACCTGCTGTTGTATCTGCTTGAGCGGATACAAACGTGATACATAAAATAGTTGACGTAACAATTATTATGGTTTTCATGGCTTCCTTTTTATGGTTTAGTCTAGATTATTTCTGGTAGAAAAGCAACTCAAACTACACAGCTTCAAGTATGCGAGCAAGGTGAAAAACTCAGAAGTAATACATTTGGGTCTATTCAATAGTCAGACACTCCGTATTTGAAGGCTCACTATCGGTGTTATTTGCCGTTCTGACAACAAGATAATAACAGTATTCAACCCCAATCGATACGGTTGTATCGGTGAAAGTTTCAGTGATTGCACCGACCGATTCAAAGTACTGCGAATTTCTGTAGATTAAGAGAACATCCACATTATCACTGATGGAAGACGTCCAGCTTAAGTGTGCATCACTATCCACCTGTGTTGCCGTCAGTGATGTTGGTGGTAAAGGTGCCGGCTCAGGATTTGTCGACGAACATGCGTCAGTTGAAACTACGCTTTCGATTTCCTCAATATCCATCGATTTCACTGCGTAGCAATATGTGGTTTCAAATTCCAATCCTTCATGATTATAGAATGTATCAGTCGTATTCACCAAGAATTCTAAATCTCTCATTCCGGATCCGCTGAGATAGACATTATAAGAAACTGCACCTTCAACAACAGACCAATTTAAAAAGACAGATTGATCTCCACCGGTCGCAGTAAGGTCTGAGGGTGGAGGCACAGCGATCCTTTCACAGACTTCGTTTGACAAAGGTCCTTCTGTTCCGAATTCATTCACTGCCAGAACAGTGTAGCAATACTGCGTCCCCAAGTCTACCGAAGAGTCCGTAAATCCAACAGAGGTAGTTTGAGCGTGGAAAACATCGTCTCTGTATATATGGTATTCTGTTGCAGATGGAATGGAAGTCCAAGAGAGGACTATGGATGAACCTTCAATTCCGGCACCGAGCGTCGGTGCAGTGAGGGTTGTGTGGGTGGTGGCACAGGCTTCATCGGAAACTTCACCTGAAACTCCATCAAAATCTACTCCTTCAACGATGTAGCAATATTGTGTTCCATCATCAAGTTCTGAATCCGAATAAGGTGACGTAGCATCTGAATCAATTAGCCCTCCGTTTCGAAAAAGATTGTAAGATATTGCACCCATTACAGATGACCATGAAATTCCGATATTTGAAGAGGAGGATGCTTCGACCTCAATTGTGATTGGTGCAAACAGAATAATTCTTTCACAAACTTCATTCGATAAAGGTCCTTCTGTTCCGAATTCATTCACTGCCAGAACTGTGTAGCAATATTCTGTCCCTTGATCGATAGAAGAGTCTGTAAGTTCAGCAGACGTGGTTTGGGAGTGGAAAACATCGTCCCTGTATACGTGATATTCTGTGGCAGATGGAATGGAAGTCCAAGAGAGGACGATAGATGAAGCTTCAATTCCGGCACTGAGCGTCGGTGCAATGAGGGTTGTGTGGGTGGTTGCACAGACTTCTTCAGGTGTAATCCCCTGGTCGCCGCCAAAATCCAATGCCGTAATTGTGTAACAATACAATGTCGCATCGGATAACGACGAATGTGTGTATGTCAATTCAACCGTCGTAAAAAGTTCTTCACCAAAAGCATCAATTCTGTAAGAACCGGCTCCGGTCACAGCAGACCATGTAAGATTGATTTCATTATCACTCACAGCCGTTGCACTAAGCGTTGCCGGTTCGGGCAAGATGTCTTCAGCACAAGAGGGGGGAGAGGTCTCTGATTCAATCTCAAATATATTAATAGCCGAGACGGTATAGCAGTAGTCAATGTTTGGAGAAATATCCGTGTCGTGATAAGAGGTTGTTTCCGTTTGTACCAAGAAATCGTCATTTCGATACAAACGATAATACACAGCACCGATTGACGATGACCATGCAATATCGATGGCGCAGGGTTGAGTTGCTTCTGTGTAAATATTTTCAGGTATCCCGTCATAGGTATTATCGACAGTGACAAATACCGGTTGTGCTGAAGTGACATTACCGGAAACATCCGTAACAGTTGCCTGAAGAATGACCTCTCCGTTTCCACCCCACGTAACGGTATTCCATTCGAATTCATAGGGAGCGTTATCATCAGTATTGACAAGAGTTTGATTGATGAAAAGTTCTACAGTAGATATCCCAAGATTGTCAGATGCATGAATGTCTATGAGAACAATGCCGTCGATGATTTGCCCTGATAAAGGATAAAGTATGACCGCACCCGGTGGTGTTACATCATCTTGTGGATGATTATCAACAAAAACGCCGATTGGGTCAAGAGCGGTTGTGTTTTCTGAATAATCTGTTATCAAAATGCTGATGCTATGGGTGTGGTCTTCCTGATATGAATATGTGTTCCAAAGGTATTCGTAAGGTGGAGAGGTATCTGTGTGAACCGAAGTGCCATCAATGAAAAATTGAACAGAGGATATTCCATCATTATCGTTGGCATTGACCTGAATGTTGACTGCTCCAGTCACAGTTTGCCCTGCGAGCGGGTTGAGAATCATACCCGTGGGAGGAGCATTATCGACGTTATTCACAAAAACACTGACGGGAGTAGACATTGAAGATGTTCCATTTTCGTCTACGGCGGTAGCTCGAATAATATGCCATGAATCTTCCTGTTCAGAATATGTATCCCAATCATAACGATATGGATTGGAGTAATCTGTATAAACCTGATTATCATTAATAATAAAGTTCACATGGGACATTGCGAAATTATCTGTCGCGGAAACGTGGATGGGAATAGTTCCGTTAACGGTTTGTCCGCCGGCAGGTTCAGTAATCACGATTGTAGGCGGTTCAGATTCTGTGTTATCAACAAAAACGGAGACAGGCGAAGGAGAGGCTGCGTTCCCGCTGAGATCGACAGCAATAACATGGAGAATGTGCTCCGTGTCTTCCGTTGCCAGTTCAGGATTTAACGTGTTCCAATTATAGCGATATGGCAGATTATAATCTGTTGCAAACGAGACCCCATTGATGAAAAATTCTACATGGCTAACGGCATCATTGTCTGTTGCCTCGACTGCAATGATAATTTCACCGGTAACTGTTTGTGCTGCTGCAGGATAGGTAATGACCACATTCGGAGGGATAATGTCTAAATCCGGTAAATTATCCACCATGACTTGGACAGGACCAACCGTTGTACGATTTTCGGATAAATCTTCTACCACCGATCTAATTGTGTAGTATTTATCCTCAAGGTTTATGGTGTTCCAGCCAAAGGAATAGGGTTCGGAAGTATCGATAAATAATGTGGAATCATCCATGAAAAAGGTAACAGAATTCACACCTTTATTGTCCGCTGCGTCCACGATTAAAGAGACGGTGCCGGAAACGGTTTTTCCCCAATATAAGTCAATGAGTTCTCCCGTTGGCGGTACATTATCAATATTGTCTACCCAAATGAGAATTGGTGTTGTAAATAAGTAATTCCCAGACATATCAGTCGTTTTTGAGGTGATTGAATGTCCCTCATCTTCGGTAGCTATAAGGGTATCTGGTTCCATAAAAAGTGTATCTAATGTTGACCAAATATATGTATATGGAGAATCAACATCTACCGTGACGATAATGTCATCGATAAATATTTCCACGGAGTCTATACCGTCGTCATCCTCAGCATTGATTTTAATAAAAACCTCACCGGATAAAGTGGCTTTATCCGGTGGATTGACCATCGTTGCGGTAGGTGGCGTTGTATCCGGTTCATTTGGGACGATGAAATAGGGACCTTCGCAAGTGAGGAATATCATCGCTGATAGAACGGCAAAACCAATTAATTTCAACGTTACCCTAATCATTTTGAATCGTAACTAAAACGGGTTGGGCAGGGGAGAGATTTTCACTGGTGTCTATGGCTTCTGCGCTTATGGCATGTTCGGTGCCGTTACTGAGTGCAGTTGTATTCCAGTCATACGTGTATGGATAATCCGTATCTGTGGAAACCAGAGTACCATCGACAAAAATATTTACATGATCAATACCCGCATTATCTGTTGCACTGATTTGTATGGTGACTACTCCTCCCACAGTTTGCCCCGAAACAGGGTTTGTGATACTGACGATTGGCGGAGTTGTTTCGATGTCAGGAAGATTATTGACTGTTACGATAATCGTTGGCAATGTTGTACGATTTCCATTTGTATCTTCGATAATGACGGTGATAGAATGTCCGGCATCTTCTTCAGCTTCTGTGGTATCCCACGAATACGTGTAGGGGGCACCCGGGTCCGAATCAATGACATTACCGTCTAAATAAAACTCCACATGGTCAACGGCAACATTATCGGTAGCAACGACACCAATGTCAACCAGCCCCTGTACAATTTGTCCGGCAACCGGAGACATAATTGTTCCTTCGGGAAATACATTATCCTGGTTATCGACTAAAACGGTAATAGGTTGAACCGGAGCCCAATTCCCGGTACCATCATAAACAGTGGCACTTAATATGTATTCTTGATCATCATCAACATTTTCGGTGTTCCATAAAAATTGATAAGGAAATGTATAATCTGCAGAACCGCTAACGCCATCGATGAAAAATTCCACATGGGAGAGTTGAATATCGTCATAGGCACTTACTTCGATTTGAATTTCACCTTCGACAGTTTGTCCTGCTGATGGCGTGACAATTGTCCCTGTCGGTGGTGTAATATCCGGATCATCTTCATTATTGACAAAGACCGTGATGGGCGGAGCAGAGGCGACATTCCCGCTTAGATCTTCGATGATAACATAAATCATATGTTCTTCATCTTCCGTGAATTCCCATGTATCCCAGTTAAATTGGTAGGGCTCACTAAAATCAGTATCCAGAGAATCGCCGTCGATAAAACATTTTACGAAGAAGATTTCCTCATTATCCGTTGCGGTTACCTGGATTTCAACAATGCCTTCAACGGTCTGCCCGGCAGCCGGATTGGTAATATTGCCCATTGGAGGAATAACATCCACTTGGTTATTCACGAATACCCACGAGGACAGCGCTGTTGTATTTCCGGCTGTATCCGATAGGACGACGGTGATACTGTGAGTTTCGTTATCGGTTACATCGTAAGTATCCCATTCATAACTGAACACATTGACATTCCAAGGCTGTACAATATTCAAAGTATCATCGGTAAATCGCAAACTGTCATCGATAAGAAATTGAGCGAAGACCGCATCATTCTCTGTCGGGTACGCAAGGATGTAAATCGTCCCGCTAACGGTAAGGCTTGGAGCAGGATAGAGAATTTCTCCAGGTGGTCCATCGTTGTCATAATTATTGATGATCACCGTAATAGGTTCTGTTTGAGCATAATTATCGGAGAGATCGACCACTATTGCAGATAAATAATACGGCTCATTATCGATATATTCGAGGGTATTCCACGAATATGTGAAGGGCGATGAATTTGCGCTGCCGATTATTTCATCATTAATTAAATATTCTATCGCGTCAACTTTGTCATTGTCGGTAGCAGAGATGCGTACGTCCACAATTCCGGAGATGGTCATTCCATCCACCGGATAAATAATTGTAGCAACCGGTGGAATTGTATCCGGTTCTCGGGGAAGTGTCTTTTTATCACATGACAAGAGCGCCATAGTAAAAATGACAAAGAGGAGAAAACGATGGAGGAAGGGGTTATTCATTGTAAAAAATTACATCAGTCGGTGGATGTCAGGCAATTTATCGTTAGGAATCATTTTTCCGGAATCACGGACTGTTTTGCTTCTGTCCAATATTTATTTATCCAACGACGTAAGGTAAAATAATACATGCTACGTGGAAACCGTTCGATTCGATTATCCGGGACGAAATAGTGCGTTCGTTTGTCGAAATATAAATCGTATGCCATCCAGCCCATTGTTGACAGCGGAATGAGTATATTCATCGAAGAATACTGTGTCCCGGTTTGGTTGATGGAAACAGGTGTGAACTTTGGAGCAATATCCAACCCCTCGTTTTTTGTCGTAACCGCCAGTTGGAGGAAGGAATCCATGGAAATAAAAGGCATATCTTTTGTGGCATCAATCCACCCGGTAAGGATTTCAAATAACGTCGCCGTAGCAAATACCCCCAGACTTGAGTAAAATCCTTTACGCACGGATGCCTCCATGATGCTGAGGTCTGAACGAATGTGGTGAATGGACAGGAACTCAACCGGGATAAGTGAATCTGTTTCAGTGTAAAGGTACGCCACCGGACGAATCATTTGCCTATCAAAGCGGACTCGAGCGTAATGCAGAGAGTCGAGTGAATTGGTGACCAAATGTCCGCCGCGTTCTTCCAGCAAATCCAACCGGTAGTGAAAAGAAGGACTTGTATAAAATATTCGTTGAAAATCGTTATAGATAAAGTACACATTTTTTAATGAAATAGTTTGATCAGCCTGCGTGTCATAGTTTTCGTAGTATAATGAATCTATGGTCATGGAATCAATAAGTCCAATCTGTGTTGTCCCGTCGGTAAATACGATTACATGACTGACATCTGCAGATAATATCGTTATCAACAGAAATAATAATCCGACATTGTATTTAGAAAGAGAGTTTGTCATTGGTTTTTGATGAGCCCGAAAGATGTGATATTTATCCTAATCTTTAATCCATATTATGAATCAATATGACTAAATTACCGCTATAAATATCATCAATCAATGCGAATAATACGAATCATTTTCATCATTCTCTTTATTTCCGGGATGTCCTTTAGTCAGCCGTCGTTCATGGTTGACCTTGGTGTCGGGTTTTATGAACCAGCGTTAACAGGCATCGAAGATAATGAGCAATTTCCGCTTCAGACCGCTTTAACGACAAATGTTCTTTTGGATTGGGGAGTGTCCTATCAAATATTTCACAATACCCGACTAAGATACACCAACCAAAGCTCACACGATTTTGGTAAAATTAAAAATGAAGCGATGTTTTATCGCAGTTTAGTATACCAATCCATTTTTTTTGAAACATTTTTTATCGCCAAAAAACGCATGGAATGGAATTTCTCCGTTGCGCCCATTTGGTCACGTGGTTCCATTACACTTAATACGCGTTCGAATAAGTCTCAAGATGACTGGAATAATCTACTGGACAGTTTTGGGAACCCTTCAATTACACTGGCATCGATGGACGCAATGAAATCAGACTGGTTTGGATTTTCGTCCATGATCGGATTCCGTTACTATATTCTATCATGGATGGCTGCCGATGTAAAAATGGGATATATGTACCAATTTTATGATCCGGAACAATGGCGGTTACAGGGGCAACAGGTTTACGGTCCGGAATTGGATATTGATGAATTGCCCATCCTCACCGCTAAACTCGTATTTTGTTGGTAATATGCCTAGATTAGACGCCACAGTGCTGAAGTTATAATGAGTCTACTCCGAAAAGATCATATTGGGCTACCTGCCCGCCAAAGATTTGGCGCAGGCGGGAAGCCCTTTGATTATCGAACTTTACACCCCGCCCTAAAGGTAGGGGTAAGTATATTGCTGTATGTGCCATATTATAGACACTTACCCCATCCTTTAGGGTGGGGGTTGTGGATAAACCAGCGAAATGGGTGTTTTAACCCCTCTCTGGATCGGACTCAATAATGAAAAAGACACTTTTACTTTTTGGGGTGACATTCCTTATTTCCTCCGGTATATATTCGCAAGAACCGGAGCCGAAGCGAAAAAACAATCCATGTGTATCTTCTATGGTGCAAAAAGCGCAGAAAAACGGATTGCGGTCACTGAGACTTTTTGAAATTCCTTTTTACTATCGCGACATGTATTACTGTAAAAAATCGGGGCAAACATTAAAACGGTTCGACTATATTGAAAACAACCAACTTGAAGCCGATGTCCAAGAAGCGAAACACATGAAGGGTTGGACGTCCACTTTTGTTTATTTGGTGGGGGCAGGAATTGTGATTTACACCATTGAACACACCATTTCGAATCTCTAAATTTGTCCATCCAACATTCAATTAACAGCAACCATAAAGAAAACTCATGAAAACTAAACTCACAATATTCACTATTGCCCTAATAGCATTTTACAGCTTAGCAGGGATGAAAACCGCTCCCAAATCAACGAAAATTGAACGGGTAAATCCAATCCTTGCTACGCGAGTTACCCCTATTGAATTTTCCTCGATAAAAGCGGGAGATTTCCCGGAAGCAACCCAAGTCATGCTCAGTAATGTAAAAAACATCCTTGGAAAAATATCAGCAATTCCGGATACAAACCGAACCTTCGAGAACACACTCCAAATTATTGATGATATGCATAATGTTATTGAAAATATTTGGAGTCCGGCTGATTTAATGGGGAATGTTCACCCCGATTCTCACATCCGAAAAGAAGGCTTGGATGCCAGCCAAAAGGCAGAACAATATCTCAATGAATTAGATGGTAATGAAATGTTGTTTAACGCAGTCTCTGCTTTTGCAAAAACAGAGGAAGCCAAATCATTGACAGGAGTGAAAAAGAAATATCTGGATGACACGTTAATGGAATTTCGACGTGCCGGATTTGGTTTGCATGAGACAATTCGTAAAAAAGTTGGACGAATTCGCAATCGATTGGTGGAAATCGGAACAGAATTTGACAAAAATAAAAATCAGGCACTCGATACCTTGTTCGTAGACAAAAATTACATGATCGGACTTCCGGAATCGTACATTATATCTCACAAAACAACAGACGGACGTTACGCCATCGATCTTTCTTATCCGTCATATAAGCCATTTATGAAATACGCCGAATCAGATTCCGCACGAAAGGCGTTGAGATTTCTTTACTTAAATCGTGCCGCTGATAAAAACATCGCCATTTTAGATTCGATGATTCACTATCGAAATTTACTAGCCGAAACGTTGGAGTATTCATCCTATGCTACGTACCGGACTAAAGACCGGATGGCGAAAAATCCAACTACCGTCTGGCAATTTGAAAATGGTCTGAAAAAAGATTTACGGGAAAAAGCGGAACAAGATTATGCTGAACTTCTGAAAATAAAATCGGCACAGATGGGAAAACCGGAGAGAGTTATCGAAACATGGGAATCCTATTATTACGATACAAAACTTCTCAAGGAAAAATATCAACTTGATTCAGAAGAAGTCCGGCAATATTTTGAAATGTCTAATGTGATTCACGGATTATTTACGGTGTCTCAACAACTTTTTGATGTGGTATTCAAACAGGTGAAAAATCCATCCGTGTGGCATGAAGACGTTACCATGTACGAAGTCTATGAAGCGAAGACGGATGAGCTCATTGGCCGGTTTTATTTAGATCTGTATCCGCGGCAAAATAAATATTCACATGCGGCTGCGTTTAGTGTGGTGATGGGAAAGCAAACATCAAACGGCTATCAAAAACCGGCAACAGCGTTAGTGTGTAACTTTCCGAGACCCGCCGGAGATGAACCATCGCTACTTCCGCACGATGATGTGGAAACATTTTTTCATGAGTTTGGTCATCTCCTCCACGGTGTGCTGACGGAATCACCGTATATGACATACGCCGGAACGTCAGTCGCAAGAGATTTTGTGGAAGCCCCATCACAAATGCTGGAAAACTGGGTGTGGGAGAAAGAATCTCTTTCGCTGTTTGCTCGACATTATGAGACGGGAGATGTTATTCCTGACAATCTCCTCAACAAAATGCTTGCCGCAAAAAATGCAAACTCAGGAAATAATGCCCTTCAGCAAGTGTATTATGGCATATTGGATTTTACGCTTCATGACGGATTTGATATCGAGGGCAATGAAACCACGACTGAGTTAGTTGCAAGATTACAAAATGAGATTACCCTGTATCCTTATTTTGAGGGGACACACATGCAGGCATCTTTTGGTCATTTAAATGGTTACGGCGCAAGCTATTATGGCTATTTGTGGTCGCTGGTGTATGCGCAGGATATGTTTTCGGTCTTTGAAAAAGAAGGAATTATGAACGCAGAAACCGGGAAGCGATATCGGGAGATTATCCTAGGAAAAGGCGGAACAGAAGACCCGTATGATTTGGTGGTGCAGTTTTTAGGGAGAGAACCTGACAATCAGGCGTTTTTGAAAAGTTTAGGACTTTAAAACAGGAGACAGGAGACAGGAGACAGGAGACAGGAGACAGGAGACAGGAGACAG
>CAYLYH010000018.1:0-50227 GCA_964388155.1 uncultured bacterium | reverse complement strand
TTTAGCAGATAGAGAGAGCGTTGATGACAACTACACGAACCCTAAAAATCTTGGCGGCCCTTGTCTGGTATATGGGGGGCGTTATCTTGATCTTAAAGGGGGTGAACTTGTTGATTGAGGCAGAGGCTTTGAAGTTGGAACAAAGCTGGACTTTGGTAGCTATTGTCATCGGCACACTCATTGGTGGATTGAAAGCAAAATATTTGTTCAGCCAAATCTGCGAAAAAAATCTAAACAGAATAGAGTTGTTAAGCCACCCCAAAATCTGGCAGTTCTTCAAGCCGGGGTTCTTTCTATTTTTGGCGCTTATGATTGTAACCGGAGCTACGTTATCCAGGCTGGCTCACCACAACCATGGTTTGCTAATCAGTGTAGCGATCCTGGACCTCAGTATCGCCACTGCTCTTTTGGGAAGTAGTTATGTGTTTTGGAAAGAAAAAGCCTTTGTCAAAGCTTGATGAAGTTCTCAGGTCGCCTTGTGCCTGCTACTTTATCTATCCGCCAGATAATCACATATTTAGAAACAGGATTTGGGGGAGATGATAGTGGGTGGTGATACAAAGAAGCGTATGAAAGATTTATAGTAGAGTGGGAGTTAATTAGGAGACAGGCTTTGTCTTGAAAATTTTGCCTAACAAAGCCAATGCACGCGACCTCTCAATCTTGGTTTTCCGGCGCGAGACTCGGTTTGATCCGATGTAGGTTGCGGGCGCGTGATTGGCGCCCGTTATCGTCCGTGGAAAAACCATTCTCTCCACAGGATACAATGGCAGCATTCGTGGATTATCTCATTGTGACACAGTCGGACACGAAATGGAAAACGGGCATTGTGTCCGAACCATCCACGCGGAAGCAAATGCTATTGTTCAGGCGGCACGACATGGTGTGCAAATTGAGAATGCGGAAATTTATATCACCGCATCTCCGTGCTATAATTGCTTCAAAATGATTGCCAATGTCGGTATAAAAAGTATCTACTATGGGGAATTTTATCGAGATGAACGCATCATCCGGCATGCCGAAGAATTAGATATTGATCTCATTCATATTCCTCTTGAGAAATAGCAACAGTAATTAAAACACCGAATGATTGTAGGTACTTTTTCTTAATGCCCGCGTTAGCATTTCTCTGAACATCAAAACATTCTTGTAAGAATAGATTTTAAAATTGGCAGTATAACGTATCTTACCTCTCTCCCTCTTCGATGAATCTGTTGACAAGGATATCGTTTTCGGATATTCTTTAAGCCAATCTTCATGCCAACCCACCAACACAGCCGTTTCATTACTGTCACATTGTAAAGAAAGGCCAATCTCATCTTTTTTCAATTTTCGTTCAAACTGACCCGCCGTCGGAAAGCGAAACTTGCCTGATCGGAAATATTTATCTCTGATTTCCCAGTCAAATGTAACTCTCTTGCCGGTTTTTGTATCAACGATAACGCCGTCATCCCGAAAATTTTCCGTCTGATAAATTTGCATCACCAAAGGATATTTGTCCTCTTGAGCATTAAATAAGTCTGAAAATTGTTTCAAACTGGATTCATGCTTATCATACATGCTGGGACGTTTCATATCTCTGCCTTAATCTGTGAATAGCTTTCACAATTTTATTTTGAATATTGACCGGAGTTACCACATGTTTAGCGTGACCATGTTTCATGAGCCAGTCGGTGGTTTGAAAATCTTTGGATGTTTTATGCCCGGTATATTGTTCAATCACCCGCCGACCTGAAAATCCGATATTTCCGGCGTTGATCTCAAATAAACGAGTCCCTCTGGAGCCGTATCCAATCGCAACTCCGCCCAGTGTCGGGTCGGTAATAATCGTAATCACAGGGATGCCCGCACGTTCAACGCGTGTAAGGGCTAAATGTGCTTTGGGTATGCTCACCATGGATGAACATCCTTCATGCATGCGCGCTCCTCCCCCGGCTGCTTTCAGTACCATCGGACGTTTTTCTCTAATCGCAATTTCCGCCGAACGCCAAATTTTTTCTCCGGTGGTCATGCAGAACGATCCTCCTAAAAAACCAAATCCTGCGCCGCAATACACGACCGATTCTCCCAATATCGTTCCGTTTCCGGTAATCATGGCTGTGGCTAAACCTCGCACTTTTTGCGTTTCCGCTAATTTGGTTTTATATCCGGGGAATTCAAGAATGTCCTTATCTACGATGTATCGGGTTTCTTCATGCTCATCAAAAGAATCTTCATCCAGAATTACGTCCAGATAATCCCACGCGGACGGACGAAGATATCGATGACCGCAGATATCGCATACGTAATTATTTTTCTTAAGTTTTTCAAAACTGACCGGATCATAATGATGGTGACGCCCATTCTCTGAATAACATCTTTTATGGCGCTGAATAAACCCACTTGAAGTCGGAACCGGAAGCCTCGATGTTTTTCTTTGAATGGAGTGTATTATTTTTTCATCCGCTGTATCCCAGTGACCGATTTTAGACCAACGTTCAATTCTTTTTGAAAATATTTCTTTTGACGGGGTCTTTAGAAGTTCACCCACGTGTTTTCCTAACGATTTTTTCAGAGACAAAACCGCGTCGTTTGGATATCGATGAGCCGGACCGTTTGGCTCAGGAACTAACTCATCGACTATGCCTAATTTATATCCCTCTTTTGAGGTAATTTGAGAAGCCTCAGCTGCTTCATTTGCCCGGCTTCTTGTGTGAAACAAAATCGACGAACACGCTTCCGGGGTAATGACTAAATAAGTGGAATACTCCATTGCAATTACAACATCACATCCGGTCAGGGCAATGGCACCTCCGCTGCAAGCCCGGTTGATAATAACAGCTAATGTCGGGACAGAGGCCTCTACCAATCCCTGCATCGCCTTACCGATTTTCCAGGCAATGCCACCGGCTTCGGATTCTTCTGTAGGATCTGCCCCCGGAGTATCTACAAACACAATAATGAGTCGGTTCTCTTCATTCGCCATTCGGATTGCCCTTACTGCACGCTCATACGATGCGGGTGTCGGCATTCCGTGATTCCACTTTTTCACCTCGGCAGGGTCTCTCATTTTCTCAATTAACTCAGAGTAATTTGATGTGGGACCTGTCTGCTGACCAATTAGCATTACAGGATGGCTCTTACCATCAATCTTGAGGTCAGCCCGATATGTTTGAATCAAACATGCACCAACGGCATTACTGGGCTCGCAACATGGTTCAACATTTGAGAATATGGTTAAATAATCAAGATATTTCGGTCTTTCTGGATGGAAAGATAATTTATACTTCTCGTATTCCGTCAACTGACGAATTACTTCAGGAGAATAATCAAATTCCCCGCCTTTTTCAAACGGAAGGTAATAATGTTTTATTTTCGTCGACAAAATTAAACCCTCAATTTCCTTTTGCTTTTTTTTCTCGGTCGTTCATAAGTGAGTTCAACAAATCAAGACTCGTATCTAATTTTTCTGATATTCCCAAGAATTTAAACACAATTTTGTCCACAAGGCGACGGTCATTTTTACTTAATTCCTCTTTCATATTCAAGACCGGCCGGTGTAAAAATCCGTCAAGTTCTTTCGGAAATGTCATTTGTAATCCTTTGGGCATGGGTAAATAGTTCAAATCTGATTTTACCAAACGGATTGCCCCACCACCAAGTCCTTTACGTCCAAAAATCTCTACCATAAGCCACGTCCATGATGAATTAAGGATAAATGCCCATGTCCGCTCATCTCCTTCGATGGGTGTCAATCCGTAAAATGTGTGTTCAAACGGAAGGCTGTCTTTATTGTGTGCCGTAACATGACGATGTCCTCTAAGGTCTGTCCATAATAACGGTGCTTTACGAAGTTTGAACGGAATGTTTTTCGTCTCAATACGATAGTTGGCATCTTCTTTTTCAAAGACAATGGATGTGATCTCTCTGGGTGTCCGTATAGCAGAGATGCGTCCTTCTTTCGGCTCAGTAGAATAATATTTCTTATTATTTCCGGTAATCATCCCTGTTGACACGGATAATTGTTTTCCCAACGGACTTAATTTAGGATTCTCTTGTATAACACCCATCAGCCAATCGGGGCAGAGAAACAGAGAGCCGTACCATCCCAGTCGAAACGCAACAAGATCACGTTGAGAATACTTCCGTTTGATATTTCCGGAAGAAATTTGTATTTCCTGATTCGGTGTCGGTTTTCGATTAACAGCACTCAGGATGATGGTGTTTATATCCTCGGAAAAATGGCGAGTAGATGATTCGGTTAAGGATAGAAGTTGCGCATGCGCACGAAACAGTTCTCTCAGAGAGTTTCCATAATCGTTACTCATCCACACATTTGGTATGATAAATGTCGCCACACCGTTTGGAGCAAGTTGGTCCATCACCTTGAGCAAAAAATACACATAGACATCCGACCGAGTAGATATTGGCAAGGTTTTCCGTGTGCTTTTTAAATGATCAGAAATCTGCTTTTTATACGACTTATTAAGAAGCTCCTGACGAATATATGGAGGGTTCGCAATCACCACTTCCGGTGAAACATTCTCAGAATTTTCAAGATAATCACCATGATACAACGTAAATCGATCACCTAATTTTGCTGTGCAAATCTCAATCATTTCTTCATCAATGTCCCATCCGAATAGATGCGATGTCCACCAGTTGTCTTGAATCGTAAAACCATAACAATCTGCCAAGCGTTGGAGAGATTGAATAATCGCGTGCAAAAACACACCTTCTCCGATTGCCGGATCGACATACGTGTAGGATAATAATGTCCGGGTTAAATGCCAGCCGACATCACCGGGCGCATATCCGAACCAATAGGAGTTGAAAGCACTTTCATCCAATGATTGAATGTCGACGGACAGGCGGTGAAACAAAGATTCTTTCACCATAAATTCGGCGATAGGTTTTTTAGTAAAAACCACGCCTTCTCTTTCTCGGGATCGTTCAGTTAATATCATAATCGGAATTCTTTACCCGCCTGCTGTTTTTTCAGGTAGGATTCAACTCATGATTCCTTTTTTCTTGTGCATTTTTGCTTCAATAATTTACGCTCAAAAAGATCATTGAAAAACTTAAAAGATGGTTATAATAAATAGTGTTTGTCTATAAACTCCAGATTTAACCTTCCGAAGGTTCTGAAACCTTCGGAAGGTTTGGATTAGTTGGTGTAAATCCGTGTTATCTGTGTACTATCAAATCCTACCCCAAATTCGCGGCAACTAACTCCGCGATATCCCGAACCTGAATATCGTCTTCTTTCCCTCGTGCTTTCATCGCATCATCCATCATTGTTGTGCAAAAATAGCACGCCGTTGCAACAGTCGTCGCTCCGGTTTCCATTGCCTGATCGAACCGAAGATGATTAATCCGATCGCCTTCTTCAATGTCATACCACATATTTCCACCCCCGGCACCACAGCAAAAACTTTGATCTTTGCTCTCCTTCATTTCCTTCAACGCCCCCGGTTTTGTGATGGCTTGAATCACATTTCGCGGTGCATCATATTCTTGATTGTGCCGTCCTAAATAGCATGGATCATGATACGTCACCGTATCGGTTTCAACCTCATTTACCTTGAGTTTCCCGGAAGATATGAGCTCCTGAATAAATTGAGAATGATGTTTCACTGAGTAGTTTCCCTCAAAGTCGGTATATTCGTTTCCAAGAGTATGGAAGCAGTGCGGACACGTTGTAACGATGGTATTAAATTTATATCGATTCAATGTTTCAATATTTTGCAACGCCATGGTTTCAAATAAATATTCCTCCCCCATTCTCCGTGCAGAATCTCCGGTACACATTTCTTCTTCTCCAAGGACGGCATAATCCACACCGGCGGATTCGAATATTTTCACCATCGCTTTTGCCACCTGCTGATTTCTTGGATCATAGGCTCCCGCACATCCGACCCAAAACAGGATATCGGCTTCCTTCTTCATTGCCATAGTCGGTAATTCGATACCGGCATCTTTTGCCCATTTTGTTCGATCGGCTTGCGAAAAACCATATGGATTCCCGGTGTTCATTGTTTTTTCCAAGCTCTCATTTGCCTGTGTGGGTGGTTTCCCTTCGGATAAAACAAGATAACGCCGTAAGTCTGTAAAGGTGGGAATGTGATCAATCAACACCGGACATTCTTCCATACAGGCACCACAGGTTGTGCATGACCATAATGCGGTCTCACTAATCACATCGCCCGGTAAAATCGCACTTGTTTTGTTTTCATGAAGCGTCGTACGGACGTCCGTTATTATTTCCATTGGGGAAAGTGGTTTCCCTGATGTATATGCCGGACACACACTCGTACATCGAGAACATTCCGTGCAGGAAATGCTATCTAACAGTTGTTTCCTTGTAATTTCCTTAACGGTGCTGCTCCCTAAAGATATTGCATCAAAATCGGCATCGGGGTCTTCCATCAGTTTGCTGACATGCATCGTTCGTAATTTTCCTCTGATGTCTGTGTCCGTCAGTGCAACATTTACAACAACTGCAACCGCATGAAACATTTTGGTAAGCGGTAAAACAGCAATCAAAGAGAAGGAGGTTAAGGCATGACCCCACCAAATGTACGGTTGGAGGAGTGCCCATGTCTCTGCATCAGTTATCGTGGATAAAGGATATCCAATCCATGAAAAGGGTGCTGTTACCGGTTGTTCAATTGCAAGACGTGAGGCTTCAGCGATGAACCCGCCGACATCCAGAAACAGGATAAACAAAAGGAGCCCCGTATCGGCAAATAAATACCCTCGTCCTGTGAAGTTATCCTGTGGCAAAGGTTCGGGTTTCATCACATGGCGGCGGTATAACGCCATCAAGAGCCCGACGAATACCATTGCACCGCCTAAATCGTTTAGGGCGGCAAACCATGGCTCATCCATTTGAGGAAGAAAAGATGTAAACAACCCCCATTTTGTGAACATGTCCACAGCAGTGGCAAAAATGAGTTCGAACATTCCCCACCCAAGAAGAAAATGCATAATGGTCGCATAGCCAAATCGCATTCGATTGACTCTCATTTGGGCAACCCCATAGATGAGTGCGTTACGTATTGCGGAAAAATACGTTACTCGAGGGCGCGTTTCTTCTTTGCCAATTTTAACGACAAAAAATCGCCGAAGATTATAAAGAAATAACGCGATGGCTGAAAATCCAAACACATACATGATATCCGGGACATGATGCACGCTGTCCATAATCTACTCCTTGTTAAGTTGCTGTACCGTAATTTACTGTTCGATCGCTTCCGTCAGCTTCGGTAAAATCTCCAGGATATCACCCACCACACCATAATCGGCAATCTCAAAGATCGGGGCTTCTGCATCTTTGTTAATTGCCACTATATTTTTTGATCCTTTCATTCCGACGATATGTTGAATTGCACCGGATATCCCAAGTGCCAAATAGAGTTTTGGTGCTACACTTTGACCGGAGCTTCCAACCTGCCTAAATGTGGGCAACCAGCCTGCATCTACTATGGGGCGCGAAGACCCTACTTCTGCATTCAAAGATTTTGCCAACGCTTCAACAAGCGGAATGTTTTCTTCTTTACCGATTCCTCGTCCCACAGATACAATTACCTCTGCACCGGATAAATCTACTCCCCCCGATTCTTCCTGAAACGGCGGTTCAGAGACAGTACGAATCATGGATGCATCCAGTTCAACTTCAACGGATCGAGTCTCTGCACTTCCGGAGATCACAGAATCTTCCGGATAAGCCGCTGCCTGAAAACTGACGATGGCCGTATCTCCTCTCGTTGGAGTGATATCACTTATAAGCTTCCCGTTATAAACCATTCGGGTAAATACCGGAGAGTCTCCTTCCGCTTTTACGGAAATCACATCCGAAATATACGGAATTGCTAACTGAGCACTTACTTTCGGCACCCAATCCCGCGCCTGATACGTGTATCCCATCACCACATAGGTTGGTGATTCCTGTGCAATGATCTGTTTCAGTGCTTCTGTGTATCCATCTGCAGAGTATTCCGTTAACAAATCGTGCTCGAGTGTCAACACTTCTCCCACATCCAACGCGGAGGCATTTTCGGCGAGCGATTTAGCATCTTTGCCCATGGTTAACACTGCGGTGGTTAGGTTTAATTCCTTTGCCATAGATTGAGCAGCCGCAACGGTTTCTAAACTCATCCGATGTGCCTGTCCATCTTTTGCTTCAAATACAATTAGAATATCCATCATTCCTCCTAAAGAACTTTTGCTTCAGATTTAAATACATCCACCAATCGTGATATAATTTCCTGTGTATCACCTTCAATCATTTCAGTGCGCTTATCTTTATGCTGGACATACATTTTCGATAACGATTGCAGGGAATCCCCTGTCGTCAATTCATCCTTTTGCACTTCTCGTATTTCTTTCCGTTTCGCACTCATAATCCCTTTTAGAGATGCATACCGCGGTTGGTTAATCCCTGATTGAATCGTAACACATGCCGGAAGCGATAAGGTCACCCATTGGAACCATCCCGATTCCAACTCTCTTTTTACTTTTAGATTTTCGCCTTGTATCTCTGTTTCAACCACCATGGTCGCGGTTGACATTCCCAATAATTCTCCAAGGATTAATCCTGTTTGTCCGGTACTCATATCATCTGACTGAAGTCCGGATAACACCAGATCAAAGCCTTCATCTTTAACCGCTTCATTAAAAAGGGTTGCTAAAATATACGGGTCAGATTCATGCGAAGATGATTCCACAATATGAATTCCACGATCCGCTCCCTTTGATAACGCTTCACGAATTATTTTTGGCGTCCGATCTGCAGGGCCCATGCTAATCGCCACAACTTCACCCTCTCCGGATTGTTCCTTTATTTGAAGTGCTTCTTCCAGGGCGTAGGAATCATTCTCATTCATTTCAAAATTCAGGGAACCTTCTTCTACCCATAACTGATCGGGGTTCACCCTCAGTGATGAGTCACTAACCGGGACTTGTTTTACTAATACACCTATTTTCATTGGTTTCTCCTTTTATACGGATTTAAATATTTTTTCAAGGTTCATAAATTCATCAAAAACTAGACCGACTGGTCGGTATAGTTTACGGGAATTTGGATTTTTATTCAAGAGAATTTTGTCTGTTTTTAAGTGCTAATGTGTTCGAGTGCTCACTGCTCACTATTTTCTACCCCGTAAAAAACACGGGATCTCCCCGCCTGCATTCTTTGTCGGGCAGGCCTGTCTGCGGCAGGCAGACGCTTCGCTCCGGCTTTTCACTTTCTACTTTCTACTCAGAGAACGTAATTTGTCACCCATCTTATGAATACATTTGTTCTTACACTTCTCTCTGGCTTCTTTGTTATTGCCGGTACAATAATCTTGCTTTGGGCATTAAAACGCTGGATCGAAACCCGTGACTGGGATAAAAAATCTAAATAGATTTATCCTCGTTAATGTCGCTGTAATTCTTAATTTATTATCTCTGAGACAAATCTAAACTGAAAACCCTGCTCTTTCATTTTTGGAATTTCTTCTTTCAAAACATGAAGTGTTTCTTTCTTAACGTGACCAATTCCGACAACCATCCCCTGTTCTTCCGCTAAAAGTGCCAACTCATTGAGCTGCTTATAAATCAACCCCGGATCAAAATCATTATCCAAAAAGACATGTCTGCGAATGTTCGGTACTTTCGCTTTATCCATAACCGTCTGGGCAACTGTCTTTGATGTGGTTCTACTATCTATAAAATATGCTTGGTGATAGCGAAGGACATCACTCACAACTCGCATCAATCGTTCATCTTCCGTCGCTTTTGATCCTTGGTGATTATTCATACCCACTACTTGAGGAAGATGAGAGAATGCTTTTTCTGTTACCTCCTCTATTTCTGCGCTTGTCATTTCCGTCATTAATCTATATTCCGTCTCTCCCTTAGACGCAACGTGCGATTCCATCGGCATGTGAATAATCACTTCGTACCCGGCATTTTGTGCGTTTTTTGCAAACGACTGACTGTGCTCATGACCCGGAATTACAGCATACGTCAAGCGTGCATCTAAATCCAAAAATCCTTCGGAGACGGCATCGTTCCGGTATCCAAAATCATCAATAACAATGGCTATTATTCCTCTAACTTTTGTGGAAGCCTTCGGAAGTAACACATCAGGAGTAGCCGGGGGAACCTCTTTTGGTGACACCCAAAATACATACAAAAAAATTGTCAACAGAATAATCCCAAGAAAGGCAAACGGTAAAATTCGGTTTAGAAAAAATTGATTTTGTTGTCTTTGTTTCATCAAGGCAATTGCGCAGATACATCGAGCATATACGGACTTCCCAACCCTTGAGAACCCATACGGAATCCATATCCAATACTGTAAATTCCGACATGGATATTCACCCCGCCTGAGACGGTAGTTACTTCCATGGAGAGCTGAGTTCCAAGCTGAAGAGAAATAGATTTATATCGCAGTTCATTCCCGATACGAGTTATCAGCCCGGATACTTGTTGTGAATATTCCATTGTAGCTGTTACGTTGTTCGACCATTTTTCGCCGGTAAACAGTGCATCTGCTCCTGCAAGTATTCTCAACGGTAAATGTGGGGACTCCCTGTTTAATACGGTCATGGTACCAAGATTTAAAACGGAGACGCCAAATGATAACTTTTTCCATGGATGGTACAAAACACCTGCGTCTACCGCCCATCCTTTGGAATAATCCGTATGCATTTGCATCTGAAGGTGTCGCAGTGTAATGCCATACTTCAACCCTCTTACCTTTTTTGAGTAAGATAAATCAAAGGCCGCGCCATACGTTCCGAACGTGGCTAAGGGTTCATCTGTAGGCGTAGATGTTCGTAATTCTATGGTACTCAACCCGGCATATCGAACCAGTATTCCAAGTGTCCCGCCAAAACTACGGGTGTAATATCCAACGGTTGTTTGTGTTACGTCTGAAAACCACTGACCATACGCTGCATGAAGAACAGGGCGTTTTCCGGCCACACTCAACTCGGCCGGATTGGACACGTGCGAACCGGAGATCGGATGAGCACCCATAGCTAATTCCCGAGCATGAATAGGCAGAGATAGAAACTGGGTTCCGATTCCAAATCCCGGTTTAATCAATATTGTGAAAAATAAAAATGGAATTAGTTTATAGCGGATATTCATTGGTCGGATATTTTAATTTCAAATATTGAACGCATATGTAAATATATGCTCAACTCCTGCCACAGAGCCAAATCTAAATGCATAATCTAAAAAGGCTTCTCTTTTTTTGAACACACGATATTTCATCCCGGCACCAAGTGAAATACGTGAGTTTCCTACGCCGGCTCTTAGGAAGTAATCGTTATGCAGGGTGTATTCTGTTCCTATGCGTAAATCCAAGCCTAACAATGATTCATGATCTGTAATAACACTTCCATCCCCAACGATGTCAACATCCCATTTTCGAAATCGAATCCCCGCCCTGTAAATTGTTGGAAATATTTCCTTATAGACCATTCCTCTGTCAAAAATTTCTCCCGTATTCCATTGGTATCCTGAATTCAAATCTTGCACCATGAGTCCTGCCGCAAAGTTTTCATTGGGCTTAACAAGGATGCCCACATCAAACCCAATCCCTTTTCCGGCGACATCGTTATCATTCATGGGTAATTGCTGATTCAGAATTTTTATGCTGATTCCCACACCAAACCATCCCCGGATTCTCTGCGCAAAACTAATGTACACAGCATCCTCGCTGGCAGAGAAATATTCTGTATGGACACCGGAAGAGGTTCTTCCGTCTATATCACTGACACCTGCGCTCACCCACGCCACACTAATTCCGGCTGTTGGCGGTAGTTTTGCAGTAAAAGCAGATGCAATTAATCTACGGTCTAACGGAAGTTGTTGATGAGAAAAAGATGCGGAACGAGAGTCTATAAATGAGATACCGGCAGGGTTGTTAAACGCAGAAAATCCCCGATCAAGTTCTGCGGTGAATCCTCCGCCCATTGCTACAGACCTCGCGGTTGCTCCCATTCGCAAAAAACTTCCGGCATACCCTGCATAATCACGGCTGATTCCGATGGTAATAAAAATGACGAAAATTAAAATCTGTTGTGTTTGTATTTTTTTCATAGGATTACTCACTTCACAACAATCAGTTTTAGCCAATGGTCAATCGGAGATTGGTTCACCGATTCTGAAAAATTTAAATTGACAAAATAGACACCATTGTCTACTTGACGTCCATTCTCATCACGCCCGTTCCATTTTAAGGCTCCGGCATTTGCAAGTCTTCGATCAAACGTATTCTGATAAACACGTTCCATGGCAAAATTATATACAGCCAATTCAATGATGTATGAAGCCACATCTCCGGTATGAAAACGCACATATCCATCCTCACCCATTACATGATGGATATTCGGTGAAAACGGATTCGGATATGCATAGACTCCGGGATAATCTGTTCGATAGATTGTCCAATTCCCGGCATTTAAATCGCTGGATCTCCCCAACCCATCTAATGTGCCCATCCACAAAACAGGCCGTCCATAATAATCTCGGGTGTCCAGTGTTACTGCAAACACACTTTCGCTGAGGATTTCATCCGTGGCAAGATATGTTGTGTCAGCTGCCGGCGGATATTTCGCCCAGGTTCCCCCCGCATCAGGAGATATCCACAGTCCGCTTTCTGCACCCGCAAACACGTACGACCCATTTGCATGCACATTATATATTCGTTCTCCCCTCAGTTCCGACACAATATTCCACGTGTTGTCATCGGTAGAATAACTAAGCCCGCGTTCTTCACCCGCGCTTTCTGCATTGAGGGTTACCGCCCAAATTGTTCGAATTCCCTGCCAATTCTGATACGCGACACTCACCACAAAATTCCCGCTCAATCCATCTTCAGGAAAAGAATAATGCTCCCAATCTATACATCCTCCTGACCCAAGAATCCCTCGATTAATTCCATTTGCAGTTCCAACCCAAATGGTATCTCCGTACCCGACAACGGAAAAGGCTTTATGGTTATGGTTTCCATTATCTCTCGGGTCACGTGGATTCAAATAAAAATTATTCAATATTTCATTCCCGGCTCCATCATCCGTATAGGCAGAATCCGCACATGTAATTAAAGAACTCTGAGAATCTTTAGGCAGCGGTACTCTGTCCCATTCACTTCCACTGGCTAAATCAAGTCTTCGCAATCCGCCTGCCCATGAGGTCGTCCAAATATAATCATCGGTAAACGTTGCATCGTATGTAACATTTGCATGATCTGTGGTTACCGGCAACGCCCGAAATATCCTCCCTGCATACGGGACTAAACTATCTCCAGGTTCATCGACCGGCTGAGGGTAATACGACCAAACCACGGGTTCATCTAACGCAGCATCCGTCATATAAAATCCTGCACCGACGGGAGTATCTCCGTCATCGGTGGCCCCTGCACAAAAAAGTTTTTCTCCGGAGACAGCAATGGCTGCAATTCCGTCATTTAGAACCACTTCACTTCCATCAATAAGCGTCAATGTATCCATGGCAATAACGGATACTGAATCCCGCAAAACCGAAAGTCCCTGTCCGGTTCCAAGCCAAACTGTGGAATCCCCCTGTATGCGAATCTCTGTTATCACATTGCTTTTAAGTTCGTTTTGAGCGGCAATTGTATCCCTAGTAGTCCAGCTAAACAGTCTGGGGGACAGGGCTTGTCCGTAAACGCCCGTCATCATTACGATGAAACTCAAGAGGATTAAATATTTTTTCATTCGATTACTTCCAGTGTTTTAATCACAATTTCTCCATAATCTCCGGCGATATCCTTTATGTGGAAATGTGCGGTATACGTTCCCAAAGGATTGTCGTGTCCAATGGTAATCAACCGGGAAAAGACACCGTCAGACCCATGATTATCCCAAAGAAAAGCTTGTTGATTTTGGACACCGTCATCGTACAGCAAGATAGGATCCCCGTTATTTGCCCAAGTTGAGTCAGGCTTCTCAAACAGAAGATAGCAGGACTGTATATCATTTAATCCGTTTGGATCGTATGTAACAACCTGTATTGTATCCACAGCGTACGTACTTGGTTGAGTCGGCCTTAATAATGTATCCGGGAATGATACATTTAATATTGAGGGGCGAATATTCCCCAATTGAAACGAATCAGAAACCACAACTTCATTACCACCATAAACTGTCTTGATATCCAAATACACCGTGCCGGTTGCAGACGCCGGGATGGATTGACTTAATACCGCATCACTATTCGTAATTTTTCTGGAGTAATGTCCGTCGCCGGGCAAAATATCACCCTCTTCTCCATCGTCATTTAGTGCAATGATATCAGGAATACTATCTTTATAAATGCCATACCATAAAATATTGATTTGTTCAAAAGAAGAACCTTGGAATTCAGAAGTTATTTGGACATCAAAATATAATTGATTGGTCGATTGTAAAAAATCGAAATGGACAGAGTTGAGCCATTCGTCTTCCGGTGGTGTGTCCGCAGGCGGACAACCGAAAAATACCAGCACAAACACAAGTAATATCGCGCTACGCATACGTGGAAAATAGGAAAAGTGGTTTTGCATTACAATCCTTCGTTTATTTTTTCTGTGTTGAATCATAAAGATAGTGAATAATGACATCCCCGACTTGCGCTAAACTCGAAGCAGAACAATGGATTGGTGTATCCTGATGTGTATGCCAATAGTTTGTGAATCGGTTCGGATATCGGAAATCAATTATATCTACAGCCGGGATGCCCGCTTTCTCCCACAGAGGTATATGGTCGTCATAAATTGCCGGACCCAGCCATTGCTTAAATGCCGGTAATTTCAGTTCCTCAGCAATTTTCCAAAGTTTTCGTACCAGCTGCGGGTTCTGTTTTAGTGAATTCCTCTCAATCGGGATATTGAGTTCCGCGTCACCTACCATGTCTAAGATAATTGCTGATTCCGGCTTTGCTATTGGCAAATGTTCTGCAAAATATTTTGATCCTTGTGCGTAACTTTCGGGATCTCCTTCTCTTCCAAGGTCTTCACCGTCAAACAAGACAATCGTTACCCCAATCGGTGGCGGATAGCGGTAAAATATCTCTGCACATTCCATCAAAATCGCGACACCGCTCGCTCCGTCATTTGCCCCAAGGATAGGTTCATCCCGGCGGGCAATATCGGGATCTCTGTCTGCCCACGGACGAGTATCCCAATGTGCCCCGAGAAGGATTTGCCGTTCGGCGTCCGGTTGGAATCGTGCAATAATATTCGATAACGAATATGTCTCGTCTGTTCGGGTTTCGGTGAGTGTAAATGATTGGGTAAATATAGTATCTGCCACCGTGCCAAGTTTTTGCAGATAATATTCCTTACAAACAGCGTATCCCTCTGAGCCGGGATTTCTTGGACCAAACGCACATTGTTGTTCTAAAAACTGAAATGCCATATCTCCTGAAAATGTCGGGACAGATGATTTGCATCCTGAAAATATGCCGAGAAATACCAATAATATGTACTTTTGAATTTGCCTCATTAATTACTTATCTTGCTCAAACATTTTCCCCCGTAAAAAACACGGGATGCAAGCACACGGGATCTTCTCCTCCATCCGGCGGATTCGACATTTTCCATTAACCCTTTTCCATGTTCTATGTTCTACCCACTGATGGCGATGTTGACATCAAATCCAAAATCCCTGTCAATTTTACGTCCAATCGTTTTTGAATCACTTTCTCTGTACTCATATCGGATGCCGCCACTCACTTTACTTGTAAATGAGTAAGAAATTCTTGCTCCTATTTTCCACCCGGAATTGAACGCCTGTTCAGAAAGTGTAATTTTATCCCCTGACCCCATTGTTTTGCTTTCATTCATATCAAAATTTAGTGTAAAACCCATAGAATTATCGATTTCCCAATTTTCCATAAAGGGTAGCGGAATTTTAAAACCTCCTGACAAGTTATATCCTATACTTGCATTAAGTGTTTTGTCGGTTTTTAATGTTAGTCCCGATGGTAACTCATCTAACGAACGACTGTAATTCTGCCTAATTGTGAATGATATACCTTTGTTTAGCTTCATCGTTAACCCAACGAGCGGAGAAAAATTGGCATTAACAGAGGTCTGTGTTTGTGCATCTTTTTGTTGGCTCACAAAGGTATTGAGATGGAAAAAATTAATATCCGTTATTTCAGCACCTTCAAATTTCCACGCCACGGATTGCTTGCCACTGAATGCATGTTCCAAAGAAACAGTCGTCGCGATGGATTTCAATAAAGGCAACTTTTCAAGTCCACCCATTCGCAAACTCCACCCAAAGAAAGGAAATCCCTTTTCCAGTTGTTCTCCAAAGGCAAGATAATCTCTCGATATCGATCGAGAATCTATCCCCGTTCCTCCACGTGAGACACTGACATTTTGGGCATAATTCATGCTGATGGTAACGCGTTTTATAGGTTTTAATCCTGAACGAAGGGTTAAATCCTGTTTGTGATCCCAATTCCCGATGTTCGTCCCCACGCTGGACGAGTGTTCTAATCCATGGTCTCCAAGCCATCCAAATTTATATCCGGTAGGGACATCCCCCAGCACGCCATTTCCGCCTCGATTGAATGTTTCTTTATAGGTAAAACTTATCGGGTCGATTTTTTTCGTCATGGAATGAAAAAATGTCAGAACCGGAATATCATTCTTCTCTGTAGTATTCTGTTCTTTTGGTTTATCACCCTCACTACCTCCCCGTCCTCTACGTCGACGTCCTCTTGTTTGTTTTTTTGAGGATGGCGGCTTATAGATTATTTCAAAGATATTTGTGAAGTTTAAGGACAGATTTGTTGAAAACGCTAACTGAGATCCAATCCTCGCCCCTTCTGCTTCTCTCCCACGTGCTTGACTCCACGAATAATTTGCAGAATAGTTAAAATTCGGTTTAAACCATTCTAATAATGTTGGCGTGAACGACGTTGAAAAACTTTCTGATGTACCGGTCACAATCCCCGGATCAAGATCTCTGACCGCCATCCAAACATAGCCACGAAAATCATCCATATCACTTTGTGCAGAATACGCATACTTTGTTGTAATACTTTCCATAATTTTATAATCTAAATTGAATTTTCGGTTCAATCCAAGGTTGTAATCATCCGGTGTTGTTCCGCCAATACGGGCTTGTTTTTGTGTCAGTTTTTCGTTGAAATCGATACTGGTACTCAACCCGGATGGTAAATAATATAAATGCGTTTCACTAAACTTGGTTCCAATCCATGGTACGCCTTCTATCCATTTAAATGGTCGCAGATAATTATCCTGTCCAAAGGATAAACTGTAACTCAGTTTCCCGGAATATGATTCCTGGTGGTTCTCTGAAAATGATACATTGGACTGCGCTGTTTGGGATGCACTGAAACTTGCCTGTACCTGATCCAGTGTATATTTAATAAACGGATTTTCAGATTTTATTGTTTTTTTTAGACTCGTACTGAGAGAGATTGATTGGCTTTTTGCAAGAATAGAATCCGGTGGTGTATCTCCAGCAAGGATATCTGTGTCCGGATAGTATTTTGGACGATTCTCTGTGTTCGAGAATGATGTTGTCAGCGGAATAGAAACTCCGAGCCACTTTGGTAAAAGCTTGTGGAGCTGAAGATTGGTGCTTATGCGAAAATCTTTACTGGTTTGGTTAGAACCCAAACGCTGCTGCAGCACATGAAAATCTGCATCTTTACGGCTATAACTGATTGTGGCATTACCTATATCCGCCAAGTTGAACTTGGACACAACCCGCATCGCCACTCCCCGGTCTTTCTTCACACCGCTTAACCTGAGCTCGTCCAGCCAAACCTCCCCGGAAGCTTGTCCGCTTCCAATATTACGTATCCCAACATTGATAAACTGCAGCCGATTCATCGCAGGTTGCCCTTTAATTCGAACTCTTTTCCCCGTTCTCTGACTATCAGCATCGGTAAAAAAGTACCATTTAACCGTCGTAGAATCGATGAATTCATCCGTAGGGTTGATTCTTGTCACATTATCTTCTGACTGTAATTTTAACTTGGTCAGCCAGTTTAAATCCAATTCAACAGAATTCCGCCCTTTGTCCTCATCCCAACCGTCAAACACCGGTTGCACAATTTCGTAATAATCTTCGCCTCTGCCAAACTGCATAAACAATTCGATGTCCGAATCATCCGTCCATATTTGCTCACTTTTCCCGTATACATACATTTTAAGGTTATCATAGGTGAGAAAACTTTTTGCTCTATCCCCGGAAAATGTCATCTGAGTATTTCTGGCAGCCGCCTTTTGTCCGGGCTCAAGTCTATCAAACTTCAGGACAAGAGATTGCTCTTTTGCGCGGATTTCATTGATACGATCATACTCTCCTTTTACCCCTTTTGGCGGAAAATAAATATCCGCATTATCCTCTGTGTTTATGACCGTAATTGCAAACACACTGTCATCTCTAACATACGCAACAGAGCCGGAATCGGCGACACCCAGTTCTGTCCAGACATTTCCGACTATTTCCATTTTTGCAATAGATAAATGCGCATCACCATCCTCAATCCCTGCCCAAACCAGGCGCAAATTTCGTATTTCTGTCCAATCGTTTACCATTCCGCCGGCAACACTGGTATCTGCTAAAGAGAAGTGACTTAACGGAACTCGGTAAAGTCGCCAGCCGGTGAGGACACCATCTTTGATTGTTTCTCCTGCAAGATATTTTACAGCATCAGGATGGTCAGGGTCGAGGGAAAATTCTTTGGTAAAATAGTCATTTACTTTATCAATAGACCCGGATCGGTCTAAATCTTCTGTATCAGGATATTTCCCGCCTTCCTGAATTTTAGACCCCGTTCCATTTTTTTCTGTACCGTTTACATAACGATAATCCGTACTTCCTTCGTTGTAAAACCAATTATCTCCGTTAGGATCTTCGGGGTCAATATCGGCGGTTGTATTGATAATCTCCGCCTCTCCCAATGTTAGATATTCTGAGTAGGACAACGAATCCAAGCAACCTCCCCAGCCATTTTCAAAAGAATCAAAACATCCATCCAGCCCCGTATCCTCATTGTCTTCTAAAAATCCATTCCCAAGTGCAAGCCCCGATTCTGGTTGATCTTCGGTGTTTAATCCTCCGTCCCCATTGCTGTCTTCGCTGATTTTTCCAAGATCAACACTTAAATTCCCTTCAGTCCCTTTTAACCATATTTCAAAAAATTTACTACTCGTTTGATCGTAGTCTCCGGAATATAATGATGTGGTTAATCCTGACCATACGTCTGAATTGTCAATCCCAATTTCGTCTTGGTGGGTTCGTTTTTTCTGATGCAACACCAATATATCTGTCGTTTCGTTTTGTGCCCGAACAGATGTAGATTGGTTTGGCCAAACATCTTTTGTCCGAACCTGTGTATACGGATTGTACCAATACATTCGTGCTCTGTTTAACTGCGAAATAGGTTGTAACGTCAAGGGGTTGAGCGGTGCTGCTGCTGCTTTCCAGTATCTTCTTTGTATCGGAGGAGAGGTTGTGCGCTTTGACCCCTCAAAATCATCAATATACGCCACACCATTCGGGTCTCCGGTCTCAGGATTATTAATCGGGTTCGGGTTTGGCATCACCTGGGCTATTTCACCTTCAATCGACAAAGAGGACATTTTTTCTGTGCTGATCATCGGTAATTTATTGAGGGCACGAGTTACTTTTTCAAAATCCCATTCGTAGCGACCATTCAAATCCCAAATAAAATTCCGGGTAGGTTCATATCCCACTTCGATTTTCTCGTTCATAATCGATTGATTAAAATATAATGCCGTCGCTCCAAGAAATGAATTCTTTCCCAAATCCATTTGGGCACGGCTTCCGAAAATAACTTTTTTATCGAAGGACACAAGCTCGTGTTTATCGTAGTTTACTTCAACATCTGCATTGGGATCCATTTCATTTAAAAATACAATCGTCCCTGAGAAATTATCAATTTGATAATCTACCCCACGAACTTGTTTAACTTTGTCAATAAAAACCTCTTCACTGCCTTCTACAAGCATAAATCCAAGATTGATTGTTGAGCTGACATTGGTATAATCCACTTCAATCGTGAACCGGCTGTCAGCATGAATATTGGTTGTGTTCGATGATTGATACATTGTCCCGGCACCAAGATACTCCGCCAGTAATTCATTGGTCGTGCCTCCGTCCAGTGAATCCACATACGTAAACGGATGCAGTGCCGGGAAATGTAGCTCTCCAAGCTGAAGATTGATAATGTTTCCGTTTTCGATGTCAATCAATTCATCGGGCTGGTTGATACCGTTTTCATTTTTAATATCCAATCCAAACTGAGTAATATAGGGTCCGTTCGTATTTCTGTCCTGAATTGGAGACGTTTGATTGTACATGATGCGTACGACAAAATCGTCGGGTTCAATTTTTGATGCTCCAAGATAATATACATTTTTAAACATCAAGTCCCACACCGGATGACTTGAAGAGTTGTTTTGTGGTTTTAACATTTTCAGCACTAATAAACTGTCTGATGCCGATACACCATGTCCTACGGTTAACACAGTATCACCTGATGTCCGGTGCACTAAAGAATAATGACAGGCAAGAACATCATCCTGTCCCCTGGTTCTCATTCGGAGATATCCTAAATCTTCAGAAACAATATAATCATTATTCCGCTCAAGTTTTAAATAACTTCCCTGTTTGCTATAATTAGGATGCGGGTCAGTCCAATCTGTGATATCTGGTGGCGGATCTCCGGCATACGCCGTTCCTTCATCTGCACCTGGATTATTTGACCTATCAAATTTATACAGCTCAAAATTCTTTACAACAAGTCCATCATTATAAATCGTATGAAGGCCTTCTAAATTCAGCGGGTAAAAGGGTGCTATAGCAAACGGATTTTCTACGGAAATCCCCAGGGAATCAGAAAACACACCATTTCGATACCAATCGTGGATGAAAAAATATTGGTCTTTAATATATTGATAATCTTCGATTTTCTGCGTTTCTGACTGCCCACCACCGGACCATTTTTGTTGCTCTTTTTTTGTCTGTTCAACAGATGCAATGGTCGTAATATCTATCGGACCAAGCTTCGAAATTGCTTTAAGGCCAAACAACCCTTGATTGCTCCCGGAAAACGTAACATATTGTGTGGAAGGTAGAGAGAGAGAAATATTCCCAGCTTCTAAACTCTGTAATATTTCATCTTCTTTTCCTTCATATTTAATTCTAATATTATTCTCCCAGTCAAAATCCCGTTCGGAATCCTGATCCATTGATACAGTAATGCGATCTCCGATTTTCCCCTCAATGCTCAGGTTTTGCTTCTGGTCAAATTCGATATGCGTGTTTTGAGTCTCATTAATGCTGGAGTGCACCAATTCCTGATCTTGAAATACCATCTTCCCGGAGATATTCACATTTCCCCGGACACGTAAAGATGCTCTACCCAGTTTACCAAGGTCTACACCAACCACCTCCAACGTACTCGCCCCTCGTCTTGATTTTTCTTCTTTAGATGTTTCAGCGCTGAATGTAACATTTTCAATAAATTTCAATTGCCGATTTCTTTTCAGATTTTTTGAAAAATACCATTCAAGTGATGCGGTAAACGGAATTCGGAGCTTTCGTCCATCGATGGTTTCAGAAAATGTGATGGTGGACCAATCCTCGGCGATGGTAAGCTCGATAACCCGACTGCCATAGGTAATATCGAATAACCCTATGGGAGAGTAAAGAGAGTCCTGATATAGGCTAATTGGCTTCGGGGTTTCAGGAAAGGCGCTTACGACAAACGGAGACGTCGGCACATAACTCTCCGGCAGAGTAAACAACTCCGCAGAGAGAAATTGAGACAGTAAAAAACTGCCCAAAGTCAAACGAATGACGATATTGACCAACTGCCCTTTGTTCAAAGGATTTCCTATTATTTATTTTGGGTTTTTTGGGACGACTTACATCCCTGTCTGTTAGCAGTTGGTTTAGACAATTCTCCTCTATGTATTAAAAATACTCTCTTAGAAGTTTACGAAGATTTTGTAACGCAAGTCCACGATGACTGACTGTGTTTTTTTCCACCTCAGACATCTCTGCAAATGTCTTGTTCATGGTTGGGATAAAAAATATCGGGTCGTACCCAAAACCACTCTCGCCAATTGGCGTTTCTGTAATTACCCCTTTAATGCTACCATCAGCCTGAAGTTCCTTCGTCCCATCCACATACGTCATTACGGTGCGAAAGGTCGCGGATCTACTCTCATGCGGAAGACCTATCATTGTAGACAACAGTTTGGCAACATTCTCAGAATAGGACGCGTTCTCTCCGGCATACCTCCCCGTGTGTACACCGGGGTCTCCGTTCAGCGCTTCTACTTCTAACCCTGTGTCATCTGCAATCACCGGTATATCGGTTAACCGAAAAACAGTCTTGGCTTTGATGAAAGAATTATCCGCAAGCGTTTTGCCTGTTTCCTCAATCGGCCCAATCTCCGGGAAATCCTTCAGCGTCAATAACGGAATATTAAAATCCCGCAGTACATTTTGAATCTCAACCAGTTTGTCGGGATTGTGCGTTGCTATAACGATGTTTTTCGGCGCTTTACTCGGGTCGGACATTGATTGCTTTATCTCCGCTCATCCCAAAATCGACATCAAATACGACTCGCAGACCACGTTGCTGTACATGTTGACGCAATCCGCTTACATGAAGAATATAATCATCTCCGGAAACAAAACCGAAGCCTTTGGTTCGGTCATATTCTTTGACCGTACCATGTTTCATTTTTCCTCGATACTCAGAAGTTCTACTTCAAAAATAAGTGTACTGTTCGGACCAATTTTCGGATTCGGTCCACGCTCGCCATAAGCAAGATTGGATGGAATATACAATTCCCATTTTGACCCAACCGGCATAAGCTGCAGTGCTTCACTCCAGCCACGAATGACCTGTTTCACACCAAAGACTGCGGGCTCTCCTCTTTCAACGGAGCTGTCAAACACGGTGTCATCAAGCAATTTACCGGTATAATGCACTTTTACTTTATCCGTATCTGTGGGTTTTGAACCGTCTCCTTCGATTAAAATTTTGTACTGAAGTCCACTCTCTGTTGTTTGTACACCTTCTTTTTCTGCATTCTCTGCTAAAAATTCCTCTCCGGCTTTTTTATTGACCGTGGCTTTTACCCGGTTAAGCTCTGCCTGTTTATTCCGATGTTCCATCTGATACGAAAGACTGATATCTTTCATTTGAGCTTCTGTCAGCGGAGTTTCATTTTCCAAAAACGCATCTCTAAATCCTTGTCCAAACACGGCAGGATTTACCTCAACTGCCTGAATGTGAAAACTCTTTCCAACGTCATATCCAATACTATAGCTTACGGAATCTTGTTTTGTTTCCAAATTTGCGGTACTAGCGGAATCGTTTTTTGATGAATTAGAACATGCCGTCAATCCAAGCACAATCATAATCAAGACTATTTGTTTCATGTTTACCCTTTTATTGTTTCTCTTTATTGTCGTTAAACTGTCACGATACTTCATCATCGCGACGCGGAAATTACATCAATTTTATCTTCTTTATTTGAATAAATCTTGTAAATGTGAATTTGCCCATAAAATACCGATAATTGTCTTTACATCTGATATTTCGCCGCTCCAGACCATGTTTACCGCATCGGCAAGTTGTGACGGAATTAATTCAATAAACTCATCGTGGTCTGTCTTTTGTTGTGTTGGAGTCAGGTCTTCGGCTAAATATAGCCACATTCGTTCATTACTGTATCCGATGCAGGGATGGATTTCTGTCAATTCTGTCAACTGATTTGCAACAAATCCAATTTCTTCTTCCAACTCACGTTTTGCAGTTGTCTCGTGATTTTCCCCCTCATCCAGTTTCCCTGCCGGGAGCTCAATAAATTCTTTTCCCATCGGATATCGAAACTGTCGAATCAACGCCAGCTTTCCATCGGGAAGAACGGGAATCATGACAACTGCCCCCGGATGTTTTATATACTCTCTACCTGTAACACGCCCATTTGGTAATTGGACTTCATCTTTCCATACATCCAGCAGGGCACCTTTAAAAATTGGTGTCGATTTTAATTTTGTTTCTTTTAATGTGGTCATGTGCCTGGCCGCTCGCCTAGACACATAAGCCTTCGGCGGTTTAATGCTCTTTGCCATATTGATATAGTGAACTGTTTACAAGATAGTAAAACGTAATTACCTTAACGTGAAATAAATCACATAAAAATAATTACGTTTTACGTATTACGATTTAAGACTTTTTATAAATCCTCGAGTAGTTCCTTTGCTTCTTTTTGAAGGATGCGGTCACTATCATTTGCTGCTGTTTTTCCGATAGCTGCTTCATAGGCATTTTTTGCGGCGTCTTCGTTATCAAGCTCTTCAAATGTTTTTCCAAGCCAAACGTAGTTTCGAATGTCTTCAGGGTCCAAAGCAATTGCTTTTTGAAAGAAATCACGTGCTTCTTCAAAACTGGCATCCGGTGGGGTAGCATAAACCCAGCTTGCAATCTTACGTTCAATCCAGCTTAGATCCGCCAGGATGAAATGCCAACGTCCCATCACGTGGTAATTCCCATCATCTTCCGGGTCTAATTCGATAGCTTTCAACGTATGTTCTGCTACTTTGTAGGAGTTTTTAATCTTCTGTTCTGACCCTTCAATGATACCGACTTTCCCGATACAGATTGCAAACCATTTATGCGATTCTGCTCTGTCGTCTTTCATCGCAAGAGCTTTCTGAGCATATCCCAGAGCTTTGTAAATCTGCTCATTGCTATAGGCCTCATCGTCGGAATTATCGTAAAAGTCGAAATGAGCTCGGGACAATCTCCAAATCACTTCATAGTTCCCCGCGTCCATTTCTTCTGCCTGTGTTAACAAGGAATAGACTTCCTCGTACTGTTTCGCTTCATGCTTGTCGTCTGCCTGCTGAATCAATCCACTCACATCCTGGGCAAGCAGCCCGGAAACAAGGATTGACAACAAGGCGATCATGGTGTTTTTCATTATGGTTCTCCTTAGTTAGAAATATTCAATGTATGTAATTTTGAATTCTCGGTTAAAATATTGGACTTTATCCTCGTCAAACAAAAGATTGTTAAAATCCAACTCCAAATGCAGATGCTCAACAAACGTCCAGCGGATGGCTGCATTCAGATATCCCCCTCGGTTTAGAGCAATTGTTTGGGCTGTCATGTCATTTTCATTTAATGCGGCATTGTATTCCACCACAAGAGACAGTTCCGGGTTGATTTCCAAATCTGTGCCAAAAAACAAATTGAGGTCTTCGTCCCCATCTTTGGTCTCTAAGAAATTGTAATTTGTTCCTGCATGGAGTCCAAAATTTCCGAATGGTGATTTCCAGTTCTTACTGGCTACCAAATAAACTCCCATTGCTTTTGTGTCATATCTCTCGAGGAATTCTTCATCATGGTAAGCACCGGTACCCTGCGTGTTTAGTCCCAAAGAAATTCCGGGCATGGACATGGATTCATCCACCAATCGGTATTTTAGATTGGCTTCAGGGCGCGGATAAGGAGTAGCCAAACTATCTCCAATCAGATAGCTGGCACCGTATGAAAGTCCGAACTGGAATCGATCGGTAATCCCAACCGCAAGCCCAATGGTAAGCCCGCCTGCTTTTTGCATACGCAGATCTACGGAGTAGCTTCCTCTGACCAATGTCCCGGCAGTTGGAAGCGTAATTAAATCCACTGGGGGAGGATAACTGACAGATTGGGCATTCAATCCTAACAAAATCACCCCAAACAAAATTATAGAAATAACTCGTCTCATGTTGCTGCCTTTTGTGAAAATCATGTGTTTAATTTACCGTACATCTTTTTTATCTACAACATGAGAAATGCGTTTAATTTGCATGAAATATAACGTCTCCCCATTTGGATTTAATACTCTCCACCGTATTTTTTGGGATTGTCAAAATATGTTTTTCATCTTTCATTCTAACAATAAAGCCATGCTCATTATCACCCAAATAATCTATTTCAAATAATTCGCCGGACCTTAGCATAAGCAAATCCCATTCCAACTTAGGAATTATTTCCGGGATGGGTGATATCACACGACGAGCTGTTAACTCTTTCAAAATAATGTCTGACTCATCCAAAATATTTCCGGTTTTTGGAAACGAAACGCCATAAAGCCGATCCGCCGGTGCCATTTGTAATGCAATGTGGCTAACCAAACTGTCATTTCGATCAAACTCCCATAACTGTGTAACATCCGATGGGGCATGTGTAACATAAATAAATCTCCGGACTGTTTTATTATTTGGCAACTCTCTCCAAATTTCTTCTTTTATTAATCCTAAATGGTCATAACGAAAATCTATTTTCCCGTATGAGAAACCATCAATCGTAGTAAAAATAATATATTGAGTCTTACCGGTTTTATCCAGAAAATACTGTGTCTGCTGATCAAGGAAGTACTCCTTGCTCCTCGGCTGTAGAATGGTTAACCTAAAAGCTTGACTCCACAATTCATCCTCACCATAATGAATAATTTTCTCCAAAAGTGCATCCTGATTATACAATGCTTTTTTCTTTAGAACGCTCTTGGAATCATAGGTTAAAACTTCCCGATTCAACGTATCTTGAAAAGCAGAAATATGAACGACAAAAATCGGGAGTTTATTTTCATTGTACGAAACAATCAAATGGGGTTTCCCGCTACGTTCTGTTGCCAACATTGGAATCCCCGAGATAAAATCTTTGTTGTTGGAATAATATTGTACAAAAGCCGTTTCCATGGTGTTTTGAGCAGACAAAATCGAAAATAAAAATATAATTCGGAGGATTTTCATAATTAATATTTCCATCCTACCGGTCTGTGATCAGAAATATTTGTTTCATACTCCTCCCATCCGCCCTCCAAAACATCATCAATGTGAATTGTTTTCACTTCGGATTTTTCAGACTCAAATTCATCAAAGAGCTCATTTGTGATTAAAATATGATCAATATGACTAGGCCAAGTAGGGTAAGAGAATCCAGATGAATGTCCTTCTGCTATATTCATATCAGCAAATTTATATAGATCCGGTTGTGAAATGAAATTCCAAAATACATTATCCGACTCAGATTCATCTATTTCATCGTTAAAATCACCCAATACTATCACATTATCCTGTCCCCATGTTTGATTGATATAATCTTCTAAAAGTAGATTTGCATCACGTCGCCTAGTCTCTTCATCCCAAGGATTTTCAACCTCAATTTCACCATTACCACAACATTTTAAATGGTTGTTAATTATTATGTATCGACTTGACTCATATACGCAATCTAAAATGAGTGGTGGTCTTGGGAAAGGACGTCCATTATCTTCGTAGATTTCAAAAATCTGGTTTACAACTATCACATTACTTTTATAAATAATAGCCAAATTTATATCAAAACTCGCTGAATTGACTTTAAACCCTGCCCAAGTATTATTATCAAGGTCATTTAATTTTTCAATCAGTTGATAAAATGATGTTTCATTTTCTATTTCTTGTAATCCAATCACATCAGGATTAATTGAATAAATAATTTCTGCTACTTTATCGACCGTCTCTGAAGATTTTGGGAAATTCTGAATATTCCAAGTTACAACCTCAAATGTAGAATCTGTTCCAACAAAATTGTCCGGTGGGTCTACTTCGCTTTTAGTTGGGTATCCGCAACTTATTAGCGATAAAAATAAGAGGCAGGAAATGAGGATTAGAAAACCAAATAAGAAAAAATGCGAGATATATATTTGATATGAAACCGTATTTTGCGCTTTTTTACTATATTTGGCCATACAATTAATTACGAATTGGGACACTCCACATCACCGGACGATGGTCTGATAAGATCTCTTCATACATGTCCCAACCTCCAACAATATCTTCTAATCGTAAAGTATTAATTGCTCCCTCAGCTGCTTCATCATAAAAGCCTTTTGAGTATAGGATATGGTCCAAAATACTTGGTACGATCCATTTTGGATATGATGCTTGAGATGTGTCCGTAGCTATTTCCATCGTTGCAAAACGAAAATGATCAGGATCATTTAAAAAAGCAGTAAAGGACTGGTTTATTCCTTTATCGGTAAGTTGATCATTCCAATCACCAGCTACAATAATATTCTCATTCTCATTCATTAAATAATCTTTTAAATACTCATGGAGTTGCTCTAATGATTTCTGTCTTCTGTATAAACCATCTCCACAACATTTTAAATGTAAATTAACAACCGAAAATTCTCGCTTAAGTCCATCATTTTCCCAAATAAAATCAGCCATCAATGGTGGGCGACCCGCAAAATAATAATCATTAAATGTAAATGGTTCATATTGCCCTAAACATGTTAACACGTCTTTTTTATAGATGATCGCCTGATCCATAAAAGATGATTGCTCACTTAATACATATCCATAACCCGGTAATAAATTCATAAGTACAGAAAACATATAGATGTTTTTAATTTCTTGCAATGCAACAATATCAACATCCCATTCACGAATAATTTCTGCGGCTGCTTTTAATGTTGTATCACTTGCTGAGGGGAACCATTCTAAGTTCCAGGTAACAATCTCCAGCCAATTATCCTTTCCCAAATTTGGAACTGAATAAATATTTTGTTCTTCAAGAAAAGTGGAAATAGAACTCGTTTTTTCTGCAAATGGTCTTTTGTTTTTATATACTTCTTCAGATTCATGCACCCATTTCTGAATTTGATCTGCCAGTGATTTATTAGGTGGAATATCATCTTCCATAAGGGTAATTAACATACCACGATCTGTAGGATATTCGTATCCGGAAAGTTTTTTTGTTCTTTTATCTATTAATAACTCTAAGTGTCCTATCCCGGTCAGATTACCATAATTTTGTAAAATCAATGTATGGGTGGTTGGATCTTCCCACGGATGATCATATCCTTTTGCCACTCCGCCGGTAACGATGACATCAATCCCTTCAATAAAATGAGCAAACTCCATTGCATTTAGGACGTGGGGAGAATCGACTTCTTCGCCTGCTTCTAATCGAAGAAGAAATGTATCGTATTCATCTTCACGATTATATGGAATTCCTAAATGTGCCAATAAAACCACAATATCTGCACCGTTTGCTTTTGCGTCTTTAACCAGTTGTTGAGCCGTTGATATTTCATCCAAAAAGACTAATCCTTCTGTGTTCTTTGGGAAGGTTTGCGTTGGAATATCTTTTTGTGTCAATCCAACGATAGCCACAGTCGCTCCGCCAATTTGTTTGTAAATAATAGGCGTAATCCACTCCGGTTTTTGTCCGGAGGTTTCTTCAATAATATTCCCGGACAGCATCGGGAAGTCTGCAATCTCTGCCATCTTTTGTAAATTATCGACACCTTGATCAAAATCCTTTAACCCGGGCGTAAATGCATCGTACCCCATCGTATTCATCCAGCGGATAATTGTTTCCCCACCGTCTAACGTGCCAAGGGGAGTCCCCTGAAACAGATTCCCTCCATCCAGCAACAAAACGTTATCCCCTTTTTCTTCTGCTTCTCGGCGTACATCGTTGACGTATTGAAAAGCTCCGGCACCTCCGCTGAGCATCGGACCAAATTCAGGATTCATAAACCACGCCGGAGTTTGGTGAATCGACCCGTGAATATCATTGGTAAAGATTAGGTGGAGTTTTGTATCACGTGCATAAATACTGCTTAAAATACATAAAACAATAAACGTAAAACGTAAAATGTAAAACGTAAGACGTGATACTGTGATAAAGAATGATTTTGGTTTTTGTAGCCTATTCACAATTTTATAGAGCGTACTTTAATGTGAATGTTGCAACTGCATTGGATTCTTTAACCGTATCAAGAATCGGGATTTCCTCGGCAACGGCTTTAAACAAATCTTCATATCGGTAACTAAGTGAACCGAAAATAAGTCCAAAATCGAATGTTGCATTCCCCCATTGATAGGCACTCCCAAGCGTAATACGTGTGGTTTCAAACTCCTGCCCTAGTGGCGATTCACTAAATACAAACCCAAATCGGAACGGAATTTTATTGTAAAACACATGCTCAATTCCACCGTGAATTTCCCACGTCTCTTTGAGTTTATACGGAACCGCTTCGATAGGAAGGAGGGTCTCAATTGGTGGATACGCTTCCAGCTTAAACTCTGACCAGTCTGTGTAATGCAATTCCAGGATGGCTTTTGTAGCAATCGGGTTTTTCATTTTAGCTTCAATCCCGATAACAAATTTCTCAGGAAGAGTTGTAATGGTATATCCTGTGGTATCCCATTCTGTAGGATTCCAATATCCCGGCAATTGAGTGCGTTCATTGATTGTCGGGATGCTCCAAAGATTTTGAAGCACTATCTCAACACCAGAGCGATAGGAAAAGCCAACTGTCAATCCGTGTGTGGGTTGTACGGCAGCTCCCAGCGTAAACAGCATTGGATTCCCATCAAGGCTGACATCACTTTCAAAATTATACGTCGTATCTGACGCCAACGCATCATCCGGTTCCAATACATTAATTGCATAACGATCTTGGATATCTTTATCTCGCAATATTTGTACACTTGCGCCCAGCTTAATAAATTGCATCAGTGAAGCACTAAATCCAAGATTTGCTGCCATGATTTTACCGCTACGCTGAATTTCATGATATCCCCTCACCGGATCGCGATTATACGTTCCTGACGGTAAACTTCCTCTTATTTCTTCGGCATAATCGTAGTTAAAATCCCAAAATGTGGATTGTGCCAATCCGACGTGAATATCCATTGGAAGCGCCGCAACCAGTCCACCCTCCATATTGGGATACCAAAATCGGTTCGCTGCATATACATTCTCTGTGACCACATCGTCAAACATATCCATCACAGGATAAGATCGTTTCTCTTCAAATCGCCGGAGAGAGCCATTTATCGTTGCCGTTAACAATTGTCCGCGTGTGCTTAACATCGCCGGGTTCGTCCAAAGATTGTCTACTCCCATATGTGTGGCAACTCCGGACATTCCCATGGATAAAGAATGCGCTGAAGATGATCTCTGCCCCTGTGGGAGGATTAAAGAAAAATAGGATTGAGCGACCATGCCCGTGTGGAGCAAAAGCAACACGATGACAAAAATGAATTTTTTGGAGTTGTACGTTTTTTTATTCATAAAGTGACTTTAATTTTTTTGTTTTAGTTTTTCTCTGTGACTCTGTGGCAAATCTTTTAGATTAAAACGCATAATCCACCTGAATTCGAATATCTGAAGATTCTGCCAACCCGGTTAATCCGTCCATTTTTTCTCTCACGTATGCGGTGGCATTTTCCGGAGCAAATGCATAGTTTGTTATAGGTAAGCCTGTGTCGGTTGTCCATTTGACGCGCACTGCCCAATTATCTCCAAGCCGTGAAAAAATTGAAACCCACCAACGTAAGGCATCAGTTGGAGAATCAAACACGCGAAAATCTGTGTCTTCAAAATTCCAGATGAATCCATTGTAGATCATTGCCTGACTCATAATTTTTAGCCGGTCCGTAAAGTTGTGAGTGACTTTAAATCCGATAGCTTCACTGCCGACCCCGGCACTTCCGACAAGTGCAGGCGCACGCCCCGTAACCGGATCAATCGTCAATCGCCGTCGGTTTGTAAAATCTACGGTGGAATTCACATACAGCAGCTCAAGGTTGTCATATCGTGATAAACGAAGTTGGGCACGGATAATGGTTTCTCTGGAGTAAAATGTGGACGGATCCATTTCGTTGTATGCCGCACGCATCTGCCATTTTTGACGGAGGTTAAACCGATAATTAAACACCGGACGAAACTGCAGTTTCACCACCGATCGGTAATATCGGGCATTGTCTGCGGTACGGGTCCACGTGTCGAAATCTGTGCTCACCACAAATTGCCGGTGGAATTGATATCTGCTGGAAAAATACACGCCGCGTTCAGATTGGGGCTGTGCCGCCGCACTGTATAAAAACCCATAAATAGGATCTTCTAAATAAAATGTGTCCTCAAAAATTGTCCCCTTATATCGTTGATAATTCGAAAACGACCGCTGATATGGATTATCATAATCCAAATCATAATCACGGTACACCACTAAAATATTTAAGCTGTTAAATTGCAAATATGCACTAAAGACCAATGCCCGCGGATCGGTGGAAAAATCACCGATAATTCCGTCTTTGTCGAGAATCCCATATTCGCCCTGCAAGGCAAGGTTGTTAATGACGGCAGTGAAATCCATGCCAAAAACTCGGCGCATGGCTAAAGCGTCATCCCAAAGAGGTGACTCGGCAGAAGATGCATACATCGCTTCAATTTCTGTATCCGCAGTATTGCCGATTGACGTTAAATATTTTCCTTCGGCACTCGTGGCGATTACCGTGCGGGCAATTTGCGGAGAAAGTTCTCTATCGTACAAACTCTCGTAAGATGAAAAACCGAGAATCATTCCCGGGGTGAACATAATTCTGAGATTTCCGCCATAAGTAAGTTCATTAACTTGGTTCATCACGGGATTTAACAACGCACCATTGTATCCAATATCCGTCCTTGGATACAGCGTAATAAGGCTAGAAAAGGTACTGTCAGAATTCATTACGGCATCTCGCGGTCGCATAGACACAAATCCAAATGCATTGAGTTTGCCCGATGATGCCTGTACTGCCACGCCACGCAGTGCATATTCAAATGACTGGGATAAATCAGGGAACACGCCAACCACTCGGCGACTCCACCCGTATCCTGATCGTCGCGGAGCAAAAAAGTCGGTGCTTTCAAACACGACTCCATGACCCATTGTGGCTGAAAAATTTCCTAAAATCAGACGATTAATATTCAATTTGCCAAATGACAAATTTCGAAGTGTTAGGGCATATTTTCCTTCAGGAATGTTCAATGATCCAAAATCTACATACCGATTTTGTTCTCCCATTTGACGATGATAGGCATATCCAAATTTCCAAAAACTCCCGCTGGTGTACGATATCTTGTGCTGTAAATTCCCGGGGTGTCCGCTTAGGGGTGTTGTTGTCCCGACTTCTTCATCAAAGGATGTTGTCGAGGGTACCGTTTTATATGTTGCGTTATACCAAAGATGGGGTGTTTTTGTCGGATCCTTTTCACCATAGGTGAAAAAGTCCATCATATTTTTGTATCCCCAATAGGATAGATTTGTTGCCCCGCGTAAAGCTTTTGGATAATCAATACTGCCTTCTTTCTGACGGTTCAGTACCGCAACCGCATCCACCGGACTGACATTTTGCAGGGACATGAGGTCATCATACGTGGCGTGATTTACATTGATGGGCTCAGCCAATCTGTCCAGCCAAACTTCAATTAATCCTTCATTTGCTCCTTCGGTGCTCGTCCAGTTTTCCACTTTTCGATAACTGTCTTGAAGCCGTGATGTCCCCACTACATTTTTTTGTGTTTCCAAGGTAATCAATGGTTTGATAACATTGAGTGTTGAAATATTAAATCCGGGGATAGCTAGAAGGTCATAAACACTCGTTATGGGTCCTTGAAAGAGGACATAACCGTAAAGTTCTTCCGCCTGCTCAGATGTAATCGGCAGCGATTGAATATCTTCATACGTAGCAGTGTTTAACGGGATCTTTTGGGCAAAGACCATCGAGCACACCAATAAAAATGAGGAAAGTCTTCTCATCAAAAATCCACTCCGACAGATACTTGATGTGTTAAGGATAAAATTGGATGGGTTAACAGTCCGTAGTCAACAGTTATTCCTTTTACCGCAAGACTAAACCCTGCACCTAATCTATTTGGATTTGAATGCACACCTGACCGAACGGTGAAACCCGGCATCAACTCATATTCCAATCCTGCAGCATATTGAGTATCGTATCCGGCAGATCGCCGCAAGGAAAAGGTTGTCCACACCAGATCATACGGAGAGTACGCCAAACCAATATCAATGGATCTTGGTAAATCCACAAGGCTTGCTTTTCCTAATTTAGGACGATTAATATTTTTTACAAATACGCCCATTTTATGTCGGTTCCGTAAACTTGCCTGAAAGCCTAAGTCTATCCCGAATGTTTGACTTTCACCGAGGTCAACCCCATCAGAGCCATCTCCGCTGACCCCGGCTGACTTTCCGTAATTGACACTCAAATACTTTGCACTAAATCCAATCGCCAGCGACGAGTTACGGTCATTTTGAAGAAAAAACCCATAGTGACCGGATATAGCCATTTCCTGAGTTAAGACGGTACTCCCGACAGATACGGACAAGTTTTCTGCTGAAATCCCGGCAGTTCCTCTCTTCCCCAAGGGGACAGATACACCAAACATTGAGTGCGGTAGATATGATAATCCTGAAGCTTGTGTAAAAGAAACCGCACTTGATATACGACTTAATTCTGTTAACGCCGCCGGATTTCTAAAGCCGGCAAATACATCTTTAGCATTCGCTACGTTACTTCCAGCAAGCGCCATCGAACGGGCACCGTGGTAGATTTGTTCTGTTGTAACTTGAGAAAAAGCAAAAGAAGTAAAAAGTAAGATGTGAGTAGTGAGTAGGAAAACGTTAGAAGTAAGACGTGAGACGTGAGTAGATTTTTCTGTAATGTAATTCATAATTAGTTTCATTGTCCTACCACTCCAATCACGACAGGTGCGGTGTCGGTGTTTAGTTTTCCGGTTTTTGTATCTGTAACTTCAAGGTGCATAATGTAGACTCCCGGTGGAACAACTCGATTTAATTTATCGCGGCCATCCCAGGATGATTCTTTATAAAATGAAATCCCTCGATACTCATCGTATAACGTGGTAATCTGGCGACCGGACACATCAAAGACACGTAGTTTAATGCGGGCATCGTCAGGGAAACTGTATTCATAGTTGATTTTTTCACCTAACTGCGGTACAAACGGATACGGTTCAACCCTTAGATAAATCTCAAAATCCCCCGGAGTTCCTTCAAGTTTTTCAGTAATATCAGACGCATACGCCGGCTGAATTTGACTTGTCCCACTGTATGAACCACCGATCCCACTCACTTCTATTAATGTACCGACTTGCAGGAGAGAATCCAATTCAAGGTTTACCAAAACAAACTCATCGTTGAAAAGTACGCCCGTGGAATTCCAAATTCTCACAATTGATTGCTCACCGGTTTCATCTTGGATGGTAATGTTTGCACCGGCATTACTTCCCGATGGATCAGATCGCTCTGTGACTTTACCCCAAATTTTGATAAATGTGTAATTATGTTCCAATTTGTTGAATTCTGCAATAGACAGTTCCACTGTTGGAATAGTTGCGTTTTCTTTTAGAATCTCAATATTGGAATAGATGAGTTCCGGCTTCCCGTCAAATTCATCTACCTCAGCAGTAATCATCACAGAATCTCCTCGATGGAAGGAGGTATCCAGTGACGAACTATACAAAATAATTCCTTTGCCGGATTCATCCTGCAAAAACGCTTCGGTAAACGTGGTACGAAGTTTTCCTGCAGGAACCGTGACCACACCATCAATCTCAACGGTTTCTCCGACATAATCACTTAAATCAGCCAAAAGGTCTGCGATGGATAAGTCTTCAGGTTCCGGGTAAACTGATATAAACCACGATGCCTCGAGATTCTCGCTGGTCTCATCATGTCCTGTTATACCATTCCCTCCACTACTCACTTCGTCTGCTTCATCATTATCAATTCTGGTGTATGCAAATCCACCATCATGGGGTTGTAAAAACACTTGGTTTTCGATTGGCGTGTCATTCTGATAGCTTAGTATTCCTGTTTTATCAACGGCGTGTGTCGTATTTCCCCAAAGAAAATAATCAACATCTTGCACCATTGAGCTTATGCCATCCCAGTAAAACAAAATCAGGACTTCTGCATCGTTGCCCAGAAGATCCCACGCATTAAAATTACCACCATACGAGATGGTCACGTCTCCCTCAATCGCATTTTCCATATCTTCAAATAGTGCTAAATCCGGTTGAAAGCCATACTGATTATTAAAAAGTGAATCCGTATGCATACTGATGATTAACGTGTCCCCACTATTAATTTCCAAGCCGCTTGGAAAACGAGCTATAAAATCAGAAACAGAGCTGCTCCAAAAATCTACGGCGGTTGGAAGTTTGTAATAATAATCTTCTCCGGATTGTTTTACCGCATCCGTTAAATAATAATTCGATAAATCCACACGATTACCGGTTGGATTTATTATCTCCACCATTTCTCCATTAGTAGGTGTAACCACAATTCGATTAAAAATTAAATGGTCAGCAGTATTTGCCAACATGAATATGGGGAAAATCAGAAAAAGGATTTTTTTCAAATCAAGTACCTGTTTGTTAAAATTATATGAGTTTTAATATCATGATTTTATACAACGATGACGTTGATGTTACGCCATCGTTGTCACATGGTGATATTATTTCATTAAAATCATTTTCTTTGTAATAACATCATTATTAATGTGTAGTGTGTAAAAATAAACACCGCTTGTTACAGAGATGCCCGACAAATTCGTTCCATTCCAATTTACTTCATGTTTTCCGCCATGTTGCCATTGATTTACAAGTTCGGTCACTTTTTGACCGGTAACATTATAGACCTCTATCTTAATATTCGCATCCTGTCGTAATTCATAACTAATCGTTGTCATCGGATTAAACGGGTTTGGGAAGTTATAGACGAGCACAAAGTCAGTGGGCAACATATTTTCGTCGATACTCAACATTTGAATATCATCACTATTCCGTGGATATATTACATATTCTCCATACGAATAATGAGCCACTCCCACAATTGCACTAAAAGCATCTCCATTTAATGGCGTTGTCCACTCTCCATTAAAAAAGTAATCATCTACTTTTGTTGTTCCCGAACCATCGTCAATATACCAGCTGTTGTACTCATTGGTTGAGTCTATAACGCCGGAGATGCTCACTAACATTCCTTCATATTGCTCAGCGGATGCATCGCAGAACAACCCTAAATCTCCGGTTGAAATAGTAAGAGGGTCAATAGCATTCCCGGATGAATTTATTGTAAAATCGGCTACGTTTTTTAACTCCGTTAATCCATAATAGTCATCGACTTCTGCAGTTAACGTGATTTCATCTCCAACCGTTGGGTTGACGGATGTATCATAAACGTAGACACCAGCCCAAGTATTTAAGCTGGGATCTTGCAGATAAAAGTTGGGGTAATCTCCGGGTTTTACGGCTGTAACGACACCGGTTACCGTTATGGTCTCGCCATTATAAGCAGACGGGTAACAATCATCGCCGGTGCCGGGTTCTTCCGTAAATTGGACATCATAAATCGTCGTGTTACCAACCGTAATTACAACAACATCCGCCGCTTGTTGAGCATCATTATCAATGACGGTTAGCTGAAACTCTAATGTGGTTGCTTCACTGGGCGCGACAAACGTAACAACGGGCTCCTCATAGTCACTTAAGGTTACATCGGCTCCGCTAAGTTGTTCCCAAACATATCCAACGATGACCCCGTCTTCATCCGTGCTTCCTGACCCATCCAATGTAACTGTTGCATTATAATCAACAACTTGATCTTCTCCGGCATCTGCAATTGGCGCACCTTCTTCAGTATGTACTTGAACATCATTTTCATCTCTGGGTTCAATTTTATAATTGCTGTAGCTATATTCTACCAGACCGGTAATATCATAATGCGTTCCTAGTTCTGCTGAAAAATCGAACATTTTATCATCAACCATACACGGACCAGACCCATCGTCAACTTCCCACTCACCATACCCTAAATCCGGATTAGTACACTCAGCATCCATAACAGAGACTAACACCCCTTCGTACATTTCTGTATTTGCTTCCGCTGTCGAAACAGTTGATGGAACCGGCAGAGTATTTTCTGATGAGGAGATCACTTGATCTGTCAAATTTTCCATTCTTGTCTGCTCATACGATTCAACGACCATACCTATGATAGTTACATCATCTCCGATTTCAACACCATGGTTATCGCCGGCATACACATAAAGTCCACTCCAGCCACCAGCCCCATCTTGCAACCAATAAAAATAACTTCCAACCGCTGTTGCAATCCCGGTTGTACTCACGGTTTGATCCGCATAAGGAGAAACATCTGTTTGTCCCTGGATATCAAAAATACTTATAGTCTCAACGGTTGACACGGTAAATGTTACCTGGTCTGTTACAGGCGGATCTAAATCATCATGATTATTATCAACTAACCAAAGGTCTACGGTGTGGTTGCCTGTTGCTAAATCAGTTAGTGATATGGGATCAGCAGAATAATACATGGTTGTTGAACCACCGTCAACGGAGTAATGTATATGTCCGTCTTCGTTTATCACAAAGTTTACGACACTAAATGCAATATCAACATTAGTACTATACGTCGTTGACCCATCAGCAGGACTGGTAATAAATAATCCCGGTGCAGTGCTCATGGTTTGCCCCTCATTAACAGCTCCCGGAGAAATATTCATGACAACCCATGGTGAATTGTCTACCCCTAGCCTTCCGATGGACAACCCTTCTCCTCCTTCCCAATAAGGGTCGTCACCGGATGGTGTTGCTTCTTCCATTGCACTCCCATCCGTGTCGTTCATCGGACCTTCATATGAAACTGCATCAACAATTGTGCCGTTAATCTTTAGCTGTACCCCATCCGGTGCCCCATTTTGAATACCGGATATTTCGACCACCTGAAAACCATAACCATTTATCTGATCTGATAGTACAACAGTGCCTAAATCTGTTGTACTATACACTGAACCATTATTCCCATTAACTAATTCAATGCTAACGTTTGTGTAAGTCCCTGCAGTCCCCGTGAACTCAATAAATTCACCCGAATCTGTCCCAGGTTGATCATAGTCAATCTCATTAATAAATAATTGTGCATTTATCATTGTTAGAAATAGTATAGTAAGTATTACTGTTTTTTTCATGATTAACCTCATGTGTTTTTGTTTATCGAAAGGCGGATAATTTACAAGTATTATTCTATTAATACCGATAATTATCCTTTTTTAGAACTATCAATTATTTTTGTATTTTGACCTATCTACTTCAGCAAAATCAGCTTTTGAACTGATGTATAATCCTCGTGAGTTAAACGACAAAAATACACACCTGACGGCATATTGGCGGCATCCCATTTGACAGTGTGCGTGCCCGACATTACTTCTTCGTCAATCAATGTTTCAATCAGATGGCCGGAAATATCATAAATACGTAGAGACGCGATTAATCGCATCTCTATAGAAAACCGAATTGTCGTCACGGGATTAAATGGATTCGGATAATTCTGAAGCAATGTAAAACGGAGAGGAGTAGTATCGCCTTCTATGGAAAGATTACAATTATCATCCCAAATGCAGTCTGCCCATTCGGGGTGGTCGATATATGGATTTCGATTCTGCTGAATCGTGTACACGGCATTGTTTCGTTCTATCTCTTTCTCACTGACCGGATCATCATGGTGCCAGTTAATCAGCATCATTTTCGCCCAGTTTTTTAAATCTGCACCCTCCACCATATCATTTGTATCCCAACCGCTGTCTTCAGTATAATATCGTGTAGACATATAAAAATACGTCCGTGCGAAATCCCCTTTATATTCGTCAATCGGCTCAAATACTGTCCCACTGTATCCCGAAGTTGTATTACTTCCTACTTTGCTCCCGTTCATGGATATCCACGTAGGGTTATTCACTTCTCCATACGGATAATTCCCCCGCCGACCGTTCACATATCCATCTGTCGGATATAGATGAAACAAATCAGTGTACATGGGAGACCCATTGTTAAACCAACTTTTTGGCCATGAATGCTCACGATTATAGCAATCATTTTCACTATTGTAATTTCCACATTGATCGGACACAAATGTGTACTCATACGGCGGGGTTCCTCCGGGAATATCTGAATACATATCCCAAACCATTCCGTTGGGTTTCATATCTGTCGATTGAAAATGCGTCCAAAGAGATGTGTAGCTTTGAGACTGGTGATTGTCAATAATTTGATGAAGAGCTAATCGAAGTGCTTGTCCTTCCAATCCCTCCGTACCGTTGTAATATCCGGGTGGTGCTTGAGCTATTAAGAGTGAAATAAGTTGTAATGATAAAATAATTCTCATAGGGTTTTGGGGGTTTTAATTTATTTTAGCAGCATTAATTTTTTTGTATTTACGATACGCCCTACTCTTAACTGCGCAAAGTAAATTCCGCTTGGATGACTTTCTGCATTCCATTCAATTTCATATGATCCGGGCTCAGCATAACCATCAGTCAATGTTTTTATTAACCGTCCTTTAATATCGAAAATCTGCACGGTTAAGTCACTGCTTTCTGATAACTGATAACTGATAACTGTTTTGGGATTAAATGGATTAGGGTACGATTGAAGCACCTCAAATGATTGGGGAGCGAGTTTTTCATCTATGGATAAATCCGAGAATATTGGAAACTTCCATCCAACGGGACGATGGTCGGACACATTTTGATCATATTCATACCAGCTGCCATCAAGATACTCATCAATTTTAATGGTCTGCACGACTGAAATATCGCTCTCAATTTCATCAAATAATTCATTCGTAATAAGAATATGGTCAATGTGAGACGGCCATGTCGGATAAGACCAGTTTCCACTTGATCCTTCCGCAATGTCCATATCCGCAAACCGATAATTATCGGCATCATCAAGGAACATCTGAAACACGTTATTCGTAGGTGAATCCGTAAGAATATCATTTAAGTCACCAAGAACGATAACGTTTTTATCGGGGAAATGGGTGTCTATGTACTCCTTCAATAAGGTACTTGCAGTATGTCTACGGGTTTCTTCATCGTCGGGATCACTGAGGTCTAAATACCCGGTGCCGCAACATTTAAAATGATTGTTAATTACGATAACGTTCTCTCCGTTAACATCACAGTCCATTACCATAGGTGAGCGGGGGAAGGGGCTCCAATATGGATAGGAGGTATATATTTCATAGATATCATTAATTTCAACCACATCAGAATTGTAGAGATACGCCAACCCGGCAAACCACGATGACTCATAATACGCCCGATACGGATAAAGATTTTCAAGCATATCATTAAGCATGGTTGTGTCATCCACTTCCTGAATGGCAAAAATATCTACCTCAAGCGCTTGAATAATCTCCGTCACATAATCTACTGTCGTCTGACCGTTCTTAGGAAACCACTCGATATTCCACGTAATAATCTCAAATGTGGAATCCGTCCCGAAGGATAAATCTTCAACATTTTGCGCGGATGCAAACACCGTGGCGAAGAGAATGAAAATTATTTTGTTTTGTAATGTCATCGTGCGAATATGCTTGTCCTTTGATAAAATCCGGGCAAGGAAGTTACGATAAATACGGCCATATTTGTTTGTAATTAATTCGTGACCATATTTTGTGGTTTTAGCTCTTGAATAGTTTTTGGATGTCTATTAAATCCATCCAATTCAACACATTGGGAAATTGCTGAACTCCCGCATAAATAACGTCTACTGATTTAACAGACATATTTTTACTAACATATTTCATGTGCTTATAGAAATCCGGTCTTATTGTATGCGTGTATTTTACCTCGTAAAGCCTGACATCTGAACCTTGTTCAATAATTAAATCAACTTCCCTGCCGGTTTTATCCCGGTAGTACAACATATTGAAATCCAATCCTGTGTTATAGAACTTATACTTGAAAAACTCTGTTTATGTCTTTCTTAACCATGGAGAGATATAACCCCTATACGTGACTATTTCAAAGTGGTATTATGATATAGACCTCTTTTCTGTGTTCGAATGATTATATATCTTTCTAGTGTCAAAGGAGAATTCTAATTGTCATTAATCAGCTTATAGATATATAAAACAGAAAACCCCCATCGAGTAACAGGGGTTGTCGTTAATGTGGGCCCACAGGGATTCGAACCCCGAACCAACGGATTATGAGTCCGCTGCTCTAACCATTGAGCTATGGGCCCTTTGTGATGTCTTAGGTAATGTTTTACCCTTCAAATATCGGGGCTGAAGTTACACATACCTGAACAAAAACATCCAAGAATATTCCTTACTATATAGTCAACATATTTTCATGGCTTTTATTGATTAGATTCCGGTGCCAATGCCACGTATTCTTGCCAAAAACGTACCGATTCTGCCCACTCATCTGAGGAGTACATCGCCTTTGTTCCGCCGGGGAGTCCCAATTGATTCCGCATCATGGTCACATAGCCCATCGGAAATGCATCCACCCCTGTCGGAATTGCATGAATGCTGATTAATTCCCATTCTGCATCACAACTTTGTTCATTTGTTTCTGTTAAGACATCATGACGATATAAAATCAACTCAACTTTCCCTGCGACAAGCGGGTCGCCATTTAGAGCCCGGATTTGAATGTACGGCTCTTCGTTATCGCGTCGTCGGACAACCTTCGCTTGCAGTTTGGTTGATTCTTCAATCTTTACAAACGGACAGACAAAGTACTTTATCACGTCTTCCGCAACTGAAACCAATACAACGCCGTCACGATATCCTTTAGTCACATGACCTTCTGCCAAGCGTTGTTCTGCGTGGTTCGCAATCTCTTCAAAGGTCAGAGAGGGCGAGTATGTTTTACCGGATCCCTTAATTTGTCTTCGCACAAATGGATTTACAGCAATGTTAATATTTTCCATATTTTTTCTTATCGCCCCTGCCGGTTAATGCAGTTTATAATTGCTTCCGCCGATGAACTCTCTTAATAAACTATCTTCAGAAAGAACACCATCATTTTGATATACCTCAATATTTGACAATAATTTTTGAATTCTCTTCGCCCGTAACAAGGCATCTTGTTTTTTCGGGTTGTTTTCCCACGTCTTAATAATTTCCGGAAGTTGATCATAAATATATTTTTTCATAAACGGAAATTCATACGGCAGCGCCCCATTGATGACAAAATCAACATCATTTACATAGGGGATAATATGTTTCATCTCACTTCGCCGTACATAATGCCAATGTCCAATTGTTCGGGTGGGTGAATATCCTCTGAACTTCATATCCCGCACCATTCGCCGTAGTAACCGAATATCTGTCCAACGGATAAAACTACCATCTGTGTCTTTTAGTTGTGAAATGGTCTCAATATACACTTTAAATTTTTTATCTTCAGGGATGCTTTTTGTCATCTGCCCATACAGACCGTGAAGGGTATCTATCAAAATAACCTGCTCCGGTTTCACGCTGACTTCGGTGACATTATCTTTGCGTTTCCCTGCTTCAAAATCATAATAGGGTATTTTAACTGTCTCTCCATTCACCAATTTGCTTAGGTGATCATTGATTAGTGCCAAATCCAATGCTTCGGGAGTTTCGAAATCGTAGTCTCCAAATTCATCTTTGGGATGCATTTCGAGATCGAAAAAATAATGGTCTATATTTAGTGGAACAGCCTCAATACCCATATTCCCCAGATGTTGGGTTATCTTTGCTGTTGTCGTAGATTTCCCGGAAGAAGACGGACCTGCTACAATGACCAGTTTAATTCGATCTTTTTCTTTGGCAATCGCTTCTGCCGCTCTTAATGTTTTATCATTGAATGCTGCATCTGCTTTCCGAACCAAATCAAGAAGCTGACCGTTTGTAACAAGATGATTAAGTTTCTCAATACTTTCACACTCATTTTCTAAATTCCATACCAGCATTTCATACATCGTGGGGTAAGGAATATTCGAACTTTTTTTATGTCGTCTGAATTGCTGCTGCCTTTCTTTTCGACGGTTTTCTCTGTATAAAATAAAAGATTTCGCTGTTTGGGCGTGTCCGTTTTCTATCAAAACCTTTTCAACGACATCCTGGACTTCTTCCATCAATGGCATATCAGGATATGGATAACTTTGTTTTAAGAATTGCGTTACTTCATCCGACAGAGTTTTGGATAAAGTGTAATCGTGTCCACCGACAGATGCAGCTGCCTTGTAAATTGCGCGTGTAATTTTTTCTTGATCAAACGGAACAATTGTCCCGTTTCTTTTTATGATGTTATTTAGCATGTCTGAGTGTTAGGGTGTTAGGGTGTTAGAGTGTTCAAGTGTTCGCAGGTTGAAGTGTTTTGTGTTCACTACTTTCAAACCCGTAAAAACACGGGATCTCCCCGCCTGAAAAACATTGTCGGGCAGGCGAATCACTTTGTCGTTAACGTCCACACACCGTCCCAATCCTTGCCGGGCGGATGTTTTTTTAAATAGTCACATCTCGCAAGGTAAACAGTCGAAGGATTTGTACTCCTCCCCTTGAACATATCTTCTGATTTTTCCGCATCTTTAAATACCGTAACAGCTTCATCCCATCTCTGCTCAAAATACAGTTTTTGAGCCTTGTAAAAAAGAGAAATACATTTTTCGGTCTTACTATCCAATCCACCTTTAAATGCAAGGAGCTCAAATGTTTTTACGGGTGTTGTCCTGCCCTTTACTCGTACATAATCTAAAAATCGCCATTCAAACTGGTCTTTCACAGTCTTTTGCAGGGTTTCTTCCACGTGGATATAAACACCATATTGTTTTGCAGAGGATTCAAGTCTGGCGCCAAGATTAACAACATCCCCCATCATAGTATAGTTCATCCGTACATTTGAGCCCATATTCCCGGTAACGACCTCTCCTGAGCTCAAACCAATACGATGCTGCATATTGATTACAATCTCAGGCCAACCCCCTTCTTCTTTCCAATGATTGCAGAGAGTCGTTAAAGCTTCCTTCATTTCAAGCGCTGTTTTACAGGATAGATATTCATGGTTTTCTACTGGAGCGGGGGCACCCCAAAATGCTACGATGGCATCACCGATATATTTATCCAGGGTTCCTTGGTTTTTCAAAAGAATGTCTGTCATTGCAGAAAGATATTCATTCATCAACCGCACCATTTTCACCGGTTTAAGTACTTCAGAAAACGACGAGAAACTTTGAATATCTGAAAAATATACTGTGTGATGTCCCGCAACTCCGCCTAACTCCGGTTCGTTTTTGTCTTTTACCATTTGTTCAATTAAATCCGGGGAAATATACGTCCCGAATGTATTCCGTAAAAATCGCTTGTCTTTTTCTGAAACAAGAAAATTGTAAATAAAAATACTGATATAGGTCAACCCGATGACCATCAACGGACGCACAATATCCCACATTTCCAAATTAGAAAGAAAACGGCTATATGCAAACACAACCCAGACCATGGCTCCCACAATCGGTACCGACAACGAATACAGTGCTTTTGGCGGCAAACTAATGATGACCCCAAGTATTATACTTAATAATATCAACGTCCATAATTTTGTTGTATCGCCCGTCGGTTTAACAAACTCACTCTTCAAAACACTATACATCACATTCGCATGGATTTCCACACCTGCGTAGGTTTCCTGCACCGGTGTGTTTCTTAAATCCATCAACCCGGGTAAAGAGGCACCCACAATCGCGATTTTCTTTTCCCAATATTCAGGTGGAAGCATGTCTGCATCCATGCAGTAGGCATACGGTAAGTAATAAAACGTCTTATGTGACCCCTGATAGTTGACGTACATCCTGCCGTGGTCATCAATCGGGATTTCACGGATGACCATCCCATCAGCATTGCTTAATCGAAGAACATGATCTTCAAAGTCGTACTCAAACCCATCCTGCGGGACACCTAAAACATCTTTTACGACCGCCATTGATAGGGACGGATACACATGATTCGATCCCTCAAAATACACGGCTGTTGGCGCCCTTCGGGTAATCCCGTCTTCATCCTGTGGAAATCTCACACTGCCCGCACCACGCCCGGATCCAATGAGGGGGCTGTATGTGTTTCCAATTCGCTCAGCTGTCGGAAGCTGTTTCGCCTGATCCTCGGGAAGAATCAAAATATGGTTTGTTGGGTCGTACCCTTCCGGCTCACTGTCCATGGCATACAGAAAATTTAATGAATCGCTATTCTCAAAGGACAGTGCATGATACACGTTATCACTCATCGCTGTTGAGTTAACAAACCAATTCGGGTTGTGTGTCTTTAGATAATTTTGTACATCCTCGGTTGGTTTTCTTTGCCCGGCCATCTCATTGACCAAATGATAAGTAGATGTATTTTCAGGATCAAAAATAATATCAAACAAAAGAGCCTTTGGTTTTCCGGATGTTACGACATCAATGAGCTGTCCATGATATGCGTGAGGCCAATCATAATAATTTCCAAGCATTTCTATCGAATTTTGTTCAATATCAATAATAACAATATCTTCAATAGATGATTCTTCTACCCCCACAGATTTTGCTTTCATCCTGGCATCGTAAGAACGATACTCATATCCGTCTAATAACGAGGTTAAAAAGAATCCGTCAATTTCCGTGCTAAACGCGACAAAAACTCCGACAACAAGCCCGATCAGACTTCCGATAAATACTCGTTTAATTAAATCGGACATTTTTATAGTGTTAACGTGTTAGGGTGCTAAGGTGTTAGAGTCCGCCAGAGGCTTGCCCGCCTAAGGAGGGCTTGTGTGCCGTGGCGTGCGGATAAATGTTTGGTACTCAAAATTTGTTTTGTTTTTCTAATCAAATTAGTTGTAATCTACTAATTTTTTATGTCTCCTGTCTCCTGTCTCCTGTCTCCTGTCTCCTGTCTCCTGTCTCCTGTCTCCCTGCCTGCGGCAGGCAGGCTGTCTCCTGTCTCCTTATTCCAAATCCAATTCTGTGTTCCAACGGACAAAATCATCTTTTGCATCTTCATCTTTGTCAAATTCATAGAGATGATATTTTCCGTCACTTCGTACGGTAATACACCATCCCGATGCTAATTTAATCCAGTCTTCCAGTGAAACTTCAAACGGGCCGGCCACTTCTGTTGGGGCATCAACCTTTTCAACAGGACCTAATTTAAACGGAGTGCCGGTATCAAATAGCGATTTGCGTTTTTCTTTACGTTCTTCGATGATTTTTTTAGCAGAATTCACATCCACAGCACCGCTATACACCAATACGGAACTCTCCGAACTGTCTGCAGTAGTGCGGTATGTTGTTCCACGAATGGCTGCAACCGCTGTAGGTGTTCGAACGGAAACATTCTTCTTTTCACCAAATGCTACTTTCGCAGAAACCCAAATATTCCCCTTCGTCAGATTTGCATTAAACTCTTTCTTCATCGGTTTAACATCTGCAGAAGTCAATTCAAGTTCTGAGTTTTCTCCAATTCGCAACTTTCCTCCTCCTCGAAGAGATATTTCGCATCGTGATTTTGCCAACGTGCGAATTTTGTCACCCACGTACACCGTTTTTTTCGGCATTGCTCTTTTCCACCCATCACTCCCGGACATTTGAACCGACACCCTCCCAAGTGGGAGCGTGATCTTTCCAAATTCCGTTTTACCGGAAGATGATATTAGGATGGTAACAGTCACTATAATTACGACACCAATAAGAATGTGGATTTTTTTCACAGATTATTACCTTTCATTTTATCAGCATGGAGCATAGAACGGAGAACGGAAAAGCATTTGTTCAACTCCTACAGAGTTAATCTTTGTCCTTTTTCATTTCTATAAATATTTAATCCCTGCGGGATTTCCTACTTATTACCCTGAACAAATCCCCGTAAAAACACGGGATGTAAACACAAGCACACGGGGTTTCCAACATTGTCCATTTTTTTTCTTCTCACTTAATAAGAATCATTTTTCGAGTTTTTCTGAAGTGTTTTCCACTCACGCCTTGGACGTCTACCATGTACAAATATACACCGGAAGGTGCAAGTCCGCCACCATGTGTTCGCCCATTCCAAATCATTCTGTAAGAGCCGGCTTCCATAGATTGATGAGATGCAATTTGTGCAACTTCTTCTCCAAGTAGGTTAAATACCGTTAGCGATACATTGGATTCTTCCGGTAATGATAGACGAATCGACGTTACCGGATTGAACGGATTCGGCGTATTTTGTGCCAAATCAAATTGATCGGGGATAACGCCCATCGTTTTCATTTCACGTTCAACATCTTCCGGATGTCCAACAATTACCGCGAAAGGATGCGCTCTTTCTGTCCCGTTACTTGTAAACCGGTACGGTCGTGAATCTCTGAGATCTGTGGCAGACCCATAATCCAAATCTACAAGAATGGCATCCAAATCTGCCGGAATGTTTGCCATATCAATCCCATATAAGGAGACAATCCCTGACACATTTGTTTTTACAGACATCTCCCACGTCTTCACGTCTTGACTTTCCTCCCGAATATCTGTACTGTACTGTCCGGGAGAGTTTCCCCATCCTGTGTTATCAAAAGCCACCCGGATGTAATTTCCAATCACCGGAGGCTCATGGTAATCTCGGGTATCTTTTTCATCTTGAGCGTCGGGGTGAACACCAAAAATATTCAGCTTATCGTCGACGTGTCCGGTAAATGCCGCGATGGAGGCTGTCCATCCATGGTCATCGGTATCCAGTGCTTTTGCAGTTGCTCCTCCATCAGATTGCCCGGGATTAAACACCACGCTCCCACCGGTTCCTGCCCAAATCCAATAGCCAACCCCCGGATTCAAATCTTGAGTTTGATCGTACCCGCCGCCATTGTATTTGTAAAACTTGTCTTCAATATCACCCTCAATGGTCAAATTGCTGAGACTAATGCTAAAATGATACGGGTTCCCAACCATATTCCAACCCGCAGGTAAATTGATTGTCTTTCCGCTTAAATCGGTGGACATACCTGCTCCGCCTTCGATGGAATGACTTTCATTGGTGATGAGCCAATATCCTGCTCCCATATCAAGATCCAACGGATGTTCATCATACGTCTGACTTGACCCATTCCAGGTAAATAACCGCCATTTTGTTGGATCATACACGCCAAGCTCATCTTCAAGCAGGCTTGCCACTGAACGATTATTCAATTCTCCGGGGACAGAAATCATCGTGTATGTCTGAACCTTGGTGTCCTGACTAATCGTAAATGAAGGATACTCTACCGAAATTAACTGAACCTGCGATGTCGATTCATATCCAAGATTGTCTACTGCCCACACGTAAAATATCAGCCCTCCGTGGGTTACATCCGCGTTGGGGATAACAGCGGAACCACTAACAACTTCTAAGGATTTAAATCCCGTTCCGTTATTGTAGCGTAACTCCACAGAATTCACCTCATTCGCGGACGTAATTGAGCCGGTTATGGTGACATCATCCAAACCGACGTTGGGTGTTTGCGGAGAGTACTCAATATTCGTAATCTCAGGTCCTGCGTCTGACCACGCATCCATGGACATATACAGGGTGTCGGTATCCACAAAGTCTGTCGCTTCTGCATCCCGATAGCCGGTAATGTAAATCCACACACCTTCTTCCTGCCCTGTTGGTGCTACACTCACGTTAATTTGTTTATCGCTGATTGAGGGAATCATTCCTTCTGTTATATCCAAACTCAACCAGTCTGGTGTCAGCGTCCATTCAAACGTGGATGTCCAATACAGAGGGGACTCTCCCAAGTTTTGGATGATAAATTCACCGGAAGTTTCCTGCACATGGAAGGCTATTACATTTCTGTCTAATTCCATTACAGATTGCACCACAACTTCAGCCGTATCAGAGACGGTCGCCCCTTCATTGTCTTCTGCCGTTATAATAAGTTCTCCCGTTCCGGTTACTTGAGGGAAGATCGTCACACTGACAAGTGTTCCGTTTAGCTCCGCTTCAAACAAACTTTGATTTGTATTTTCAATAGTGAATGTGAGGACATCCCCATTCGTTTCAACGTCGGGGTCGTCAAAGAAGTTCTCAAGATTTACCGTGATCGTTTCGCTCCAATTTTCATCCGCAACAATATCGTTTAACGGATTAGTAACTATCGGGGCATCATTCACTGCTTCAACAGTTACCGACAAATTATATGTGTTACTCGTACTGTTCTCACTCTCGCCGTCATCCACATACACCGGCACTGATAAAGAACCATTGAAATTCAAGTTTGGTGTGATGGTCGTCCCGTCCACGCTGTAATTATCACCCTCCAGCACAGTTAACGTGAAACCATCAGGATAAGTATTATCACTGTCTGTGACCGTTAAATCCGATAACGTTATTTCAAGCGAAGTCTCTTCGAGCGTGGCTAACGTCACTCCCGTAACAATGACCGGAGGATTATTCGGTGCTTGTGTACTGCCAATAAGCTGCTCAAGCTAGCTAGAGCTGCTAGGACTCAAAGAGTCTAGCACT
>CAYLYH010000017.1:0-52110 GCA_964388155.1 uncultured bacterium | reverse complement strand
TGTCTGCTACTTTTTACTCCTAATCTAAAAAAAGTACTCAAATCTGTGAAGAACCGAAAAAGTTAGTCAACAGCGTGCATCTCAAATGATGAATCTCCTACTTCTATCACCTACGCTACAAGAAAAGATTTTAACACTACCAAGACAGCATCCATACTCAAAACATATTTCCACAGAAAAATGTATCAGAATCGCCAAAGAAATCGATTTTGAGAAACAACAAACACTGTTTAATCAGATGTATAAAAAACGATAATACTCGTAAAATTTCAATCTACAAATCAAAGCCTTTGAGATTATCTTAAAGGCTTTTTTGTAAGTTACAAATATCGTAAGAACAGAGTGACCTTTCAATGACTAAAAACATTCTATTTTTCTATTTTTGAAAAACTATCTAACTTTTGAAATATATTTTATAACTCCTTGCTATTGTTGAAGTTACTACTTACAAGCAGGAGGTATTCTCAGAAAGAGAGAAAAAGAGAATTTTGGGTATGTTGTTGTAAATATCGTTTAAAATAAACGCAATAATTACGAGTTTTGTAACTGAATACTTGTTACTTGTGAGTAAGATAAAACGCTGTAAGTATTAGCAATTGCTATAGATAACAAAAAAGCCACTCATAACAAGTGGCTTAATAGAATGTAAGGTTCGTAACCTTGATTGGTGGGCGATGAGGGATTTGAACCCCCGACTTCCTCCTTGTAAGGGAGGCACTCTGACCAGCTGAGTTAATCGCCCAAACGGTAAAATTCGGTGGAGAGTTTACGACGATTATTTAGTTTTCACCTTCGTTTTTTTCTTTTTTCTTACCTGAGGAATCGCGATATCAATTACATCCATAATCTCTTTTGCAAAATGAAACGTCAGGTCTTTCTTGATATGGTCAGGTATCTCCTCTAAATCCTTCCGATTATGGTCAGGGAGGATGATAATCTTGATCCCTGAACGATGAGCGGCAGTCACTTTTTCTTTGACGCCTCCAATGGGAAGTACATTCCCTCGCAGTGTGATTTCTCCGGTCATCGCAAGGCCTTCCTTCACGGGATATCCTGTTAACAAAGAAACAAGCGATGTAAACATTCCCACCCCGGCAGACGGACCATCTTTTGGAATTGCACCTGCAGGCACATGTACGTGGACATCCGTCTTTTCATGAAAATCTTCAGGGACTCTTAAAATATCTGTGTGAGACCGAACATACGTTAACGCAGCCGTTGCAGATTCTTTCATCACATCTCCTAACTGTCCTGTCAACGTTAAGCCACCCTTCCCCTTCATTTTTGAGGATTCAATAAACAGGATGTCTCCTCCAGCTGCCGTCCAGGCCAAGCCGGTTACGACACCCGGTTTTGTGGTTCTCTCAGCAATTTCGGAATAAAATTTCGGTGCGCCAAGATACTCTGTCACTTTTTTCTTGGTTACACGGGTCTTTTTCACCTTTTTCTCTACGGTGTCTCGGGCAACTTTTCGCAGAACATTCGCAATCTCTCGTTCAAGATTTCGCACACCGGCCTCACGCGTGTAAGAGCGGATTAATTCCTTGGTCGCTCCGGTATCTAACGTCACTGTATCCTCATCCAGTCCATTTTCTTCAATTTGCTTGGGGATGAGATGCTGTTTGGCAATATGTACTTTTTCATCTTCAATATATCCTGAAAAATCAAGAATTTCCATCCTGTCTTTTAGCGCGGGAGGAATGGCATCCCTGTAATTAGCCGTCGAAATAAACATGACGTTACTTAAATCGAAATCCACTTCCAAATAATGATCGCTGAAGGAATAATTTTGCTCGGGGTCCAACACCTCCAGCATTGCGGAGGAAGGATCTCCGCGGAAATCAGACCCAAGTTTGTCGATTTCATCCAGCATAAATACAGGATTGTTCGTCCCGACTTTTTTCAGCGACTGAATAATTCTGCCGGGTAAAGCACCGATGTACGTACGGCGATGCCCGCGCACTTCCGCCTCATCATGCACGCCACCCAGAGAAAGCCGAACAAACTCACGCCCCATAGAACGAGCAATGGATTTCCCAAGTGATGTCTTTCCGACTCCGGGAGGTCCTGCAAAACACAAAATCGGACCGCGAACCGGCGTATCCGGATCTTTTTTCTGTTTGAGCGACCGAACGGCAAGATATTCTATTATCCGTTCTTTGACTTTCTCCAGCCCGTAGTGATCTTCATCCAAAATCTTCTTGGATTTCTTTATATCAATTTTGTCCTCAGAGGAAGAATTCCAAGGGAGGTCTGCCAGCCATTCCACATACGTTCGTGCCACTGAATATTCCGGAGATTGTGTCGGAATTTTACCCAATCTGTTAAGTTCTTTCTTGGCAACCTTTTCTGCTTCTTCACTCATCTTGGCTTTTGTAATCCGTTCTTCAAGTTCATTCAGCTCCACAGATCCTTCGTCCTCACCCAATTCCTTGCGGATGGCTTTCAATTGCTCACGAAGATAATATTCTCTTTGAGACTTTGATATTTCATCCTGAACTTCACTTTGAATTTCTTCACCAAGTTTTATGCGCTGAATCTCTTTTTGAATTACATTGATTGTTCCTTCCATCCTCTTTTTAATATCCAGCTCTTCCAAAATAACTTGTTTTTCGGCATTGGAAACTGTGAGCAGGGATATCGCCCGATCCGCGAGTCGATCCGGCTTTTGGATGTTGCTGAGCATCCCCGAATGTTCTTCCGATAAATTTGGAGCAACATTTATCATCTCCTGGAAAATATTTCTGAGATTGGTTGTTAAGGCTTCGACGGTAATCGTGTCCTTGATTTCTTGGTTCTGTACCCGTTCAACGGCAGCAACATAATATGGGTCATCATCCACAAAAGATAGTATTTTGACACGTTCTACTCCCTGGACGATTGCAGATTTACTGTTATCCGGCATATCAAACACCTTCAAAACAATAGACAATGTCCCATAAGAATACAAATCATCGGGTTCCGGATCTTCAATAGATCCATCTTCCTGTGCTACAACAACAATATATTTATTATCGGTTCCCAGCTCGGTAATTAGTTTTAATGATTTCTCCCTGCCAATATAAATTGGGATGACCTGCTGTGGAAACAAAACAGTATTCCGCAAAGGCATAACAGGATATTGTTTCCCTTCTATCTGTTCAATAACGTCTATTTTCTTTTCTTTGGTCATTATATGTCCTTTTAAATGTATCGTTCTTCAATCAAATAATATGCCATACTCATTTACGTGATAACATGGCAGGTTTTTTATGTATTTCTGGCAGAGATGATTTTCCTCCCCGAAAGAGGAATGGGTTCTTTGGTGGTCTCATTACTGCAAAATCAATCTGGCTTGCACATCTGCATGGTAAGAACTTCTTACCAATGTGCCCGATTCTACAACGGAAAAGCCAAGGTTTAAGCCAATTTTTTTAAACTCCGCAAATTCTTCATCGTTTACATATCTGTCTACCGGGATGTGGTTTTTTGTTGGCTGTAAATATTGACCTACAGTAAATATCTTAACACCTAACTCCACCACGTGTTTCATGGTTTGGATTACCTCTTCTTTCGTCTCTCCTAATCCAACCATGATACCTGTTTTTGTCAACAAACCATACTCCACGGAAAATTTAAGTACATCTAAACTTCGTTGCCAATTTGCTTGGGTTCTCACTTGTCGGCTGATGCGTTCCACACATTCTATATTATGACTAAAAATGTCCGGGGCACTGTCAAACACTTTTTGAAGCGAATTTTTATTTCCCTGAAAATCCGGCGTTAATATTTCTACTGTACAGTTCGGAGCAAGTTGACGAATTTGCTGAACGGTTTCCGTCCAAATATCTGCACCATAATCTTGCTTTAGATCATCACGATCGACGGAGGTAATCACAACATGGCGAAGTCCCATTTTTTTCACTGCCATCGCTGTCTTTTTCGGCTCTGTCATATCCGGGGGAAGGGGTTTCCCGGTTTTCACTGAACAGAATCCGCAAGAGCGTGTACATGTGTCTCCTAAAATCATAATCGTTGCTGTCCGTCGATCCCAGCACTCATGTAAATTCGGGCATCGAGCTTCTTGGCAAACCGTATTTAATCCGTATTGCGTCACTGTTTCATTCACGAATTGATAATCGTCACTCCGTGAAAGACGAACTTTTGGTTTCCCTGTGGATGCTTTGACAATTTTAGTATTCAAGTACTTGTCTACCGGTTTATTGGTTGGTTAATGTTTTGAACTTACGGGCGTCACTGTTATGTGTTCTGTGATGTACATTTATGTTCTTTCTAAAGGATTTTCGATTGAGCTACTGAGGAGCGATATCTCTGTAACTTTGTATTCGGGACATGATTTAGCTCCGTAGGTGCGAAACCTATTTATACCATTCAAACACATTATTAAACACGTTTGTTAATGTTGTTTTAACAGTATCCATTTCAACCTTATCTTCTAAAATATTTTCCATTGAGGTCACACCGTACTCCGATATCCCACAAGGGATAATACCTTTGTAGTACGATAGGTCCGGATGCACATTCAAGGCAAACCCATGCATGGTAATCCAGCGTGATATTTTCACTCCTAATGCAGCAATTTTCTCATCATCCACCCATACGCCGATGAGCCCGGCTTTACGACTTGCATTAATATCAAATGTATCTAATGTCTTTATGAGTATTTCTTCAAGTGTGTGCACATAAGACTTTACATTCAATTTATAGTTGCGAAGATCCACTATCGGATATCCGACCAATTGCCCCGGACCGTGCCAGGTGATATCGCCGCCACGATCAATTTGAACGACATCTGCATCTGTGGGATGTGAAGTCAATAAATTGTCACGATTGGCATTCTTTCCTAAAGTATAAACCGGCGAATGCTCAACAAATAAAAGTGTATCTTTGATTTGATCGTCCATCCGTTTTTGGTGCATATCTTTCTGAATATCCCATGCTTTTTTATATGGCATAAACCCAAGATCACGGACGATTATTGATTTCCTTACTTTAACCACCGATTACACAGATCGCACAGATACTTGGTAAACACATTTCACTGGTGTGGCTGATATGAAAAACTCGTGTGTTTGTGGTAACTTCCAGCGCGCTTGTGCTTGTGCTTGTGCTTGCATCCCGTGTTTTGTGCAGGCTTTTTTTGCGGGAGTTTTTACTGGGAATTAATGGAGTTAAATCCACGATGAATAAATCAAAGATGTATCGCCTCATCCAAAGCATCTGCGGTGGCTTCCATAATGGCTTCAGACAAGGTCGGATGAGCGTGAATCGTTTTCAGAATGTCACTATCACTGGCACCTAACTTTTGAGCAAGCCCGGCCTCAGCAATTAAGTCTGTTGCTCCGTCACCAATAATATGACATCCAAGCATTTTACCTGTTTTACTATCAAAGATGACCTTCACAAATCCCTCAGTCTCACCTGATGCTACGGCTTTCCCAAGTGCTCGAAAAGGGAACTTCCCCGCGTTTATATTACACCCGGATTTTATCGCATCCTTTTCGGTTAAACCAACGGAGGCAACTTCCGGGTGGCAATATGTACAGCCGGGAATGGCATCATAATGCATTTTCTCGGACGACACCCCGGACAAATGTTCAACCGCAACTATCCCCTCAGCCGAAGCAACATGTGCTAACCACGGCGACCCGACGACATCTCCAATGGCATAAATATTTTCGATACTGGTTTGCATAAATCCATTGGTTTTCACCCAACCGCTTTGAACAATAACACCAACCTCTTTCAGACCTATGTTTTCAATATTTGCGCGGACACCAACTGCAATAAGCGCTTTATCAGCGTCAACATATTCGCCGGTACTTAATTTAATGCGAGCGCCGGAATCTGTTTTCTCAATACCATCAACCGTCGTCTGTGTCTTTACGTTGATCTTCTGCCGTTTAAGTATCCTTTCAAGCTCCATGGATATTTCCTCATCTTCGATCGGAAGGACATTTGGTAAAGCTTCTATCAACGTAACTTTCGTCCCGAATGTGTTGAAATAATAGGCAAATTCCACTCCAATCGCTCCGGCACCAACAATGGCAATGCTCTCAGGTTGTTTGTCCAGAACCAGTGCTTCTTTTGATGTGATGATATTCACTCCGTCCGGTTCCATCCCTGTAAACCATTTTGCTCTTGCACCGGTTGCAAGGATGATATTGCCTGACGTTATTCTACCTGTCTTTCCCTCAATATCTGTCCATTCTACGGTATGGGAATCTATTAATTTCCCACGTGCATTTATCTTGGTAATGTCATTTTTTTTGAAGAGGTAGTCAATCCCCCGGGATAATTTTTTGGCCACATCTCTTGAGCGTTTGATGTTTTTTTCCCAATCTACCGAAATGCCGTCCACCCGAATTCCAAATTTCTTGGCCGCTTTAACGGAGGCGTACACTTCGGCGTTTTTCAAAAGTGCTTTTGTTGGAATACATCCCCAATTCAGACAAACCCCACCAAGTTCCGCCGATTCGACGACGACAACTTTTTTCCCAAGTTGAGCAGCACGAATCGCGGCAACGTAGCCACCGGGGCCTGCACCAATCACAATGACATCAAAATCGTAAGTCATATCAGATATTCCGCAACCCAATGATACTCAAGAATTCTGCCCGTGTTTCTGAGTCATCATGAAATTCATCCAGCATTGCCGATGTGGTTGCATAACTGCTTTGTTTCTCCACGCCACGCATCTGCATGCATAAGTGTCGACCTTCGACAACAACAGCCACACCAATAGGATTTAAAAGGTCTTTTATGATGTGTGCAATTTGGTGTGTCAAACGTTCTTGTAACTGCAATCTTCGTGAGAACATATCCACAATCCTTGGGATTTTTGACAATCCTATAATCTTGCCGTCAGGGATATATCCCACGTGCACTTTCCCAAAAAACGGGAGCAGATGATGTTCGCACATACTGAAATATTCTATATCCCGTACAATGACCATTTCACTGATATCTTCTTCAAATATTGCACCGTTTATTATGTCATCAAGATGTGTTCGATACCCCCGCGAAAAATATTCCCATGCCTTTGCAACACGTTTAGGTGTACGTATTAATCCGTCACGGGTAACATCTTCGCCAATTTCTTTCAGCAACGTTGACGTTATGTTCTCTATTTTATCCGTATTGATTTTCATAATGCCTCTTCTTTAAATGGATGATAACCCCATGCATTTTCATCGGGGTCTCCAAGTACTTTTGATTTTAATGCCCAGGCGCCAAAATAAAATAAAGGTGTATCAACTAACGCAACCAGCATTTTGAATAAAAATCCATTTTCTAACAACCCCGGAAACCTTGACCATTCCACAACACCGGCAAAACATAGTAGAAGCAAAACGGTTGCCGTATCCACAAATTGTGAAATAATTGTAGAGCCATTATTTCGTAGCCAAAGATGCTTCCCCTTGGTGAGTCGTTTCCAAAAATGGAAAATGCGAATGTCAATAAACTGTGCTAATAAATAGGCAACCATGGAAGCAAAAACAGCAGGCCCGAACAACCCGAAAACTTTGTTAAACATCTCACTTGAAACCGGAGACCAGCCCGTCTGCGGCATAGCATTTGCAATTAATACTACACCCATCACAAACACACTGGCAATCAATCCTGTAATGACTACTTGATCAGCTTTCTTTTTCCCGTATAATTCTGAAATCAAATCTGTAACCAAAAATGTAATCGGGTAAGGTAAAATTCCGACGGACAACTCAAATGTGTACAACCCAAAGGGTGTCCATGTGAAAAATTTTTGAAATATTAAGTTTGCCGTGATGAGGGAGGCAATAAATATCCCACTCAAAATGAGATATAATCTGGTTTGGAAATCTTTTTTCATCCGTAGTAGTCCGTGTAAATTGTGGGTGTTTCTATGAGCCGTATTCTAACCAACTCAGCCTTAGTAAGATGTTTTGATATCTCTTGCCACATAAATTTAACCATGTTCTCTGACGAGGGTTGTTTGCCGTTAAACCAGGCAATATCCTCTTCAATTTGCGCATGGTCAAAAACACCCAGTACATTCCTTTTCACAATGGTGTTCAATTCCCCTAAATCCACAACCCATCCTGTCCCCGGATCTATTTCCCCTTTTACCGTAACATGAAGTTCATAATTATGTCCATGGTTATTGGAGTCTTTACCAAACACATCTTTGTTTTTTTCCTCGCTCCAATCTGCATTAAAATACCGGTGTGCGGCACAATAATGATATACTTTCGTAATGTGAGGTTGAGACATGGGTCATCCTGCTGTTAATGTGAAAAATATGTCGCCAAAAATTAACCTATAATAACAATCACCCGAAACAGAAATACTGAATTATTGAATCCACTCATTTCTTAGCGGAAAGATACTAATGGAGTAAAATGATAAATGGAGAGTTTGCCCCGACTTAAGTCTGGGTATCGTTTTCGTGTATTATTAAAAAACATATCTTTGCGGAAATTGACATTTCTCTTACAAAACCTAATCAGAAATTCTTAACAAGGGTTAGCGGATTAACAAGAATTTCTGCAAAGTTCAGATGTTGATATAACCTCCTGATGGACATATCTCCGGCAAGAAACAATTCTGACAATCAGGACGCAGCGCCACACAAACAGCCCTACCATGAGCAATAATCATGTGTGTTAGTGCCACCCAATCTTTAGGTTCAAACAATGTCATTATGTCTTTTTCAATTACAATTGGTGATTGAGATTGCGTTAGTTCAATCAAGTTCATTATTCGTATCATGTGTGTATCAATCACCATCGCAGGGATGCCGAACCATTGCCCCAACACACAGTTTGCTGTTTTCCGACCGACGCCGGGCAACTTAGTTAAAGATTCGACCGTGTCCGGGACATCCCCATTAAAATCATTTACAATCATTTGGCTGCCGGCGATAATGTTGCGGGCTTTCTGATTATGGTACCCGCAAGAATGGATATCTTTTGCTAACTCACCAACATCCGCATGGGCAAAATCTTTCGGGGACGTGTATTTTTCAAACAGCGTTGGTGTAATCAAGTTCACTCGCTTATCCGTACACTGAGCAGAGAGGATTGTGGCAACAAGTAACTCATGCGCTGTATTATACGATAATGTTCCTTTGGGGCTGGGATAGTGCTGATAAAGGCGATGAAGAATTTCCGTAGCTCTTTTTTTCTTCTGAGTCAATGATTCTTTCATTTCTTACAAATCTTTAATCAATGACGAAATGTTTTTAACCAATGATGAACGCGGTAAAATAAATCCACATCCCGCGGCTCGGAGTTTGTCATGTAAACGTTTTTTCACTTGGGTCATAACGCCAATGATAACCATCTCTTTATTCAGCCGCCATAATGCGGAAACGTGTGAAACTGTACCAACTTCCGGGTCATCTAAATCCAAAATGACCGCTTTCGTATTTGCTGTGATTTGTTTATCCCACGGGATTGTACTATCTGCAAATTTCACACTTTTATCCAGACGGATAATTGCATCTGAAACGTGAGTTCCTAATTGAAAATCTGTTGTAAATAAAATAACGTCTGCCACTTAAACTCCTGCTTGGTTATTGGTGTTAGAATGTTAAGGTGTTAGAGTGTTCAAGTGTTCGCGTGTTCACGGCTCCTGCAAACTGCTTTCTACTCGCTACTTTCTACCCCGTAAAGAACACGGGGTCTCAGCTACCACTGTGAAATATGTTCTGCTCCACTTCACATTTCACGTGGTAAACGCTTCGACTTTCTACTAAGTGTGATATCCCTGTCTTTTTGGAAATGCTTTCCGTTAAATCGCACTGTGCACGCTTCTGTGGCAGCATCATGTTCGAAAAAAAGTATCCAGTTATTTTCCACCGATTGTGAAAGGACTTCGTGTTTTTCTTTGATGGTCACTAAAGGTTGAATATCATACGCCATAATCCATGGAATCGGGATATGAGCCGATGTGGGGATAAGGTCCGCACAATACAATAATGTGTGATTCTCATCATAAATTAACGGGAGTATCTGTCCTGTTGTATGACCATTACTCACCAAAATATCAATCCCCGGGAGGAAAGAAGTTCTACCTTTAGGAATAGATGGACCGTCCGTCAGTTTAATCATGTTATTCTCGGCTAAGACTTTCCAGTCGGCTTCCATAAAACTGCCCTGATCTTTTTCCCCAGGGGAATTTGCCAGCTTCCAGTTTTCTTCATGAATCCAATATTTTGCGTCAGGGAATGACGGAATTACTTTCCCGTTTTGATATTCCGTATTACCACCCACATGGTCAAAATGTAAATGCGTACAAATGACATCTGTAATATCTTCAGTACCCAGCCCAACTTGCAATAACGATTGCTTCTGGTTGACTGTTTCTGTATCAATCTCATAAATATTTTTAAATTTTTCCGTCCATTTTGTTCCATTTCCTGTGTCGATTAAGATTGTTCGTTTGTCACCAATCAACACTAAAGATCGTGTCACCATTTGGATTCGATTATTTTCATCCGCAGGGATTTGTTTCTCCCACAGAGGTTTTGGGATAATCCCGAACATAGCACCGCCGTCCAACCCAAATTTGCTGGTTACGATGCTGTGTAAGTTGTATTCACCTATTTTCATGCGTTCAAGTGTTATGTGTTAGGTCCGCACGAGGTTTGTTTTGTTTTTTTAATCAAATGTGTTGTAATCTATTGGCTTTTTCTGCCTTCTGCTTTTCAACCGCCATATTTCCAATTCGTGTGCATCATAAGCAACGCGTCTTCATCACTTCGTAGTATTGTATCAACAACTTCGCAAATAAATACATGATGGTCACCAATCGTAGATTCTTCCCTTACGTCGACTTCTAATATCATCGGAATATTTTTTAGTAACGGATTTCCTTTTTCTCCAATTTCATATTTATGATTGTTTATTGTTTGAGAATCTTTCGCCTTGATTTTAAAGAATGATGCCACCAGAGATTGCTGGTTTATTGCCGGGAAATGAATTGCGCACTTTTTTGTCTTTCTTACTGTGTTATAAATCGCTGAACCCTCTCGAAGCGCCATTGTTATCAAGGGGGGATCAATCGAACTTTGCGTTAGGAAAGACACGACGGCTGCGGACGGGACATTATCATCCATCCCTGTCACAATATACAGCCCGGATGGGATCTTTCTCAGAATCGTTTTTTTATCGTCTAAATTTAAGTTGGTCATAGATTATTCCACATTGGTAAGTGTGTATCTCAGTATTCACTACTCACATTTTTTTTCTTTTTATCCGATTCCAACGTAAAGAACACCTGAATAGAAATCCCGGTCAATCGGGAATATTCTGACGGAAGACCATAAAAACTTTTAATATTATGCGGAGTATCACCGTAGCGGACGATATTTTCCGGGCTATCATTTTTCCATGTCGGATCAAACAACGATGTAATCGGCATTGAGTTAAAATCATGAAAATATCCGATTTCATACCCGATTCTTCCCGGCTTTCCTCCAAGTAACAGTCCAATCCGCGAACTCTGTCCGCCACTAATTCCTTTCCGAATATACATCCCACGAATACCAAACCATGAGAGAATTGTTTTCCCGTTTTTTTCTCGCTCCCGAAATTTGTAATAGGTCATATCCATGTTATAATTTGGGTTTACGCTTAATGCAACATTCAGCACATCCCATCGATCTTTCCGTGAATAAAGCACACGGCTGTAATCTATCCCTGATCCATAGATGGGAACTCCCATACGAACCCCCACATTACTTACATCATTAATTCCGTAACGATACCAAAGATATGGGAAAGGAATATTTTCTGCAGCAATCGCATATCCATATTGAGTTTCGCCTTTTTCCATACGACCCGTCCCCACTGCAGGATGTGTCGCACATCCGGAGAAAACAAGCCCGATAAAAATGAGGGTACTACTTATCCTAAAATACTTCCTTATGACAAGCACAGACTAATTATCCTCCGTCACGTGGAGAGTAGTTTTCTCGTAGGGGCTGAGGTGAGAGGTTTATAATATCCTTGCTAAAATAATTACCGATATGATTAATGATATCTTTGACAGAAATCAATCCGACGGGCTTAGCGTCGTTATCAATAATAGGTACATGTCTAAATCCACCGACGACCATTTTATTTAAAGCATAAGCAATAGGATCTTCCATTTTTAAGGTTTCCACATCACCCGTCATATATGAACTTACCTTTTCCTGTGTCCAATCTAATCCTTTACCCGCAACCTTGAGCATCATATCCCTCTCGGTAAATATTCCTGTGAGCTTATTATTTCTTACAACCATTAGACATCCGATGGACTTTTCCTGTAGAATGTTGATCCCGGTTTGAATACTGGTAGCTTCTTGCACCGTAACTGGGTCACTAACAGATAATATCGAAAGTGGAGCTTCCAAAGAAATAGCTTCTTCCATTTCTATGTCTTTTTGCTGTTCGATTTCGTCCATAATTTGTAACTCATCATTTAATCCATCTTGCATATTATTAACACCTTCTTTCTTTATTTTAAATATATCATTTTCCGACTAAATACGATCGGCGGAAATTCTTCAATCTGTGCCACCATGGTAATAAAATAGACTCCACTGGACAAATGAAAATCTTCCCATAAAAAACTATAATGTCCATTCTGTAGTGGTTCATCTTCGACAAATGTTTCAACAACCCGTCCGCGAGCATCTGAAATGTAAAGATTAACACGTGCAGGTTTAAGCATGTCGAAAAAAATGGTTGTCGAACCATTAAACGGATTCGGATAATTTTGATACAACGCAAAAACCTCCGGGATGGGAATGGATACAAACTGTTTTTTACGATAGATATTTGTTTTACCCAATGTGTTTTCTTGTGTGTTTATCCACTTGCCGCCGTCTGGTTCTCTCCCTTGCATTGTAACAACATTCGGGTCAAATATTCTGCTTTCGATCGCCGTCCAACTTTCATCAGGCGTCTGTTTTTTTAAATAAACCCATTTCACTTCATCAAGTGTATTTTGTAACAGAAAGGTCGAATCATAAAATACTATTTCTGCCGAAGGGATAGACACAACCTCCCACACCGGACTGTCTTCATAAAATATAGCGTAGTGTTCAACCGTATCTGTTTGCCCGGCAATCTCAACGGACCATGTGTTTTCAGAGGGCGATATGATCCACTCATTCATCCATATATTCTTTTCTTTTGAAAAAAGATGCGTTTCCATAGATACGTTTTCTTCGATGGGGATGTATTCTCCGTTCAAGGATACAGAATATCCTCGAACGTGTGTCATTGGAATCGACTGAATCACCATCTTCTGTGATATTAGATTGGTATATTCCCAATGGGCAGGGATTTGCACATGTACCAGCGAACCATTTTTTAAAGAGGGTTCTATTGGAATATTCAGATGTTCATTTTCCCACGATAAAAAGGAATTTTCAAAATCTACACGTTGACGATTCAACATAAGAATTGATATATCCATTCCCTCCTTATCCGGGATTTGTCGTGTTATCCACAAAGGTGGCAGTTGCTTATAATAGTTTATGTCTGCCGGATACATGTCAGATAATTTCTTGAGTTGAGCCAAAATAGCATGGTTTAACCCTTCGCAATTCTCTTTCCATTCATTCGGCGTAAATCCAACCCGATTTCTGATAATTGGTTCGGCTTCAGCCCATCGTTCAGAAACCTGTTGAAGAATGTTTTCTCGTGCCTTTTTCTCGGTAATCGCCTCATATTTTATATAATCCTCAATAAAGAATAAGGATATCCATGGGTGAATTGATTGGGCATCACTTAACAACAATTTCGACAATTTTTCCAGCCCGGCAGGATGTATTTGTGGGAACAAAATATTGAAGATATCATAAATGGCACTTTGGGTAAAATCATTAAACTCCCATTGTATCATGTCATTATTATATGAAGCTAACCACTCCGGCGATTCGATCGTTTGAAGCAGACGACCAAAAGGCGGAATATCACTCTGTGATTCAACGAATTCTCCGTTTTCATACTGAATTTGTATCTTATAAAAATAGCGGGTTTCCAATCGAAGATCGTCATCACAATACCGTGATACACCTCCATCAACTATTGCCATTTTTTGGAATGGGGACTGAAAGTCTGTTTTTCTATAAATAATTGTCTCTAATGAGACGGTACCTTCGGGAATCTCCCAATCAAGTAAGATGGAGTCTGTACCTTCGTGCAGAGACAGTTTAACCGATTCGGGATTTTCTGCAGTCAGAAATCCAAATAGGACGAATACAGCGAGTGGGACGGTATGTTTCTTGATTTGCCTCATGGAATGAAATCTTCGCAACTGTCAATTTCAGAGTATTTTTAAAAGAAGGCAAGCTATAATTTATTTTTTTCGTTTAACCAAATCCAGAAAATTGTACAAGCGTATTTATTTTATAAGTGCAATCTGCCTTGAGCTGCTACCTGTTTTTGTTTTGAGTCTAAGGATATACATCCCGCTTGCAAGATCGCTAACATTCATTGTTAGGCTATGTTCGCCCATCCTGACATACGTGTCAATGAGCTCCTTAACCAGCCGTCCGGTAATATCATATATGGATAGGTTTATCTTTCCTGAATTTGTTACTTGATATTTAATCGTAGTCGAACTGTTAAACGGATTCGGATACACGGAACTAATGGCAACATTGCCGGGGAGTATAAGTAAATTATCATCAATCCCGACTGTCGGTCTCCATTCATGCGCTCCAATATCCGGAGCAGACCCATAATACTCATCCGGAGATAAATTAACGATGGTATCTCCTTCATATACGTAAAATGCAGTACCGGCATCTATGCAGGGGGAATTAGGCTGGAGGGTGTAATCAAGATTGTCTGGATTGGTAAATAATGGAAGATCCTCTATATTACTTTCGTCATAGATTAAATCAATATACCCATATCTGACAATGCTCCAATAACTATCTTGGATATTATTATATGCCATGATTAATCGTGTTAAATTTTCATTTTGATAATTCTCAAAATGAAATATCTCCATACTAGTTTCATCATTCCATAATACACAGTTTATAAAGCGAACATTAGTGTTAAGACCATTACGCGAAGTTATTTCAGAATCGATTTTAACAGAGGAACCAAAGGGTGAATAACCATTTGCAAATGTACAGTTGATAATATCTATTGGATAAGCTACATTATATATTAATAAATCTGTCGCAGATGGAGGGAATTCATCGTATAAATCAACATTGTGTCCAAAAGTGCAATTTTCAATTTTACGAATATAGGAAGAATTGTATTCATGATTATAGCCACCAATCGCAAATGCTGGATATTCAAAATAGTTTTGACCATGGTTAAAAAAAACGCAATTTGTAACTTGAATATCACTAAGTTCCCTCAAATATATAGAACCATCTGACTGATTAACTACACTGCAATTATTAAATAATATACTCGAATTGTTTAGCAAACTAAATGGTGTATATAATGTAATCTCTACTACGTTAACGGAATTGTTTTCAAATTTCATATTTTCTAATATCAATCCGATAGGTTGCACAAAAGGGATAGGGATGGAAAAACCAGAAGGAATTTCCGGCGGAAAGACATTCGCACCATTTATTATGGACATAGAGCTTAATGTGATATATTTTTCATAATTATACCCTCCCATAACGGTCAAAACAGTCCCCTCTAAGTCAAAAACAGTTTGTTCAGGTCCTTGTCCAATAATAGAAACATACGAACGCAAGTTTAATGGAAATACTTGTCCTAGGGATCGAGAAAATACCGCAGGTGAAATTTGACCGGAAATTAAATTAATGGTTCGAGGATGCAATGAATCGGCATGAATAATATGAAGTGCATACGTAATTGTTTTTAATGGATCATCCGGTGTAAGACCGCTATTATCATCATTTCCATCCGGAGAAACGAAAAGATCGTGTGGAACTTTCTCAATTTTAGCATTAAGAATATCTACAACCTCAAAATTGCCGTCAATGAAATAATCATCAATACTATCCACGCTTGCTGTGTCTAGATAAATTGCCGGTTCAGCCTGATTAATATGATATTTATTGTTATAGATATCATTAAATTCAAGTGCTTCATTTAAGAATACACTGCATCTATTAATTGAATCCATCTCAACATCTGAACTGGTCATATATATACCACCACCCATATAACCATGATTAGCTGTTATAATCAGATTTGATAAATATGCTGTAGAGTTATTAAATAGTATTCCACCTCCTGCCCCCACTCCCCAAGTTTGATTTTCTTGAATAATACAGTTTATTATCGTTGGAGCGCTATCTTTTACGATTATCCCTGCGCCAGAATGCCCAGACGATACTGGCGATGGAGATGTTCCACTTCCGTTTGTAACTGTAAAACCGTTTAATACAGCACTTCTGTCTTCTCCACCAAAGAACGTAACAACCGAACCGTTTTGATTCCCATCAATGATGGTTTGTTGAATGGTTGAATCATGGCCTGTATAAAAATAATGAGAGACCAAATATATGTTCTTCCCGTTATATTCGATATTTTCAATATATCTGCCCGGTGCAACAATAATTGTATCTCCAGTGAGTGACGAAGCATCTATTGCAGATTGAATTTGATTATAATCCAGAGGAACATGATAGTTTGTGCCTTTTACTGTTGACAATAAGTATAACAATGCAAAATATGAAATATGGATAAGCATTTTGTCCTTCATATATCAGGTTGGTGCTTTTTAACCTATTAGCTACAGCTACACTTTTTCATCAATAAAATCGATTAATTTATTTCAAAAGAATAAGTTTGTTATTTATAATATCTTTATCACCCCGCAGTTGATAGAAATATATCCCAGCTGAAACAGGATTGTCATTGATATCCCTTCCTGCCCAAATACAAGATTGTTTTCCAGCTCTCATTTTACCTTGAATAAGTGTAGCAACCCTTCTTCCCATAAGATCGTAAATATTTACATCAACCATCATGTCTTTATGTAAGTAAAATTGAATTTCGACAAAAGGATTGAACGGATTAGGATAAGCAGCCACCAAAGAAAAGTCGGTAGATATATTATTTTTCATTTTTTTTGCAGAGATTTGCTTTAAGTCCACAGATTTTATCAGATTGTTGCTCCCTGGCAACACTTTAATTCTATATTCAAAGTCCTCAGCTGATTTTCTTCTTTTACCTAACCCATCCTCTTTTAATGCTACTTGGAATGAGATATCATTTAAATATGATCCATTCATATAAAGTTTCATTCCTATTGGATAACCATCCACAGCTTCTGCACCGATACATTTTTCACCAAGGAATGCACCTACTTCATCTATAATCTCTCCACTTTCAATACTCTCAATATATAATGAATAGTAATCAGCCTTGTCATCATAAAAAAAGTGTTTAGCACTACGAACCTCATGCCAATCGTCGGATTCAAATGATTGCCATTGGAGATAGATATCTTCCGTGACTGTTAATTCATACATATGCCCATAGTGTAATGGGGCCACACTACCGTTTATGCTGACTCCATGCGGCACATTGGAAGGTATTTTCCAAGTACCATCACTATTTTTGGACATAAACCAGTCTTTTGATCGTACTGACACCAAAACATCTAATACATTCTCCGGTAGTGTCTGGAAAACTCCATGAGTTTCAGCCCGGAAATAGGGTACCCAGTTTAATCCTGCTGTCAATGAAATAACAGCATCTTCAGATATATGTGTCCCACTTAACGGTATTGTATACTGATCATAATCGTTTGGTAGCCAAACTTTATATCCGTTAAAGCTGTTTATATTAAAAACTGTATTACTCCATTGTTCTTGTAGACCAAACCATTCAGTTGTAAATATCAAACCTTCATACGCCTGAATCAAGATGGTTTCAGAAGAATACCCACCATCTTGTAAGGTAATAGAATGAAACACATCTGAAACTAGTTCTCCTACTACATTATTATTCAAAATAGGAAAGCCTACCCAATTCCATCCTGAATGAAATGGCTTCATTTCAAACGCTGAAATACTACCATAACTTCTAAAATCATCAAATACGGTGATATTTCCATCAACAGGAATATGAACTATAGAATATTGCTGGACTTCATTCGCTTCATCACTATCAATATTCCCTTGAGACTTTATACCTACAAAACCATTACTAAATAATTTATATGACATATTATAAACAGGCGGTGCAGAAGGAGTATTTTTACTTAAACAGATGCTATTACCGTCCGTAATAATAAAATTAATATGATGACCATTAGCATATTCAAATTCACTTTTAATATCATATGGTATCATACCTGTACCATCTTGATTCATTGCCCTGAAAAGACCATGAATTATATCCCCGTTTTCTTGCATAATAAAATACATGAAATAATGAAACAATAACTCACTATCTATCCAAGTGGAAACATCCTCAGAGACACCATTCCAATTAGATGGAAAAACAGCAAACCAACTTTCGTCACCAATAGTAATGCCTGATAGAAAATTAAACAATGCATTCTTCATCGGAATCCCGGTGTCTCCGTTATGAAGAAAATGAAATGTGTTCCACCTCCATATAAGTTTAAACGGATGGCTACCGTTCGCTCCCGTGCCAAGCCTGTCATGTCCAAGGACAATTGACACGTCTTCAGGCTCTGAAAATTGACTTCCGAATATATCATTGTAAATGCTGTCAAACGCTTCGTTATATTCGTGATCTTCCTCATCCGAATGATACCAACAATTAGAACATGTCAGATAAGCAGATTGCGTTGGATTCCAATGTCCATCTATATCATAATAGATAATACCATACCCATCTTTGTTCAGAGGTAGGGGACCTGAGCGCTCTTTTAAAAACTCAAAATAATCATCTGTATCTGTATAATTATTGAAATAATCGGTATCCGAATACTCAGCAATTGTAGTTCCATTTTGTGCAATTAAAGCAATGTAATCACAGTCACTATAAACATTATTTACCAAGAGGATGATTAAAATACTTAGTTGAGTTAATAGTTTTCTCATTTCACATCTCATTTTATTACCGATTATCTGGTGTGAAAGCTTACAGCGATAATGAACGGTATGCAAGAAATAGTCTTTAACCAATTTGAGATTGTACAAGCAATATTTATTTTATAAGTGCAATCTGCCTTGAACTGCTGCCTGTTTTTGTTTTGAGTCTAAGAATATACATCCCGCTTGCAAGATCGCTAACATTCATTGTTAGGCTATGTACGCCCATCCTGACATACGCATCAATGAGTTCCTTAACCAGCCGTCCGGTAATATCATATATGGATAGGTTTATCTTTCCTGAATTTGTTACTTGATATTTAATCGTAGTCGAACTGTTAAACGGATTCGGATACACGGAACTAATGGCAACATTGCCGGGGAGTAGAAGCAAATTATCATCAATCCCGACTGTCGGTCGCCATTCATGCGCTCCCATATCCGGAGCAGACCCATAATACTCATCCGGAGATAAATTAACGATTGTATCACCTTCATACACATAAAATGCAGTACCTGCATCTATGCAGGGGGAATTAGGCTGAAGGGTGTAATCATTATTAAACAAAGGTAACATATCTATATTCGTGTCTTCATACGTATAATCAATGTATCCGATAATTGCCATATTCCACATTTCACTTCGTATATCGTTATACGCCATACGCAAAAACGACAACCCCTCATTTTGATAATTTTCTTCGTACCTCAATTCCCAGGGAATATTGTCATTCCACAAAATACAATTCACAAAGCGAATATCTGTTTTCATGCCCAAACGCGATGCGTCTGTAGAATATATAGAAATACTCTGACCCCACCATGAATTTCCATCGGCAAATGTACAATTGACTACATTAAAAAATTTTAAACCTCTACTATTATAAAAGCCCATATTTACGAGATCATGTAACGGATCATCGCTATAATTGGTATTGTTAGTAAAGCTACAGTTCTCAACTCTTATCTCTGTTAATGAATCATAAGAAACAAAAGAAACCCCATTACTATAATGGTCATGGTCAATAATTTCATTATTGGAAATAATGCAATTTTGCATCAATGTTTGTCCTACGGAAAACCCACCGAAATAACCGGTATTGTTTTCGAATCTACAGTTCCTAACTATCAAACTGGGCTTAATTGATGCGGGAATAGGATTACCCGTACTATAAAAACCGGAAAAACATTTTATTGAGATATTTTCAAACTTCATATCATCTAATATTGTTCCTTCCGTCTTTGAGAATAATAAAACCCCCCAAAACGGGGTATCGAATTCGCCGGGCGGATTAGAACCGTTGATAACAGACATAGAACGAATCGTCATATACTTTTGATAATTGATAGCGTGTATGGCGAATGGATACGTTCCTTCCAAATCAAGAATGGTCCTCTCTTGCCCCTCTCCTTCGATGGTTACATACGAACGCATGTGTAATGGAAATACCTGTCCTAAAGATCGTGAAAATACCGCCGGTGAAAACTGACTGGAAATTAAATGAATGGTTCGCGGGTTCAATGAATCGGCATGAATAATATGAAGTGCATACGTGATTGTTTTTAATGGATCATCCGGTGTAAGACCGCTATTATTATCACAACCTTCAGGAGACACATAAAGGTCATGCGGGACTTTCTCTATTTTAGCATTTAAAATATCTAAAAGTTCAAATTCATCATCAAAAAAATACTCATCAAGTGAATCTACACTTGCGGTATCTATGTATATTCTTGGTCTAAAATCACTATCATTAGATAAACTAATGCCTATGTCATTATATATGCTACCTTCGTTCAAAAAAATACTACACCTCTTTCTCTGATCCATTTCAATATTTGATCTAGTTAAATGTATTCCACCACCTTTAAATGCTAAATTTTCTGTTATAATCAAATTAGATAAATATGCTTCTGAATACAATAATAACATACCGCCGCCTACTCCATAGCCAAATGCAGTATTGTTTTTTATAACGCAGTTCATTATTGAAGGATTGCTGTCACTAATGTATAACCCTCCACCACTTGCGGATTTCCAACCGGGAGAATGTCTTCCGTTTCCGTTTGTAATGGTAAAACCATTGAGAACAGCATCTCTACTCTCTCCCCCATAAAATGTTACAACCGACCCATTTTCATTCCCGTCTATTATTGTCCGGTTAATAATAGACGCGTCTGTATTACCGAAGATATAGTGTGAGCCTATGTAGATGTTTTTTCCAAGATAATCAATGTTTTCAATATACGTTCCGGGTGCAACAATTATAGTATCACCATTAAACGAAGATGCTTCTATCGCAGATTGAATTGTACGAAAATCTACCGGAACATGATAGGTCGCACCCCTCACAATAGACAATAAAAGCCCAACGAAGATAACAATTAAAATTGAGGGTTGGCTTTTCATTTGCACCCAATATCCTATTGAGTTACTTTAACAACATGATTTTTTGATTGACAACTTCTTGCGTATTACGAAGTTGATACAAATACAAACCACTGGAAGCCGGATGACCCTTTTCATTTGTCCCATCCCACAAATACGAATGACTCCCTGGTCCAAAATTACCTCGTATTAACGTAACGACTTTGTTTCCCTGTATATCATAAATACTTAGCTCAATTCGAGTTTCCTCTTTCAAATTAAACCGGATATTCGTATTTGGATTAAAGGGATTCGGATAGGCAGACACAAGTGAAAAGATATTTGCTTGGTGATCTTGTCCCGTTTTTGCCGTTATCATAACTAAATCCACTGAGCGTATACGATTTTCTGAATAATCTGAAATACGCTCTTGTCTGTATATGGTTTCTTCATCCTGTATGTTCTTTCTTTTACCAAGCCCATTTTCTTTCAATTTAACTTGAAACGTCAAATCTTCTATATTTTGATAATTTGTATAAAGTTTCATTCCAACAGGATACCCATCTACAACTTCAGCACCGACACATTCTAAGCCGATAAAAGCACCCACTTCTTCGATATCTTCTTCCGAATCAATTCCATCTATGTACATTGGAATATAATCGGTATTCTTTGTATGTGAAAAATGTTCTGCACGTTTTTGAACGTAGTGTTCATGCCAGTCGTATGGTTGCCATTGGAATTCTACTGCGCTCGTAAACGTCATTTCATATGCTTTCCCATAGCGGAGAGGCGCCACACCACCACCGATACTTGAACCGTGCGGGACGTTTGATGGAATCTTCCAGGTACCATCACTATTTTTAGACATAAACCAATCTTCTGCTCGGACAGAGACCAGCACATCTTGGACTTCCTGTGGAAGTGTTTGGAAAACACCATGTGAGAGATGACGAAAATACGGCACCATGTTTCTACCGGCATCAAAAGAGAGCGTAGCGTCCTGTGAAATCTGAGTGCCGGACATTGGGATGGTGTAATGTTCATAATCATCCGGTAACTTCACTTTATATCCATGAAAACTATCTATATCAAATTCTTCACCTTCTCCAAAATCCCAATCATCATTTCCTCTCACCCAAATAGCAGAATAGTCAGCATTTGCAATAGTCGAGATTATCTCAATGTGGTCTGCAATATACCCACCCGGCTGCTGAGTGATAGAATAAAATACTTCACTAATTGGTACACCTTCGTTATTTTCAAGAATAGGAAAACCTACCCAATTCCAGCCTGAATGAAAGGTTTTTAACTCTAAATCATAGCTTCCTGAGTACGTTGTAAAAGGATCATAAAATATTATATTACCACCATCTCTTGGTATTTGAACAAGTTGAAACCGAGGTGCTGGCTGTCCACCACTATTAGCTTGTGATTTTAAGGCGTAGAAATCATCAAACTCTTTTATTGAGATATTATAGTGAGTTTCATAATAACCTGGAGTATTGGGAGTATTTTTGTAAATGTAAAGATCATTCCCATCCGTCAGCATGAAATTAAGTATATTATCATAATTATAGAGGAATTCGTCTACCATATTTGTACCATTAACGTTTGTTTGATTCATTGCTTCAAACAAACCTTTAACAATATCACCGTCATTTTCAATTATCCAATACATGAAATAATGAAACATTAGTTCGCTGTCAATATAATTAACAAATATACCTGTATTTGGATTCAAATGTGCCCATTGCGAAGGATAATCCTCAAACCATTCTCCTCCTCCTGAACCATATTCATTCCACAAAAAATCAAATATATGAGATTTCACTTCGTCTCCTGTTCCACCATTATGCATCATATGATAGATATTTCCATTCAACTCAAATTTGAATGGATGACTCCCGGGTGAAGTACCTGTGGATGCATCCCGTACGTGTCCAAGAAAAATAGTTGCATCGGCATAAGAGTCATCTAATCCGGGAAATAATTTTTCAATCATCGTATCCATTGGTATTGGACTATCATCATAACCACCACAATCTGCAGAACCATAACCACATGTAAAATATGCCGTTTGTTCTTCTGACCAATTAACGTTAGAATCATAATAGACTAAACCATAGCCATCATCATTTGGGGTGGGTGATTGACCAATCAGAAAATCAAAATAATCCATAGGGTCATCATAACTTCCTCCTCCCATGGGTATTTCGCCTATAGAAGTATTGTCTTTTGTCACAATCGCAATATAATCACAGTCACTATAAACATTATTTACCAATAGAACGATTAAAATACTTAGATGAGTTAATAGTTTTCTCATTTCACACCTCATTTATTACCGATTATCTGGTGTGAAAGTTTACCATAATAATGAACGGTATGCAAGAAATAGTCTTTAGTGTATCATTTATTGCATATATTTTTTCATAGTAAGCACTATTTCACCAAACAAATTTTTTGCACAACGGTACGATTCTGCAGATTCGCACGGATAAAAAACATTCCGCTGGGTGTCGTGCCGGAATCCCACACATAATCACGGTTGCCTTTTATTACGTTATTATTTAAGATGGTCTCGACAATTTCTCCCTGCACATTAATAATATCGATGGTTAATCGACCTTCCTCCCGTACCTTCACCGAAAACTGAACCGTTGAATTGAACGGATTTGGGAAAGGATTCGTAATTGAAAATTGTTGAGGAAGAAATGCTTCGTCACTGCTGTCCATAAAGGCATCGTAGTTTATTGCTGCCATGACATCAATGACACCCCAGCCGTATTGATTATTAGGATTTTCTGAATTATCCGCTGTCATCATTAATGCTTCCCGAACCATTAACGGTGTCCAATCCGGGTGTGCACTCAGTATGACAGCACAGGCACCACCGATTAATGGAGTTGAGAGAGACGTCCCGTTCGCCTCATAATACTGTTCTGAGTAAGAGGCACCTGCACAATACGTCGCCACACCCCGAGCACATACCTCTGGTTTTATCCGTCCGTCAGCTGTGGGTCCCCTTGAACTGAAATATGCAAGATTCCCGATAGAATCAACTGCCCCGCAAGTAATAACATCAAAAGCGTCGGCCGGAGCTAAAATTCCGTTTTCTCCTTCATTCCCTGCCGCGGTTGTAACAATCATCCCATTTTCAATGGCGATGTTTACGGCAATTGTCGTCACAGCGGTTAGTCCATCCAGGCTATCTAAAGTGTACCAATCAATATATCCGAGTGATGATGATGCGATATCCGCTCCGTTTTCCTCACCCCATTCAAGCCCGGCGACATACCAATCTTCTTCGATGGGCTGCTCATTGGGATAATCCTCAGTTTTTGCTAAAAGAAATTCAGCATTATACGCTGGTCCGTAAAGCACACCATCCATCATTCCGCCTAATGTAGATAAAGTCGCCGTTCCATGATTATGTTGACTTGTGTGATCTCCAAACTCATTCTGCGTTTCACCGTCATCATTGATAAAATCCCATTCTGCAATAATTTTATCATTTTGAATAGCTTCGTGGTCTTTGTAATAGCCTGTATCCAGCATTAGCACTCGTACATCCTGCCCTGTATATCCTGCTTCATGAGCGGCAATTACATTAATCTGTTCCAACTGAGAAAATGATGCACCGTATGCATTGTCAGTAATGCCGACTTTTTTTGATATTGGATTCTGAATTTCCGACCGACGTTTCCCGGAGTAGACCGGCAGGATTTCCTTAACATAGTCCAACTCAGCAATCAGCTGCAGTGTTTCCTTTGTTGTGGCAATAGAAACAGCATTGAGCCACTTGGACTTCGTCCGAATTTCTACGCCTTGTTCAAGGATGCGGTCGACATATTCCTGATAAACAGGGACATCTCTTTCGTCTGTTAAATACTTGGATCGTGTTTTTGCGCGTCGATATTTCGTGTGGTTGTCCATCGCTACTTCAATCTGCGAAATGCGAATTTCCAATTGATCGCCGGACAGCCCTTTATTCTTAAATATTACCCAGGCATGGATAGTGTTTTCAGCGCGTCTTCCTGCTGTATAAACTCTTTCATCTATTTGAGCGCCAAAAAGGCAAGCGAACAAAACAGCGACAATGACAAGGGTTCGGGTAATTTTATTCTGTATAATCATGGAGCAAAATACAAAGGTTTTATACCTTTGACAAACTGATTGGTTAAACGTTTTGGAGTCAGTCTGCCGAATTATTGCAAATTAACGTGTTCAAATGTTAAACCTTTATTCTTCACTCCTCAATTCTTAATTTCAAATCTCCTGCGCATCATTCACGGCAATGGCCGTCATATTGACAACATCTTCTACCGTGCTTTCTGAAAACTGCAATAAATGAACCGGCTTTGAAAGTCCGAGTAAAATTGGTCCGATTGCCTTCGCATTTGCCAGCTGCTTTAAGAGTTTGTAAGCGATATTACCAGATGTGAGATCCGGGAAGATCAAGACGTTGGCTTCTTCCTGAAGTATTGAGAACGGAAAATGTTTTCTAAGAAGTTTGGTAGACAGAGCGATATCTGCATGTATCTCACCATCGACAATCAAATCAGGAGCCATTTCCCAAACCAAATTCACGGCCTTTCTAACTTTTTTTGCCCACGGATGATTCACACTTCCAAAATTGCTTGGACTCAACAATGCGATTCTTGGTTCTATTCCAAGTTTTTTCGCTTCTTCGGCAGCCAATACGGTTATCTCCGCCAGCATTTCGGCGGTGGAATCAATATTTACGGTGACATCTGCAAACACTTTAATTTTGTCTTTAAATGCCAGCACATACATCCCTGCTACCTGGTGAACACCCTTTCGTGGTTTTAATATCTGCAATGCCGGACGAAGCGTATCTGGGTAATTCTGTGCAATCCCGGAGATCATGCCATCGGCATCTCCCATATGTACCATCATCGGTCCGAAAAAGTTGGTTCGCTTCATCAATTCGCAGGCTCTCCTACGTGTGATTCCCTTTCGCTGCCTTAAACGATAATATTCAACACAATAATCCGGATGATGTTCACTCTCGCTTGGTTTAATGATCTCTACATTTTCCAAAGAGATACGGAGACGCTCTGCATTCTCTTCAATGACTTCCGGGTTACCCAAAAGAATTGGTTTGGCAATCCCTTCGGTAACAATCTGACTGCTCGCACGGATAATTCGGTCACTTTCACCTTCCGGGAACACAATTCGTTTAGGATTTTTCCGGGCTTTATTCATGATCTTTCTCATCAACTCACGGCTTTTCCCCAGTCTGGCTTCCAACATATCCCTATATTCTTCAATATCAATTGTCTTTCCGGCAACCCCCGTGTCCATGGCGGCTTTCGCAACGGCAGTCGCTTCCCAGATTAACACGCGAGGATCAAATGGTTTTGGGATAATATATTCGGGACCAAATTCCAGTTGGTCTACTTCATAGATATCTATCACTTCATCCGGGATATCCTCCTTAGCAAGCGCGGCTAAAGCGTTAGAAGCGGCAACCTTCATCTCTTCATTGATGGCTTTGGCATGGACATCCAGCGCACCCCTAAAAATAAAGGGGAACCCAAGTACATTGTTGACCTGATTAGGATAATCTGAACGTCCTGTAGCCATAATTACATCTTCTCTTGCGTCTTTTGCAGCCGGATATGTAATCTCAGGGTCTGGGTTAGCCATGGCAAAGACGATAGGATTATCTGCCATTGAGCGGATCATATCCTTGCTGACCAACCCGGCACGCGATAACCCAACGAACACATCGGCATCTACCATTGCTTCTTCCAACGTACGCAAATCTGTTTCACAGGCAAACTGTTCTTTATATTTATTCATCCCTTCCTGTCGACCTTTGTACACCACTCCCTTACTGTCACAGAGGATGACATTCTCTCGCTTCACGCCAAAGCGCAGATAATGTGTTGCACAGGCAATCGCAGATGCCCCTGCACCACTAACCACCAGCCGAAGGTTACCCATCTCCTTGCCGGCTAGTTCACAAGCATTTACCAGTGCGGCTGCCGAAATAATAGCTGTACCGTGCTGATCATCATGAAATACCGGGATGTTCATTTCCTTTATGAGACGCTCTTCAATCTCAAAACATTCCGGAGCTTTGATGTCTTCTAAATTGATTCCGCCAAACGTAGGTTCCATCAACTTTACGGCGTCGATAATTTTTTCAACATCATGAGTGTCCAGCTCAATATCAAACACATCAATATCGGCGAATTTTTTAAACAGTACGCCCTTTCCTTCCATGACGGGCTTTCCGGCAAGCGCACCGATATCACCCAATCCCAACACGGCTGTACCATTGGAAATGACCGCCACAAGATTGGCTTTTGCGGTATACAAATTTGCTTTTGATGGGTCAGCTTCAATCTCCCTGCACGGTTCAGCTACTCCTGGTGTGTAGGCTTTTGAGAGATCATCTTGAGTAATGCAAGGTTTTGTGGATACAACTTCAATCTTACCGGGTCTCCCTTCGATGTGATAATCAAGGGCTTGTTTTTTTGTAATCATTTTAGTAAATCTCCAGACAGTTTATTGCGGATTGTTGAATTAAGTTGCACAAAGGCAATATAAGGAAACAGTATTTGAAAAATTCCATAATGTTTATAATGGGAACGTGGTTCCATCTTGTCGTTCAGTGCGATGTATTTATCGAGCATTCTTGCCGTTTGATGGCGAAATTGATTGGGTTATTTAATTAAATATCCCTAATCGTTATAGTGTAAATTTAGGGTGATAAATTTATGCAATGCGAGTAAAACACGATGGATTTATCCTTTTTTTATGCAAAATATTTTTTGCTTAAATTAAACATGCTATTCATATGATCGTCATCACAGATAACCCACACTATGCCGAAAATACTTTGGGCAGAGATATAAGCTGGTCCCACGACCGGTTGCCCTCCGGCACATCTGTTGAAATCCTCTCCCGAAGAATCTTCCAAAAAGACAAATTATATGTTGGTGAAATCCATTATCCAGGTGGATGGGAGTACATTCTTATTACGGAATTTTCCAAGCAATCTCAATACGATATTTTAATTGAATCTGCACGGAAAGGATTAAAACTCCCCGATAAACTGTTATGCCTTGCCGGTGCAGGAAAAAAATTCCACGGATTTAAAAACCGCTCGTGGATCGCTGAACCCGGAAATATTCATTTATCCGTTTATCTATCTCCAAATATCGCTATCGATAACTTTCTTGCAGTTTTTCTGGCACTTCCGGCAGTCTCGGTAGTCCAAACTCTGGACGAGATTCCGGAGTTAAGAAACAAAACCGGTATCAAATGGGTCAATGACATCCTTATAGAGAATTCCAAAATCAGCGGAGTACTGGCACACACTCAATCGTCGGGGAGAACCATCACAGTCGCGACACTCGGAATCGGACTGAATGTGAAAACAACACCGGAAGTGATTCGTGATGCGTTTGTCCCTGAAGTAACCTCCGTCAAGAGTCACCTGCCGAAAAACTCAACCCTGACAATATCGGAAACACTTCCTATTTTAGTTAGCAAACTTTCAGAAAATTATAATCTGCTACTTTGCAGAAAATCTAATCAAATACTAGCGGAGTATCGGAATCGTTCAATCGTCATCGGTAAAACGGTTCGAGTTTATTCTGATTCCGGGGTAGAATATTCTACGCTGATCACCGAAGGGAAAGTATTAAATCTTACAGATAACCTGGCGCTTATCGTGGACGGATATCCCAAACCGATTGATAAGGGCAGGATTTTTTATAAATCTGAATAAAAAAACAGACAATTAGTCTCCCAGACTCAAAAGACTAATCAAGCCATTCTGATTTTACAAGATCACGGGCTTTGTCTAAAACTTCAGCGTTTATTCAGGTTGGTTTAAATGTGTCCCTTCAGCATATAAACGTTCAATTTCCGCTTTGACTCTCTCAGACGCTTTACCGTCCAATTTATAGAAATAGTAGTCCCGGTCTTTTTTTGCTGCTTCAACCATTTTATTCGTAGGATGTAATGCTTGTTGAATACCCGCTTCCAGTTCGCTTGCATGATTGATATGGACAAAAGAGTCTTTGAGAAACTTACGATTATCAATTGTCAAAAGAGGTTCACCGTCACTGTGTTTCAGTAAATCATGATCCAGATTATATATTACACCAATCTTCCCTGTCGCCAGAAATTCTGTGACAGCACCCGAAGCCTCAGAGACCAGGGTGTCTGCCGCAGCCATTAATGGTAAGATACTATAATTATCCGGAGGAATAATCACTGCATGTGGATACTTCAACAAGCGCCGTTCAAAAATCTTATGTTGGCTATGTCTGGCAAATTTCCCTCTCCACGCATAATGGTGCAGTTTAATGATTAAGTTATAGTTTTTTGTTGCTTGAAATATTGCTTCTTTCAATTTATACGCACAAGTCGGTTTATAGGTTGGTGCAAACAAAATTGTGTTTTTATCCGGATTTAATCCAAGTGATAACAGTATCTCCTCCCGATTAAATTCCTTTTTTTTGAAATAAGGATCAATTTTAGGATAGCCTGCTTTGTACACTTCGGAGTCGAATAAACAACCCGACTTATGCAATTGCTGCACTGAATAGTCACCTTCAGCAAAAATCATATACCGACCTGTTCTATGTTTTTTTAATTCCCTGAATGTGACCGTTTTAGTGAAGGTGATTCCATGATATACTAGGCATAGTAACGTATGACCAAAATCCGACTCATTTACAACATCAGGAACGACAATAATATCAAAATTCTCTTTTTCATCAGAAATACGATATCCCTGGGCTTCAAAATCCTTCAGAAATTTATGCGATAATTTCTTGGTAAATACTCCGAAAATCCGTTTATCTTCATCCGTCAGCGATAAGGCAACATCATAACGAGGATCACTATGGAAAACGTCAATCAACGGATCATAAGCTGTTTTGTGATACAAATAAAACATCTTGAACAAAATTTTTATTTTACTCAACTATTATCGCTCCCACTTTTTCATCAACTGTCTAATCTGCCATTTCCGTACGTAGTTTTTAGGTTTAGCTTTTAACTTTTTATTGATACCGGTTTCTAATATATTTTCGATTGCTCCAATAACTCTCGAGGACGATTTGCCATCAATGTAAGGATGGATTTCTTCTAAATACTGCTGACGATTTTGTGAATACTCTCCCGGGTTTGCCAAAGAACGCTCAATCGCTTCCAGTAAATTATCGGCTGAATGGATATTTATTCCCTTGTCCTTTCTTGCGATAGCTTTGTACGTAATAATAGGTTTGTTTAAAACGATGTATTCATAAGCTACCGAAGAGGTATCTGTTATGAGAACATCCGCTATGCGTAAATATGGAAGAATATTAATATCTTCAACAATTTGAATATTCTGATTTATTAAGGCTCTGTATTGTTGTTGAATTTTTTCGTCTAAAAGAGTGTGAAATTTAATCAAAAACTGATAAGGGACGTTTTTAAATTTAGAAATAACAGAGAGTAAATCCGATGCAGATGTGTATTTTGGCGGGAAAGTCGGAGCATATAATATTATGGGTTTTTGAGAATCAAGAGCGAGCCTTTCTGTTATCTGCCGTCGGGTACTTTCATCATCGGAGCTATCAGAAAACAATGGGTCAATCTTAGTCCAGCCGGTTTCTCTTACCAAAAAGTGGTTATCGCGCTTCGCCAGACGGTTGAACTCATTTGTGGTGTTTGGTCCAAAAGTACAGTACAAATCAAAAAAACCGGTTATGCGATAAAACCCCTTAGGTTCATCATCTAATCCATGAAATACCTGCACTTTAAGTCCCGGCCAAAAATCAGGGACAATATTCCCGGGAACAATCACGACGTCCGGATTAAAACTCATTACTTTCGACGATGAGTGTAATTCCTTTCCGGGTGCTTGATATTTTCTTGCAGTACTTGCAGTAAACCATCGGACTTGACCACATTCATTTTTTTCAATAAATGCTTGAATCGGCTCAAGTATCGGAAATGAGTATGGCTTTGTTACAAAGAACAGATAGTTAAACTTACGTGACCTCATATTTCACGAATGGATTTCTTCCAATATTTGATGCACCTGATTTTTTGTAAGATCAACAATGTTATTGTCCATTCTTCCTTTTGTAAATGACTGTTCTACTAAAACGGATAGGCCTGATTGAGCGACACCCCAACTTTTTAAATTAAACTTTAATATATCTCCTGGGATTTGTTTAATACAATCTTTAAGTTCAGATATATTGCTCATTTTTAATTTCGTCATAATCTGGTTCAATTCCTTTTCTATCGCATCCTTATTTATGTGCAACAATGGAAGCAGAGGTAATGAACATGCCACCCCATGCGGAATGCCATATTTGATTGTCAGCGGATAACTAATTGAATGAGCGGCGGCTGTTTTTGTATTGGAAAAAGCTAAACCGGCAATATTGGATGCTCTCAGTAATGCGTTTCTCAAATCAAGATGATGTGGCTCATCCTTTAATTTTTCAATATTACTCAATATTAAACAAATGGCTTCAATCGCGTAATTCGTAGATGTTGAATTAGCATTCTTGTTCCAGATGGCTTCAAAACCATGACTCAAAGCATCCAATGTGGTCGATAAAGAAATATGTAAAGGCAAACTAAGGGTTAAGGTTCCATCCAGTATCGCTATATTAGGATAAAGATCCGGATGAGAAATGGAATATTTCTTTTTCTCTTTCATATTCCATACCGTAGCCCACATGGTTACCTCACTCCCGGTACCATGAGTGGTTGGAATGAAGATTCCCGGAACCCTGTGTTTATACGGGGACGTTACGTTCAGCAATTTACCAGTATCGACAATCTCCGTCCCCATGGAAGCCATCACAACCTTAGCGGTGTCCATAACAGAACCACCTCCGATTGCGATAACGCAATCATATCTATTCGTCTTGCTAAAATCTATTGCGTGTGCGCAGCTTTTAAACGTAGGATTTGACCCGACGTTGCTAAAGATGGAATTGATGTCAAATACAGAATCTATTTTTTGAAGCTCCAGTATTTCCGGAGATGTAATTATCAGAGGATTTTTTACTCTGAGTTCAACCAATTTATCGAATACAGTTTTGACCCATTGGTTTGTTTCTATGACTTTTACCGGATTAAAATACATAAAATTTATTGGGCAGATTTATTTATCCTGAACATAATGCATGAAGGCTTTTTTATTATCCACAGGTTTTACCGTTGGGCGACCTAAATCTTCTCTAGACCCGGGTTTAACGTTCACTTCCATAAAATTCGGGCCTATTCCTTCAATAAAGTCTCCCACTTGAGCCCTAAGCCCCTTCTCATCGCTTGTGGACCATACATTGGTGTACCCATTTGCCCTCACCAAAGCAGGGATATCAATATTATCAGCTGATGTTGCCTGTCCTCCGACAGATTCGTGAACACTATTGTTCATCAGGATATGGTAAAAATTCTCCGGGTGCAACTTTCCCACGGTAGAAAGACTGCCCATGTGCATAATCAATGCTCCGTCGCCATCAATACAAACGACTTTTCTTTCAGGGTTGGAAATTGCTAACCCCAGAGCAATAGAAGAGCAATGTCCCATTGAACCGACTGTAAGAAAATCCTTAAAGTGAGGTTCTCCATGTTTTCCCCTAATTTCAAATATCTCACGGGATGTTTTACCGGTGGTTGACACAATAATAACATCTTCTGGAAACTTACTCAACATAATTTCCAACGCTGCTTCCCTTCGCATTCCTTTTTCTTCATCTATTGAAGATTTTGGCCGATAGTTACTAAACGTTCCTTTTTTAATGACAAACACAAAGGGGCGATTTTCACGGATTGTCAGTTCGATCCCTTCTGCAATTATTTTTTCAATGTCTTGTTCATCTTTAGAAATAATGGCATAAGGAATATCCAAAGACCTTATCAGATCCAACTGAACTTTCCCCTGTTTCACATGCTGAGGTTCATCCTTAACACCGGGTTCACCTCTCCAACCCACCACGATGATAAGTGGAATTGAGTAAACATCCGGGTCACAGAGTGACAAAAGCGGATTTACAGCATTCCCTAACCCCGAATTCTGCATGTAGATTAGCGATATCTTTCCCGTTCCAAGATGGTACCCGGAAGCCAAGGCAATTGCATTGCCTTCATTCGCAGCAATGATATGGCGATGTTCAGATACTTTTTCATCAATACATAGGCAAAATTGTTTTAATAACGAATCCGGAACTCCGGTGAAAAAATCTATCCCTTTCTCCGCCAGGATATCGTAGAATTGTAACGGATCAATGCTCATTAATATTCCTCGGGAATCAGGGTTAATATTTCTTTTATCGGCATACAATATTCCTTGGAAGCTTCCAAACATCGGTCATACTTGAGAATGGATTCTGTAGCCTTAACCATGGACGGATAGGCGCTACGGACGAGATGGTTTCCATAGATAACAATATTCACGCCTAAGTCTTGGAGTTCTTTCTCCGTCATGTGCGCAAACGTGGACGGCACAACCACCAAAGGTACTTGTTTCTCAAACTCGCTAAATCTATGACAAAATTCTTTGATCTCTTCGCCGTCTTTCTCCTTACTGTGAATCATGATCCCATCTGCGCCGGCATCAATATATGCTTGAGCCCTTGTCAGGGCATCCTCCATCCCATTTTTTAGTATCAAACTTTCAATCCGGGCAATAATCATAAAGTCATCGGTGACTAATGATTTCTTCCCCGCTTTTATTTTCTCGGTAAAATGCTCAATAGTATCTTGTTCCTGGACCACATCCGTTCCAAACAATGAGTTTCGTTTTACACCGACTTTATCCTCAATGATGACGGCAGAAACGCCTAGTCGTTCCATGGTTCTGACTCTAAATCGAAAATGCTCCGTTTTCCCTCCGGTATCTCCATCAACAATGATGGGTTTAGTTGTAACTTCCAAAATCTCTTCTATGGTCTGAAATCTGGATGAAAAATCCACGACTTCCGTATCAGGTTTACCGGTGGCTGTAGAAACAGTCAAACTGCTCAACCATATCCCGTCAAATTCTTTTTGTCTCCCCCCGTAGTCTACTTTTGTTTTTTCTACAATAAGCCCGGTTAAACCATTATGAGCCTCAAGAAACCTTAATGTGGGTTTTACATTCAACAATCTTTTTAATGTTTTTAACCGAACATTAGGCGTAACCCCTTTTTCTTTTAATGTGTTGATCAATTGAGTCGATGAAACTCCTTCCGTATATTTGATCTCGACTAGTTTTCCACCCCACTCATTGAGTGCATCAATCACTCGTCTGCGTGTTCCCCTCTGAACACCCGTTTTCCAATCGTCTCCATGAACAACAAAATCGGGTTTAATCTTCCTGAGATTCGGGACGTAATCAAGAGACTCTTGTGAAACTACTTTATCAACCCCCTTAATATTTTCAACAATAATCTTCCGCTGTTTATACGGAATGAGAGGAAGCCGTTTATAACTTGCTATTGCTGCATCTGTCAACAATCCTACTACCACTGACCCCAACTTTTTTGCTTCATTTATAATATTTAAATGCCCATGATGAAATAAATCAGCGGACATCCCTACATAAACTTTTTTCATTTTTTGTTTCTCCGTTTTAATTTCAGGTATTATTGTAATAAATGAAATTTATTATGAAATAATGTGCGGATAATTTAAGGATTAAAATCCTTTTTCAGCTATAGAACTATCATGAAGCCCCGCATCATAAATTTGTCGGGGTGTCCTCCAGTCTCCATAGCGAATAGTTAAATATTCTTCCACATGAGAAGGTATATTAATCTCTCTGCCCTCCCAGTGGATTGTTTCAAACTCCGTATGAAATTTTTTGTCTACTTGCTTTAAGGTGTTGGTGTCAATCCAACGATGGTAATCACCTACTTTGTAAAGACAGAACAGGTCCACATGGAAATTTATTTGTTTCAGTTTTTCCCAGGGTGTTTTTATTTTTACCACTCTGGTCCCGCCGGGGATCCATGCATTGTTGATGGGTTTCTTTTTAACAAGGTATTTCGGAAAAAATTTCCGTCGTAGATTAAATGCTCTCTGAGCATATTCTCCAGGGATACCAAGATCTGCATCATAATCCCAGGGGATCAAATCACCATCTCTAATTATTCCCAAAAGAGTTCCTGCCTCCAGCCAATGCGGTATATTATTCTCTCGAAGAATATCAATTGTATGCAGGAGCATATTCTTCATCCGATGGTGATATTTTTTTTCATGCAATTTTATTTTAATAGTGGGTTCTGCTTTCACCACTTTTTTGGGCAAAATATTTTTAATAATATTATCTTCAACAATCGCGAAATCATCAATTTGCTCTATCCAATCTGAACTGTTTTCAAGCCAATTTCCATATCTTCGAGTGAGATAGTCCGCCGCATTAGACGGAACAGGGTATTGTTTGGTGTTGAATTCAATATAGTCTAATTGATCAAAATAATGAGCATTTACCCATTTACAATTCCTGTTATCAACCCAGCGATATTTGCCAAAGGTTTTAAATTTAAGAGAAATGAATACCTTAAAAGCGTCACTTCTTCTTTTCCAACTATTAAAAATACCAACTCGAATAACATTTCCTTTAATCCATTGCCTCCCCGACCGATCAGGATAGCTATAAAATTTATATTTACGACCAAATTCTTTTTTTATCGTCAACAATTTTGTCAAGGAATCTCCCGAGATAGACAGATAAATGTTGTTTCTTCTAGACAACTGCTTATTATGTTTTTCACCCATCACACCTAACAATGTATCTGAATCCAGCCAATAAGGTATCTTGTGTTTTTCAAGAATACGGGTTATATCCCGAAATATCTTTTTCTGTAATCTGCTCTCTAATTCCATATATTCAAAATATAATTATTTGGATTGTTGACTAAACTGAATATCATACAAGTGGCGATATACGCCGTTATTTTTGATTAGCTCATCATGACTACCTGTCTCAAAGATTCTTCCGTCTTGAAGTACAATAATTTTATCGGCATTCTGTATCGTTGAAAGTCTGTGTGCGATAACCAATGCTGTTCTATTTTTCATTAATTTTTCAATGGCTTCCTGAACAGCCTTCTCTGACTCTGTATCCAATGATGAGGTTGCTTCATCCAGAATTAAGATGGGCGGATTTTTCAAGAGTGCACGGGCAATGGCCAGTCTTTGACGTTGTCCGCCGGACAACCTGACACCTTTATCACCGATAATTGTGTTCCAACCCTCGGGCATTTCTTCAATAAACTCAAGCGCATTGGCTGCGTCGGCTGCCTCTCTGACAGCCTCATCAGAAACAGACGCCAACCCGTAAGCAATGTTAGACCTCACCGTATCATTAAACAAGATAGTTTCCTGTGTCACAATCCCCATTTGTCCACGCAGAGAATTTAATGTGACATCTCTAATGTCTCGTCCATCAATCGTTATTTTTCCTTGGGAGACATCGTAAAACCGTGGTATTAAATCAGCAACCGTTGATTTTCCGGCACCACTTGAACCCACGATTGCAACAATTTCCCCCCGTTTCACCGTAAAGGATACTCCGTTTAGCACCGAACTTTCTTCTCCATTATAGTAAAAGTGAACATCGTGGAACTGAATGTTTTCCGTAAATGCTATAATACTTTCCGCATTCGGGGCATTCTGTATGTCTGCCGGCTTATCTAACACGGTATAAACTCGTTCTGCCGACGCCATACCGGTCTGTAATTCAACATTGACATTACTTAATTTACGCAGCGGATCCATGATACTGAACATAAGAAGAACAAACCGAATAAAATCCTCGGAGGTCATCGTGTGCTCCACCAATACATCCATTCCGCCAATCCATAATAACGAAACGCCAATTCCGACACCAATGGTTTCTGTGATGGGCGTAGAAAGATGACGTAATTTGGCTCTTCTGAAAATGAGGTTGAAATATCTTTTTGTTTCCGTTAAGAATCTATTTATTTCATAACCCTCCATCGTAAACGCTTTCACGACTCGGATTGACGCAAGTGTTTCGGTAATGATATTTGTGATCCCTGCAATTTTCCCGGCAGTTCGGCGGGATTTACGACGAATACTCTTTCCGATGGCAATAATCGCAACCCCTGATATGGGAACGATAATCGTAGCTAAAAATGTCAGCTTGGGACTGATAATAAACATGAGTGTCAAAAACACAATAATATTGATAGGCTCTACAAAAAGTTTTTGAAATGTTGTTGAGAGGGCGCGACGCATATTGGCGACGTCATTTATAACAATTGATGTCAATTCACCCGATTTTCTTTTATCAAAATAGGACAACGAAAGCCGTTGAAATTGAATATATAATCGATTACGGAGTTCGGTGATTAATTGAAACTGCACATATGTGAGCAAGATATTTTTTATATATAAAAATACATTTTTGATTGCAAAAACAGCTAAGAGATACAGACACAACATCTTTAGTGTATCTACGGCAGTTTCCTTCAATATTAAATTATTTGTCCAAAGTTTTAGTTGGTCATTAACCGAAATATCTGAGGCGGCTTCAAGAAGATGGTTTTGGCTGACCACTTTTGCGAAATCTGCTAAAATACTATTTAGCAGTGATGCCATTAACCAAATGGAAAAACTGTTAAATGCCACAAAAACAAATGCCGCTAGCGTCGAACCCAGCAGGTAATGCCAGTATTTTCCAACTAGTTTAAATAATCGGGAATAAAGAGATTTTGGCATTCGGATCAGTACTTATTCAATATAGTTTTTTAGTTCATTGGGACCTAACAGAAATTTCAATACTCAAATTCCAAAACACAATAAATTTCAATCGTTCAAATCCGAAACACGTATGTTTGTTATTTCGATATTGTGATTTATTTGGGATTTGTTGCTTGTCATTTGTCATTTCAAAACAGGTTTCTCAGATTTGAAATTGGTTCGAATTTCTATTATTCTGACTTTTTGAGTTGGTTTTTATTCTTTTTTTACCGTATCAGATTGGAGAATATACGATTTACATCCGATAATAAAACAGGTTACCTATTTTTCAGTACCATTTTTTTGTGGGGAATCCCGGCTTCATAAAAACAATCCCCTTCAGCGACAAACCCGAATTTTTCATAAAAAGAGATTACTTTTTCCTGTGCGTTCAAATAAATATATCTTTCAGGTGAATGTTTCCGTAGAAAAACATATACCAATTCTGCTCCGATGTTTTTTCCGCGGTAGAGTTTTAGTACCGCAAATCGTTCTAATTTTATTCCTTCATTTGTTTTACGCCATCGTGCGGTACCAACAGGTTTGCCATCTATTGTCGCCAAAACATGTTGTGAGCTAACATCATATTCGTCCATTTCAATTTCTTCAGAGACATTTTGCTCCTCGACAAATACTTCCCTGCGAATCGCAAACACCTGATCAAGTTCAGATTTAGTTTTCACTTCTTTGATTTTTATATTCACAATGTTTCTGAGTTTTATGAGTTGACGAGTTTGGTGAGTTTCATGACTAACAGCTTAAGCAAGTTGTATTATGGAATTGATTAATATATGTCCAATCCTCCATTCCAACATCCCCTCATCTCCGCTTCACCTTTTATCCTACTCTCCTTCCGGTCCCTCCCAGAGAATCGGATAAATCGATTCACCAAACATCCCAACATTTGCACCATAAAACAGCTTTAGGTCGTCTGTATCAAACGGTGCTTGCATGCTGTTTCCTTTCAACGTATTTCCAAAATAATTTCGCCCGTACTGTTCCACAGATGACTGATGCCGAACCATACGAATCGGGTAAACATCTGCCTTAATCGCCGCCAAAATATCAGAGTCCGAATCACCATAATACATATCAAGATCCAGATAGTTCATTATTTTATGCTTGGTTGTAAAATATTTCGCTCCGATTTTTTCCTTAGGACTAAAAAACAAGTTCTTCCCTACTTCAACGGTAAAACCTACAATATCTGATAAATATTCCGCTGTTATATTTCCATTTTGTCCGCCCCGAGCAGTGATGAAATACACATCATGACCGTGGAGATGAAAATACCGGATTAGTGTAATCGTCGGCTCAATCGGGATAGATAGTTCTCGGTCTCGTGTATTGATCCAGCCAAAATTCAGGTGATTTTTATCATCCCTGGGGGCATCTTGAAAAACATATCGTGAGTACAATACCGTGTCATCAATGTCGAAACCAATTTTCATAATTCCCTGCTGGGCAAATAAAATTCCGTTGATGAGAAACCCTGAAATCAATATGATTATTTTTTGTGTGTTTATCTTCATAACGCTCTCTAATTAGTGTAATTTGATGCATGCAAACGGCGGGAATTTACATCCATATACCCTTCTGTAGGAAAAAATGTATTTATTGCGATTTCTACTCCGTTTCCGATTCCGATGGCCGAATTCAGCCATTTGTAAATGCACTTTGCTTAGAAATTAAACGATGTGATGCAGACACGTCTGACTGGATTATTGATACCTGTTTTTTCGGCGGAGGAACTCCAAGTCTTCTTAATGCTAAACAACTTGAACAAATCCTCTCTGCTTTAGAATCACGTTTTGGCATTTGCCGTTTTTCGGAGTTTACAATGGAAGTCAATCCCGGTGAAGTTTCCGATAACACATTGAATTCTTTCCGCTCGCTGGGCGTGAACCGGCTATCTATTGGAATCCAATCGCTTGTATCAGCAGAACTCAAAACATTGACGAGAATTCACACAGCCGATGAAGCAATCTCCGCAGTTACATCTGCACGTAATGTCGAATTTGAAAACATCTCCTGCGATTTGATTTACGGCATCCCGGGGCAAACACAAGATTCTTGGATGAACAGTTTACGTTCAATCATTGATTTGAAACCGGAACACATTTCGGCGTATATCCTCACAGTTGAGAAAGACACTCCGCTTTACAATCTTGAAAAAAACAACATAATCCATCTGCCGTCTGACTCAGATGTACTTGATAACGTTCAGATTACCAACCATACTCTTTCTGATGCCGGTTATCATCGGTATGAAATCTCGAACTACGCTAAACCCGGGAAAACCTGTAAACACAACCTGCATTATTGGCGGATAGAACCTTACCTGGGATTTGGTCCCTCCGCACATAGTTTTGACGGGACCCACCGTTGGGCAAATATTTCAGAACTGTCTCAATATATTCAACGAATCAAAGAGACCAATTCTGTTGAAGATTTTAGTGAAAAGATTTATGAAATTCAACGAGCCAATGAAATGATTGGATTTGGATTACGATTGGCAGAGGGATTCAAAACAGCCTTGATCCCGGTATTTCTATCTGAACAATTTCAGTCTTCCCTGCAAAAGGCGGACACAAAATGGCCGGGATGCCTTCAGATATCTAATGAATGTATTTCTCTTACTGAAAAGGGGATGACATTCGCAGATGCAATTGCGGTGGAGCTTATTTTGGATTAGTCTGTCCGCCGGTTTTTTGGCGAGGATTAGGACTCATTCGTCCGCCTCGGGCGGACCAGTCTACTTTTTAATATGTAAAATGCTTAATTGCTTCTCCTTCATCCTCGATATGAGACATCGCCTGAATGCCAATCTCAAGATGCAGGTTTACATATTTTTTCGTAATCGCCTGGTCGGATTCCGCTGTTTTGACACCCTCCGGTATCATCGGCCTGTCAGAGACCAACAGTAAGGCACCACGGTCAATTTCATTAGAAAGTCCGGTAATAAACAGTGTGGCTGTTTCCATATCGATTGCCAAGACTCGCAACTGCTGTAAATAGTTTCGAAAAGCCTCATCATGTTCCCAAACCCTGCGATTCGTTGTATATACAACACCGGTTCGATACTCTAGATTATTTTTCACAACAATGTCCGAAACATACTTATGCAGTTTAAATGTCGGCATTGCCGGAACTTCTTCTGGAAAGTAATCGTTACTGGTTCCTTCACCACGAATGGCAGCCATCGGTAAAATGAAATGCCCAATCTCTGTGGATTTTTTCAACCCGCCGCATTTTCCAAGGAACAATACTCCCTTCGGCGAAACAGCAGAGAGCAAATCCATTACCGTTGCTGCATTGGCACTGCCAATCCCAAAATTGATAATGCTTAACCCGTCTTTATTTGTAGCAGAGGTCATCGGTCCACCGACTCCATTGATCGGGACATCAAATCGTTCAGAAAAATTATCCACGTAATTTTGGAAGTTCGTTAACAAAATCCAATCACCGAATTCTTCCGGAGAGGTTCCGGTATAACGTTTTAACCAATTTTTTGTTATTTTTTCTTTTGTAATCATTGCTACTCCTTTAATGTTTTTTCACAATTTGCCACGAATAAACGTGGCAAGAATTGACATAGTCAATCCACTCCATATCTCACGGTTAACGACACTGGGCAGTGATCTGATCCCATCACATCATCATGGATATTGGCATCACTAACGTTATCTACAAAACCCTCATTTACCCAAAAATAATCAATCCGCCAGCCGATATTTCTCGCACGCACTCCGTATCGATATGACCACCAACTATAGCGCGCTGGTTCAGGATGAAACAACCGGAACGTATCGACAAATCCATGCTCTTCATATTTATCTAAAAGTGCCCGCTCTTCCGGCAAAAACCCGGACGTCTTTTTATTGTCCTTCGGTCGCGCCAAATCAATCGGCTTATGCGCCGTATTCCAATCACCACCGATGACAACATTATTCCCTGAGTCCACTTGTTCATCCAATATCTTTAGCAGGTCTTCGTAGAACTCCAGTTTGTAATCCAGCCGGTCCCGGTCGCGCTGTCCATTGGGAAAATAAATATTGTAGAGCAAAAAGTTTTCATGCTCTGTGATGAGAACTCGCCCCTCACGATCATATTTTTCTATCCCAAGACCTTCTTGTACATAAAGCGGTTTTTCTTTGCAGAATGTGGCAACTCCGCTATATCCCGGACGCTCGGCAGAATGCCAATAAGTGTGATATCCATGGTCTTTTATAAGTTGCGAAGAAAGTTGATCCACGCGGGCTTTGGTCTCCTGTAAACAGACGACATCGGGCTGCACCATACTCAGCCAACCCAGAAAATCTTTTCGTTCTGCGGCGCGAACGCCATTCACATTCCATGAATATATATCCAAGGGTATTCTCCCAACTTAATCATTATTTCTTAAAATTCCGTTGGACAATTTACGATACATGTGTTCTGAGGACAAAAATATTTGATTAACATGATACTTGGTTATCCAAACTATGAAACCATTATGTACTAAACCGATTTATTGGTTAATTTTTACATTACAATTAATCGGAGTAACAAATGAATGATATAAAACGCAAAGGGAAAAGACGCCGTAATAATGGGCGGAGCTTTTTCGAAGAATTCCGTTTTGAAATTACCGTCGCCTGTTTGTTTGCTTTGGGGGTATTTCTTCTCCTTGAAAAAATGGAGATTAAGCAAACCACTTGGTTCGTTATTAAAAGCGGAGCAAGATTTATTGCAGATTCTCTTACCGGCTTATTGACAGGGACAGTATATGTCATTAAATCTGTCGAAACATCCGATTTATTCGGTATTCTTCTTATTCTGACTGCCGGTATGATGGTATTGAACCGGGTACGAATTCGCATGATCGAACGGATGTCCCGACCGGATGTGTGTCCGAAATGTAGTGGGAGGTTACATCGAATACATCGAAAACTGAAACATCAGCTTCTCGAGATTCCTTTGGGCGCACAAATTAAACATTACACCTGTAAAAAATGTTCGAATACACTCATCACAGCAACACGGAAAGAAAAAGACCGCCGACATCATCATTGAGTGAGAAGTGAAGAGTGAAGAGTAAAGAGTGAGAATTAGGCGAAAGGGTGAAAAGGAGAATGGAGATTTGGAGAATGGGCTTATGGAGTATTGGATAATTGCAGAATGGTTCACAAACTCATCAACATATAAATCTCATTAAACTCTTTTACTCTTTTCACGATTCACGATTCACTTTTATGACTAACTATTTGTTTTGCTTTTTTATAGCTGTTAATTTCCCGGGCGTTTTTTGTTGGCTCGATAGCTCAGTTGGTAGAGCAGAGGCCTGAAAAGCCTTGTGTCGCTGGTTCGATTCCGGCTCGAGCCACAAGAAAATCAACATGGTTTCACGATGAGAAATATACATACCATCCCTTTCTCTTGTGAAACCATGTTTTGTTTACAAACTATCCGATATTGTGTATTATAACCGGTACAGATAGAAAATGAAAATAACCATTGTATTTCGATTAAGATTACGATATATACTACCAAAATGATTTCAGTTACAACACAGGGGAGTCTATCGAAATATTTATCAGTTGAACTAATTACATGTCGTTCGACGCTTGAGAAAAATGCATCCATCACTTTTGATCGAAATCCAAACATTGTTGCGAAGTATTCATCAAATGGTCACGATATTGTAATCAAACTTTTTGGATGGAGAAGCCGGGTTCATTATTATTTGTCTCCGTTTATGCATAGTCGAGCCCAAATAAGTTGGAACATTGCACACTCATTATTAAAAGCAGGGGTACGGACACCCAAACCCATATTTGTCCACACAAATCGAAACTATGGATTTATTAAAACAAATGTATTTATAACAGAATATATAGATTCAAATGACACTCTCCGTTCTTATCTGAAATCTGAATATAATTTAGAAGACGGAAAACGACTTATGCGCGATTTAGGAATCAATCTTGCAAAAATGCATGAGCAGAGTATTTTTCATCATGATTTAACGACCGGAAATATCTTAGTCGATGAATATCAACGAACATATTTAATCGACTTGAATAGAGCTAAAAAGCGGAACCCTAAACTTCGTCGACGACTCAACGATTTAGCAAAATTGTATTTTGGAGAAAAAAGAGATACGAAATCAATTGAATTACGAAAAACCTTTTTTAATTCATATATGAATCAATCTGGAATTAATATAGACTGTGAACGTAATTATTTTATATATCGAACAAGGTTGACAAACTACAGACGTCGGCGAAAACAAATTAAATCATTTTTCAAGGGTAAATAGACAAATTCTGTTTGCATGTAATCCGGGAATCACTGATTTCATAGATTTTAGTTTTAGCCCTGCAATTTTAGTCTCTTCGAGCAATTGATCTTGAGTAACCATTGTTATTTTTGAGGGCATTTTTACAATGGACCGATGTAAAGAGTGGAGCCAACTTGACACATAGAATGATGCAATAACCCATTGACTGCTTACACGCGCATACTCTTTTAATATGGCAATACGATCTTTCGGCGTATGGATGTGCTGGATTAAACGAAAACTAAACACACCCTTAAAATAATTATCAGAAAACGGTAAATCTTCTGCGGGTGTCTCGATAGCAGGTGGATTTTCTGATATGTATTTATTGTAGTATTCAACAGCAAAATAATTCAAATCTGCTCCATATACTTCACCGGATTCAGATAATATTTTATGAAATCGTCCGAACCCTGAAGGACAATCTAAAATAGGTCCGGATAAATTATGTCCACTCAATAATTGCTTTACCATATTTAATTCGCGATTGCTAATCCAACGTTGGTCAAAAGATTTGTAACGTTTGTTAGCGTACTTTTCTACTTGCTCTATATTTTTCCAGATTTTGTAAGTCATAGCGTTTTAATCAATGGCGTACTATTTACGTCCCACTGACCTTTTCCCACATTTTTTATTCCATTAAAAACAAGATACGAATATTTACCGTAATGAGGTACCAGTCTGCCGATACGCGGAAGTGACTCATAATCGGTTGTCAGCAGAATAAGAACATTGCTGTAGCCTTCCCAATCTTGACCGGTCAGTAAAAATGTATGCCCTGTCTTCGGATAACTTTCCCCGATGATTGTAACCATATTGTCGGTGATTTGGATACGATTAGAAATATATTCAGGCAATTCCATTGGATTAAGAATTATCGGCAGACTACTTTTATCCGCATCAGAAACCGTCCTAATTGCATGAACATCAATGTCGCGTTCACTAACATTCTTACCAAATGTTTTAAAATGCGTCGATGTGTCATCTGTAAAAAACATTTTATTTTTATTTCCCAATGCTGCTGATAGGATGGGTTCAATTTCTTCCGCGTAAAGTCGCCGGAATAAATGTAATTCAGGGTCAATTGAAATTGATTGTGCCTTCTCACCCATACTTATAGAATAGGAAGTAGATGGAGAATTCAACACAACGGTTGTATCAAATCCATTATCAAAATGGATGGGAACTTCCAGATGATAATTTTGGCCACTTTTTTCCAATAATGTGAAGTCAACAGTATTTTCTGACACATTATTTATGGACAAATCCAAAACAGGAGCACCGGCTTGGTCAATCCACTGGGGAATAATATGACTCAGGTCTTTCCCGGATGTTTCTTCGAATGCAGTTATCCATTCTTCCCAGGATATTTTTTGTCCCTGATAATATAAATTCACATTTTTCCATGCTTCAAAAAAGGGCTCTTTACCGATTTCTTCTTCAATCATGTGATACACCATCATCGCTTTGTTATAGCCAATAGTTCGCGTCTCCGGACTGGTGCGGTTAATAAATTCCCTGATTGGAAAATCATTTTCTTCCGTGACGTAATTTACGTATTGTTTTAAAATATCTTTCCGATATGTTTTCGCTGCCTCCGGTGATCGCTGAAGTTTGTAGCGATAATCAGCGCCATAAACTGTCGCTGATTCACACCAATTCCCGCGGTCATAATCCACGTAAACGCTATTTCCCCACCAATTATGAAGAACCTCGTGACCCAATGAAGTAAAGACAATGAAGGGGAGACGAATCACTTGTTGCCCCAAAAGTGTCCAGGCAGGCATTCCATATCCCGTGGGGAAGAAGTTTTCTACCACCGTAAAACGCTCATAAGGATATGGACCAATCAATTCAGAATATTGACGAATATATCCGGCTGTTGCCGGGAGATATTGATCGAACAAACCTGTATCCGCTTCAAAGAAATAGCAGGCCACCTCAATATCATCAACCCAAGTGGATTTTGTCACGAATGGTGCTGCCATAAACATATTCCCATCATTTTTAAATGGGTTTCCCCAAGATTGAATTTTCCGTCCGGCTTTTGTTTCAGTAGACAGACGATTGCCGTCACTGATGGATTCCCAACTATCAGGAATATTAGCAGTGAGTTTAAAGCTAGCCATGGACTCTCTTCCCATTGGATAGTAGATTCCTGAAGGACTGAAATATGCGCCTTGTTCAGAAATAGTAGACGTAACTTCCCGACCAACATTTTCGTTTGAAAAATGAACATCTTCCACGTTTTCAAAAAACGTACCGGAGTAAGAAATAAAAAACGATTCCACACCATCAAATTTGGATTGAAAAGCGATAACTTGTTCTTCTTCGCGTGAATCAAAATAAATAATCTGTTTAAACTCAGTGGGGAAGCTGGAAGAATCTTTAGAAGAATACATTTGATATTTGACGGGTAAGCCATCCACTTCAAAGGAGTGAATATCCACAGTGCCATTTAGCTTGAACAAATTCCAGCCCTTGGAAATACTCATCTTTCCTGTATCAGAAAGATCTGCGTAATGCTTCTCTACATCAATATTAAGTTGGATGTGGTGAGACTCAAATTCTACGACCGAAACGTTTGTTTTGTTGCATGATATGAGAATTAAGAATGATAAGAGTAATGTGTGCTTCATTGGTTTTCCTTTTTGTATTTTTGGAATAAATTGGCTATGTCAATTCTACGCTGCCGAAGGTAGTGTAATAACATTCGTTTGCTCATAGAAATCTTATTTCATTGGATCTCATACTTCGATTCAGCATCGACATAGTCGCTGCAATCCAAAATTATCGAACAACTATAGATATTGGATTTTTTCCATCCATGTATTTTTGCGCAACACGATTCACGTCATCAATCGTTACAACTTTTAATCCCTCTAAAAATTTCGCATCCGAATTCATACTTCCATCAAAATACTGGGAATGCGCCAAATAATAAGCTTGGTTGATACTAGAAAGTCGTCGAAACATCATACGTCCCAAATACATATTTACCGATTTCTCTAAAGTGGCATTGTCCACATCCTTCAACATGTTCATAGAGAAAAACCCCGGGAATTGCGGAACCAGCACGTCCACATTTTCCAGTCGGGTTCCAAAGTTGATGGAAAATAATGCTATATCATCACGTCGAGAAACACCGGCAGAAATTCGATATGCCATTCCTTGTTTTTCACGAATATCAAACACAATTTTATCTGATAAAATAAGTGATAATGCTTTCAATGCCGGTTTATCAATTTCTTCCACATTTTTCATAAAACCCCAGAATAGGTAGGATTGTTCTCCACCTCCATTTTCATCAATGGTTACAGATTCAGAATTCAATTGATAGAATTTTTCCACTGCTAAAATCGTATCGTGTGTTTCCGTGCTTCCAAATTCGGAAAAAAGTGTATTAACCTTATCAGGCGATTTCGGAGAAACAACAGACACAATCACGTTTCCGGGAGCCCAGTATTTTTCTGCGAACGCCAGTAGTGATTCATAGGTCAAAACCGGGGGGTCTTTTACATCCTGCACTTCAGTATAAATATGTTTATCAACTAACGTATTAAATTTTTCTTTTGCCATATTTTTATGACTCATACCACCATATCCACCGTGAGAAGGAGCATTCGCTTTATTAAACTCTTCTTCTGTTGGAATAAAATTCAAAAATGCATTATTTAGAAATCCGATAGCACCATCCATATCATCTGCTAATCCTTCCACTCGAATATAACCAAAATCATCATGGAGATATATATTATCCATGGGAATCCAAGGGTTGTCGTTAACTGTGAACGTGAATCCAAATGAGGATATCTGCTTTTGATATTTGTCAGACTTCATCCGCTGACCAAAACATTCGTGGAAAATTTTTGCTGCATCTTTGCCAAATTCATTTTCAAACTTAGATTTATGTTTAAACAAATAATGAACCGCCAACAGTGGACTGGACACATTTTGTTTTGCGATGAGTGTCGTCCCCGTGCCGTCATGGTCAAATAATTGCGCGGATGCAGATTCAGAAGATTCCTTGGTATGCGTCGCCATAGAATGATGAATAATAACGGTTGGATCTTCGGTAATTTTAAATTGTTTTAGCGCATCAGCCGCCTTGAAATATCTTTTTTCATCAAAGGATGTTAGAAATCCGTCAATCCCTTTTTCGGAAAAAATATGTGCGTTATAAATCCCAAACATGTGTGGCTTTTCCAAACTTTTGTAAAAGGCTGTTTTATGAGCAGAAGAAAAGGCCTTGATAGCATCCGTTCTCATAGAAAACCTTGTCCGATGAATTTTTTTCGTAATAAAACTAATGACATCCTCTAGTCTATTTTCTGATAGTATTACCAATTTTATGATAAGTATATTTTTTACAGAGGACTGATGTATTTGACTGCTGACGGATTGAATGGATGCCCCGATTTTTTTCTCCGCTTTCTTTTTAATATCCTCTGTTAATTCGGAGAGTAATTCATCCATGAGATCAAAAAACCCGGGGGCGGGATTTACCGGCAGGTTAAATGCTAAATGGAGCAATGTGGTTGAATCGGCATGGGAACGATGAAAGACGCCACCCGACTCAGTGTTCAATGTAGAAAACCCTGTAACAAAATCAGCATCTTGCGGACGAAAAACAGAGCCGGGACTTGGCTTGCCGTAAATTTCTTTCACCCATTCCAACATTTGAGCAGTATCAAAATTTCCAACCACACTTAAAATCATGTTATTGGGGACATAAGTTCCCTCATAATATTTTCGAACGGGAGGCAAGGGTAACGATTCAATCGTTGAGTATGTCCCTAATGTCGGAAGCGACAAAGCATGCCCACCGAAAAGGACGGACTGAATATCGGTGTCTATTTGTGTCTCCGGTCTCGCCAAACTTTGGGCGATTTCTTCTAAAACAATTCCTTTCTCTTTATCATATTTTTCTTCCGGAAGAATGGAACTAAACAGCATATCAGCTTGAATTTCCATACCTGTTTTAATATGTTCTGCTGGCGTTACCATCATGTAATTTGTGTAATATTCTCCGGTATTTGCGTTGTTATATCCGCCTATTCTATCCACGTCATCATAAAGTTCTTTTTGTGTTCTGGATGTTGTCCCGTTAAAAAGCAAATGTTCAAGCATATGACTCATACCGCTGGTAGTGAATGTTTCGTATGCAGATCCGGTTTTCACAACCACATTAGCACCGACCATCGGTAATGACTTATTCTCAATTAAGATGACATCCATGCCATTATTTAGCCTGTGTACGGAAACACCGGCTGGAAGTACAGTTTGAGTCATCCCAATTGAAATGAAGATTAAAATTGTAGAAATCCACTTTATATGTTTTTTCATTTTATGTGCTTTTTATTACGTGAGTTAATTGATGCAATCCTTCTAAATATCCCAATTTCCCCTGCCCGGATATTTGAGAAAGACAGACAGGTTTTATCACGGATAGTTTACGAAATTCCTCTCGATGTTTTATATCGCTGATATGCACTTCTATCGTCGGAATATTCACCGCAGATATTGCATCCCGAATTGCGTAAGAATAATGGGTGAACGCTCCCGGATTTATAATCATACCATCCGCCCAGTTCATTGCATCATGAATAGCATCGATAATTGCACCTTCATGGTTGGATTGGAAAAATTGCAGTTCAACCTCCAGCGATTTCGATTTGTCCCTTAGCCAGGATGCAATTTCATCTAAAGTTTCAGAACCATAAATATCCGGTTCGCGTTTCCCGAGCAAATTTAAGTTGGCTCCGTTCACGATTAATATTTTCACAGCACCTCCAATGATATCTTAATTTCGTTATCAGACACTTGATCTGAAACGACAGCATTTCCAATCCCGTCAAGTAAAACAAAATAGCGTTTCCCGGAGAGATTCTTCTTATCATGTTTGATGGTATGTAAAATATCCTCAGTCTTCGGGATTTCAAATTCAGGCAATGGTAATTTTCGAATGGGATTCTCTATTGTCGTCCATTCTTCTTCTGTCAACATTCCTCTTTTGTGTGAGATGGATCCTGCACAAAGCATACCGTATGCCACCGCCTCACCATGGCGTAACACGTCCGGACCCGAAAGAATTTCCAGCGCATGACCAATTGTATGACCAAAATTCAAAATTCGGCGCAAACCACTTTCTAATTCATCTAAGGATACAATCTCCGCTTTAATTTCACATGAACGGATGATGCTCTCCTCTAATAATTGATTATTTTCTATGCCCATAATCGGGGACAAGCTTGTAATCTTTTGGAAAAATTCCTTATCACGAATCAGCCCGTATTTCAACATCTCTGCGAATCCGGAAACTTTCTCTCTGGTGGGTAAACTGTCTAATATATTTGGATCTATCACAACGTTTTTCGGTTGATAAATCGCGCCGACCAAATTTTTTCCCTGCGGAAGATTGACACCGGTTTTCCCTCCAATGGATGAATCAATCATCGACAAAAGCGTTGTCGGGAACTGAACATAATCAATTCCGCGCATGTACGTCGCCGCCAAAAATCCGGCTACATCTCCTACAACGCCACCACCAAGTGCAACCAACACGGTTCCACGATCACACTGCATTCTCACCAATTCAGTATACAAATGCTCAATTTGAGATAGTGCTTTCGCCGATTCCCCAACGGGAATGGTGATTAAGTCCGTCTGCAACCCTTCATCTTGCATGGATTTTTGTAGGCCTTTACCGTATCGTTCTGCTAGATTTGGCTGAGTAATAATCACCCAATGACGATTACTCTCATTTTTACTGATTCGGTTAGAGAAAGTTGAAATCCCTCCTCTTTCCACATGAATGGGGTAAGATCGCTTTTCAAGATTTACGTTAATTATTTGCATTCTGTAACACTATATTGTTTTTTATCATTGTAACTACTGCATTTGGAGTAAGAGAATCCGTATTCAGTGTGTAATCCGCGATTGACTCATAGTAGGGTTTTCGTTCTTCCCACAATGTTTCTAATTGCTCTTGGACCGAAATATCTTGACGAAGAACCGGGCGTTTTTTCACATTTCGGATTCTCTCAGCCAATACATTTGGATGGGTTTTAAAAAAAATAACGAACCCGCTTTCAGACATCATTTTCCGGTTAATTGAACTCATAACGGTTCCACCGCCTGTCGCAACCACTACTTGGTTTAGCTTTGAAATTTTATTTAGTGCTTCAGTTTCATATTCCCGAAAAACGTCCGCTCCGTGTTGTTGAAATATATCTACAACTTTCATCGATGTGTTTCTTTCAACTACATCATCGATGTCAAAAAAAGTCCACCCAAGTGCTTTTGCCAGTTTTTTGCCAACCGTTGTTTTCCAACTGCCCATCATGCCCGTAAGGTAAATAGGTTTACGGATATTTAAATTTATTGTTTCGTCTATGATTGTCAACATTGTATTTATTTTGCTTACTAAGGCTACAAAGTTACTCTATTTTGCAGAAAGAAAACTTTATTTTATAACAGCTTAGTTATGTCCATAATTTTTCAAAATAATAATCTATTTGGATATATAAATATATGTTCGTAAACCTACTGTAATTATTAATTTACAAATACACGGTAGAACTAGAGAGTATTATGACTAAGAAAATTATACTTGGGTCATGACTAGAATGCATAAGACAAAAGGCTGTAAGTTCTTGTATGACAATG
>CAYLYH010000016.1:0-52686 GCA_964388155.1 uncultured bacterium | reverse complement strand
ACCAAATATTACTCGAAATCTTTCGAAATACACCGCTAAACTAGTCATGACCCAAAATAAAAAATGGTGTAGGATAAAAAATGTTGCAATATTCATAAATTTATGTAAATTCGCATAACTTTTTAGGCATCACACTGCAAAAAACAAGGAAACATTAGAAAGACTTCATAAACGGGGGAAAGTGCCCCCGTTTTTTGTTGAAAAACGAACAAAGGAGGTACTTATGGCTGATGTAAGCACAACGGTGCAAAACGTAGTCGAAGGGATTGTTAGCTTAATCAAAGGGTTAATCATACTTTTTGTTTTTGCAAACATCATCTATGCAACCGGATTCGATCCAATTGGTGGAATTATTGACTTGGTCAATGGATTCCTAAATGGTGGATTTGCAGGGCTTCTGGCACTGTTAGTCTTTATTGCGTTTCTGGGATAACCACATAAGATAAATCTGTTTTACAAAACAGATATCATTCCTAAATGGAGGAAAACATGAAAAACGCTTTGGATTTCGTTAACAAGTGGCTGGGCGACTTTGTGGAATTATTAAAGACGCTGATAGTCGTTGGCGTAATCGTTGGAATTCTTTTCGATGATTACTTTGGAGTCATTGCTGGAATAGGACGAGTCGTTGGTCAGTTCGGAGATGGCGGATTGGCTGGATTACTGGCGTTGATCATCATAGCAATGTGGTATCAGAAGAAGTAAGCCAAACACCTGAATAGCGCTTCATTTGAGGCGCTATTCTATTTTCTCTCTTTTTTATTTTTTTTATCAAAAGGTTAGTATGAATGAATTTAAAAATATTCCTATTTACAATGGTCTTTGTGGTCATCGCTGTAAATATATGCTCAGGAGCATTTGAACACATTCCATCCTCAACGATGAGTTTAAGTACAGGGCGCGTAAGTGAACTTCCTGTATTCCACCCCACAGATATATTCACAAATCCGGCATCAATTGTATATGGAGATTTTCGCACAGAGGCATCCTGGGGTCGGCTGTTTAATCAAAAAGATTTAAATTACGGGTTATGCGCAATATCAATACCAAACCGAATGATGAATATTGGCATCATTGGCAATACATTTGGAAACCAAATATATCGCGAAACCATTTTATCTGTTTCAGGTGGGAGACAAATATTAAAGAACTTTCAGGCAGGGATAGGACTGTCCTTATATCAATTGTCCATAGATCAATACGGAAACACAACCGTTCCGGGGTTGAATATATCTTGGCGTTACACCGCGATACCGGGATTTGTATGGACGACGCAAATAAGAAATATAAATGCGCCCGTTATTGGGACAGATGAAGAAACTTTGCCGCAAAGTGTAACCACCGGTCTTGCAACAAAGATGGATGGAAAATTCTTTGCATGTGCTGAATGGGAACACGATCTTGAATTTCAGGGAAGACTAAAGTTTGGTGTTATATATTTCCCACTAAACGGATTGAGTTTATCTGCCGGGTTTTGCTCATCTCCCGGCGAAATCACCACCGGTTTCTCTTATCGAAAACATCACATTTATGTAGAATATGCCACAGTCATCACACAAAACATCAATCAACTTTCTCAGCAAGTTAGTTTGGGTTTTTCTTATCCTCATTGAATGTGTATTTTCCGGCTCAGTGGATGTGTTGATCACTGAACTTGGATTGGACCCTGAAGATGGGCTGTCTGAAGAGGAACAAATTATTGTTGAGCAGTTGATGTTTACTCCCGACAGAGATCGGTGGTTACCGCTCATGGGTGTTTTGTCTTTTATTACAGAAGAAGATATTGTCATTCTTCAATCTCAAGAAAAAACAGTTTTCATAGAAGATTTAATAATGCTTCCAGAGTTATCTGAGCCTTGCCGGATTCTCCTCACCCGAATGAGTCAAAAGATTATAGGCGGGACCTCGACGCTACACTTACGGCAAATGATTGTAGAAAGAGAGGACGTGAGATATCAATGGCGAGGATGGTGGGAGAAAGAAGAAGTAAAGGTTGGTGTGCTAACAGAGCGAGACCCAGGGGAACAGGATATTGCGGATTATGTATCTATTTACGTAAAAAGGCTGACAAAAAACGGTGTTTTGGTTTTTGGTGACCACCAAATCCATGCAGGATACGGGTTAAGTATGTGGCGGGTATTTCCTGGGCAAAAAGGGTTTGAATCCCTCAATGTTTTACCACGACATGGAAAAGGGTTATCCGAGTATCGGTCAAGCCATGAATCATGGGCGCTTCGGGGTATTGGCGCGACGTTCAACACATCTTATGGGAAATGGACAACCTCTGCCGGTACAAATCTGCAGGATGGTTTTGTGGACTCAAATAATGTGCATTTGGATTACACAGGAAATCATAACACCGAATCGTCTGTCGCCAGAAAAAATAGTGTTAGAGAAATTACGTTTTCCGGAATGTGGGAGACATCCGGAAAGGAGTGGTATTTTGGAGCAATAAATTCTGTCGCCGGATGGGAAGAGGGTCATTTTAAAGACTATTTGGGTGCTTTTTCAGTCTTCGGAGAATGGACGACATCGAACAGTAAATTATTTGGAGAAATATGTAAAAACAGTAAAAATAAGATTGCCGTAACAACCGGAGTATCACTAAAGTATAATCATTTACAGTATGTAACAGCATTAAGACATTATCCGGATGATTTTCGGGGGATACGGTCAAATCCAATGGCAGAATGGACACGCACGGCATTAAGTGAATCCGGGTTATATCAAGGACTGAGGTTTTCTCCCGGAGCTTTTCGTATCACCGTTTACGGAGATATATTCACCGAAAATCATTCAACTCCCCGAGTAGGATATGAAGGCGGATTGAGGATTGGTTGGAGACAAAAACAATACAAAGTTCGGCTACAATGGAAACAAGAGGAAAAAACATTAGAAGATGGTGGACATTGGTTCCCGGAGAATCCTCAATCACGGATTCGAAGAGAAACGATGAAAATTTGGGCGGTGGGAGAGTTAACATCCCTTTGGACATTAAAAGGGCAGGTTGTTAAAACAATTTCCGGAGATGAAAAAGGAAATGCCATAGAATCCCAAGTGAGGTATAAACAAAATAATTTATCTTTTACCGGACAATGGATTGTTTCTCACGTAAGCGGATATGAGGCAAGAGTGTACATTTGGAATGTAAACCTCCCCGGCGAAATGCAAAGCCGAATGTTTTCGGCTTCGTGTCATTCACTATCGGGAAAAATGTTATATCAGATGGATAGTTTTAGAATTGGCGGAAGGTATTCCATAGCATTTTATAATGACGATCGAAAACAATCACTGAATGGCGCAATGGTGATAGAAATTGATTTGTAAAACAGACACATCTCGCCAGTTGTAATTATTATTTTCCAAACCTTGCCACTGAGACATTCTGGAAGATAAATTGACTGCCATGATTTTACGAAGATTTACTCTTTTCGTCGTTCTTTTTATGAATATTGCGACAGCATCGATTCAGGTGTTAAACCGTACAGAGTTGAGCGAGGATGAAATTCAAACCCTGCCAAGGATGACGGGAACCTATGTATCTGTGAATGATCTTGCCCGTATTTTATCCACACACATTTACAAAAACGAAGAGCGAAAAAAAGTTGTTCTATATGTTGGAGACCACCGGATTAAAATATCTGCTGAATCAGGCTATGTAATAATAGACGGAGAAGCATTCCAAATGCCGGTTCATGCTGTAGGCTCCACCGGGGATATTTATTTACCGGCAGAAGCTTTTTTCACGATTTTACGTACCACCACATTACCGGGAATCACCTATGATTCACATAAACAGACATTAGAAATTAACATAACCAAGTTTAATATAAACAGACTGATCATTGATGAAAAAGCAAATGGTACAATTCTTCGTCTTAAAACCGGGAAAAATTTTAATGATGGAGACATTAGTATTTTCAAACATCAAAATGGTTGGTTTTATGTCACCATCAATGGTGGTCTTGTTGATGCAGCAGAATTAAACCGTACAGAAACCAGGGGTGTGATTCAACAGGTAACCTCTGACCAGATGAAAGAATCTGTTCAGTTGGCTTTTAAACTTCGGTCGAATATAGAAGGATATGAGTTTTACCAAAGTCATGATCCGAGTGAAATCGTAGTAACGCTACGTTCTCCATTATCAAAAAGTGCCGCTCGTATTAAGAATGTAAGAAATCGTTGGAGGATGGATACAATTGTATTGGATGCAGGGCATGGTGGTAAGGATGGGGGTACTGTTGGAAAATATGGGACGAAAGAAAAAGATATTACACTGGACATTACAAAGCGTGTGGGACGTCTTATCGAAAAAAACACACACACGAAAGTGGTTTACACCCGCGATGAAGATGTCTTCATTCCACTTTGGAAACGAACAAAAATCGCAAATGAGAACAATGGAAAATTGTTTGTAAGTATCCATGTAAACGCAAATCCAAACCGCAACGTAAAGGGATATGAAACTTATTTATTACGTCCGGGTAAAACGGAGGATGCCATTGAGGTGTCTTCCAGAGAAAATGCTGTGATAAGCCTGGAAAACACAGGGAAAAAGAAATACGAATCCTTAAAGGGAGAAAATTTGATTATGGCGACAATGGCTCAGGCTATGTTTATGAAAGAAAGCGAAGATCTTGCGTCAGTGATTCAGTCAGAGTTATCTAAGAAAATTTCTTCCAAAAACCGAGGTGTAAAACAAGCCGGATTTTATGTGCTTATTGGTGCCAGTATGCCAAATGTTCTTGTGGAGGTTGGATTTTTATCAAATCCTTCAGAAGAAAAAAGATTAAAAAAATCATCTTATCGACAACAAATTGCAGAGGGGATTTATAGTGCAATTATGAAGTTTAAAAAGTCCCGCGAAAAAGTACTCGCAGAAGGATAGGCCTTAAATAGAAAAAGGGAAGTGTAAGAGAGAAAATGTTGAATCTGCCGGTTAGCCGAGAAGCTTTGTGTTTGTGCTTGCATCCCGCGTTTTTTGCGGGGTTTTCTATCGGGGGATATACCAAAACAAAACAAATATTGCAGCATTACGCCACTCTAACCCGCCAAAAAACCGGCAGACCCTATTGCCCTCTTTAACCACTTGAACACGCTAACACATTAACACTTAATAAAACATGAACACTTTTCACAACAATAAGAAGCCAATAGGCGTCTTTGATTCAGGTCTCGGAGGATTAACCGTGGTTAAGGCTCTTCGAAAATCACTCCCTAATGAGTCCGTTGTATATTTGGGAGATACAGCGCGAGTTCCTTATGGGAATAAAAGCCAAAAACTGATACAAGAATATTCGTTGCAAATCGCGGATTATCTCATCAGCAAAGGTGCAAAAATGATTGTCGTTGCCTGCAATACGGCATCAGCGCTGGCTATAGATGTGCTGAAAGAATCAGTATCTGTACCTGTTGTTGGGGTTATTGAATCGGGTGTAGTTGCTGCGATGAAATCCACGCAAAATAAACATATCGGTGTGATAGGAACAATTGCAACTATTTCATCCGGGACGTATCGCGAAACGCTTGTCCGTCAAGATGATCAAGTCGTTGTTGCCAGCAAGGAATGTCCTTTATTTGTCCCGCTTGTTGAGGAGGGATGGCTGACCGGACCGGTGACAGAAATGATTGTCCGAGAATATATGGACACCATGAAAAAAGATTCAATCGACACGTTAATTCTTGGGTGTACACATTATCCTCTCTTGAAACCTGTCATTCAGAAAATTATGAAGGACAATGTAACTTTGGTGGATTCAGCAGAAGCCATCGCTGAAACAACAGCGGATATATTGTCCAATAATTCTTTGGTTGCGAATTTATCCACAGCGGGAAGTTTACAATGTTACGTTACCGATTTACCTGCAAGATTTGAAGATGTCGCCAGACGATTCCTTGGAGAAAAAATTCCCCGGGTGCAAACAGTTCATCTTTAAACATCCATCGCATTAATACGCTTCACTTTCACACCTTAACACGCTAACACCCGAACACTTTTCCACCATGAAGCCCCTCTTAGATTATCTTTTTCGACTTGAGCGAAAGGGCATTAAGGTTGGGTTGGCTCACACTCGAGAATTATTAAAACGTTGTGGAGACCCACAAAAACATTTTAGAATAATTCATGTTGCCGGTACGAACGGAAAAGGGTCTACCTGTGCAATGATTGCATCTATCCTTCGTGAATGCGGATTGAGCGTTGGATTATATACTTCCCCACACCTCGTTCGGTTCAATGAACGAATTCGTGTGGATGGCGTTCCTATCAGCGACCGGAACATTGTTGAATTTGTTAATACGCATAAAATAGACATCGAAGAGATTGAATCCACGTTTTTTGAAACCACAACAGCGATGGCATTTGATTATTTTAACATGAAGAATGTAGATGTTGCTGTGGTAGAAACAGGATTAGGCGGGCGATTAGATTCTACGAATGTGGTTTCTCCGCAAGTAACTGTTATTACACCAATCGGCATAGACCACACAGAATTTCTTGGCGACAGTTTAAAACAGATTTCCCGGGAAAAAGCCGGTATTATTAAAAAATCCGTTCCGCTAATTCTCTCTGAACAAGACTCAGAAGCTGAAAATGTAATTTTAAAAAAAGCCAAACAAAAGTCCGTTTATGTAATCCGTGTTTTCAACAGGGATATAACCATCATTTCGACTCACCTGAACGGAACAGAATTCATTTTTCACGATAAACGATATTTCACACCATTATTAGGGGATTATCAAGTGATGAACGCAGGATTGGCAATCCAAGCTGTCCGCGTGTTTGATAAAACAGTGTTGCAAGACGATATACACTCCGGATTGAAAAAAACAATTTGGCCGGGCAGAATTCAGCCACTGGATAAAATCCTCCCTATATTTTACGATGTGGCACATAATGGTCATGGAATTCATTTCGTGCTAAGTTGGCTAAATAAACACTATTCCGAGAAACCAATTGGTGTGTTTGTTTTAAAGGCAGATAAAGAACTTGGTAAAATGCGCTCAGTATTAGCAGACGGATTTTCAGAATTAATAATTACTTCCCTTTCTGAGGTTGGACTCATGAGCGTGGATGCGTTAGAACTATCCATGCAAAAAAATAACATTGAACACCTAAGAGAAGATAGCTTGTGTGCGGCAGTCCATGCCATGAAAAGGGCGGTATCTGAAGAAAAACCGGGATTAATATTTGGCAGTCACTATATCGGAGAAGCTGTTTATGATCTCTTCGAATTTTCCTTTGACAAAGGATTCATTTAATGTAATTTGTCATGTCGGTTGTAGCCGATATACCGCAAGGTTTTTTATAATTCTCTTTTTCCCCGGAAAAACCAAAAACCAAAGGACAGTCTATTATGGATATTAATAAGCTTCAATCCCTTAAAATCAAGGAACTGATTAAGCTTGCCCAAACACTGAAGATTAAAGGATACTCAGGTCTAAATAAACAATCGCTTATAATGACAATCATTCAGGAGCAGGATGACAAAGAAGGCGCACTATATGCAAAAGGTGTGTTGGAAGTCATGTCTGACGGGTACGGTTTTCTTCGAAGCGCAGATTTTAATTATCTCCCCGGTCCGGATGATATTTACGTCAGCCCATCACAAATTAAACGTCTTGGTTTGCGAACGGGACATTTAGTGTATGGTGAGATTCGTCCCCCGAAAGCCAAGGAGCGATTTTACGCCCTTTTGAAAACAGAAATGGTAAATGACCGTCCGGCCGAAGACATGAAAAAAGCAATCATGTTTGATAATTTTACGCCGCTTCATCCGGATGAAAAATTTAATTTGGAAACAGATCCAAAAAATATGTCCACTCGTATCATGGATCTTATCTCTCCGATTGGGAAAGGACAACGAGGAATGATCGTTGCCCAACCAAAGACGGGAAAAACCATTCTTCTGCAAAAAATCGCCAATGCCATACGGACAAACCACCCAAAAACAAAAATGTTGATTTTACTCATTGATGAAAGACCTGAGGAAGTCACAGATATGAAACGCAGTGTGGATGCTGAGGTCGTGAGTTCAACATTTGATGAGCCACCTGAACGTCACGTGGCTGTAACGGATATGGCGCTTCAGAAGGCAAAACGAATGGTGGAGTACGGCGAGGATGTGGTTATCTTGCTGGACAGTTTAACGCGACTGGGGAGAGCCCACAATGCCGTGATTCCGCATAGCGGTAAAATTTTATCCGGTGGAGTAGATGCCAATGCCTTGAAAAAACCGAAACAATTTTTTGGTGCAGCCAGAAACACCGAAGAAGGGGGAAGTTTAACAATCATCGCAACAGCACTAGTCGATACCGGCAGTCGGATGGATGATGTGATTTTTGAAGAATTTAAAGGCACCGGAAATATGGAACTTGTTCTAGACCGAAAACTCAGTGACCGAAGATTGTTCCCGGCGTTTGATTTGATTCGATCCGGAACGCGCAAAGAAGAACTTTTATTGTCGAAAAAAGGAACAGGCAGAATGTGGATTCTGCGAAAATTACTCAACGAAATGAAAACGGTTGAAGCGATGGAATTCATATTGGAGAGAATGAGAAGAACAAAATCGAATGAAGAATTTTTAAATACCATGAGTCGATAAAAATTCATATATTCGGTGCAGGTGTAGCACGTGATAACATATTATTGAGGTATACATGGAAGAACAAACAACACTATCTGTTGATGATCGGGTCACACGAACCGTTATTGCAAAGATCATTACAGATAAACCAGTAAGAAAAACGCCTTACCAAGTCAAGGGTGTTTTTATGAATCAGTTTCCTGATGAGGAAATAGTCCCGATGCTGGACGGTAGATACAGAGAGCATTTTTTGTATCCGCGTGTCCAGGTCAAAATTTTGAACGAACAAATCTACATAATCGGTTTACATGAAGGTGTAGAACCTGTTTTGTCTTTGGTGAAAAATCTGGATATTTTGGATTTTGGGAATATTACGTTTCAGGTAATAGACACTGATCTTGATGAACAAGTAGATCGTTTTAAACCGCTGGATCGATTAGTTCGATATCGATTCATTACGCCGTGGGTTGCGTTAAACCAAACTACGGGGAGCCGGTATCGTTTTTTGAATAATGCAGAGAGAGTAAGTTATTTGAATCGACTTCTGGGGCAAAACATCGTATTTCTTGCTCGAGAAATGGGGATTGATATTGAAGACAAGATTTACACAAAACTCGCATTGACGTCATTATTCCCCAAACCGGTGGATGAAAACAACTGGGGAGCATTCTATGGAGAGTTCCGAACCAATTTCATCCTGCCAAATTATATTGGTGTAGGAAATGGAATTACACGAGGATACGGAACGATCTATGGTTTGATTAACCCCGAAGTGTTTAGCTTTGATGAAGAAACGCTTACGAAGGCGGTTAAAAAAGAAAAACCGGAAGAGATTAAAGAGACGGACGAGGAATTAGAATCTGTAACCGTTGAGGAAGTCCCGACGCCGAAGAAACGGGTGTTTTCTCAACGAAAACGGACATCTCAGCGAAGAATGTTTGCGGAGGAATTTGAAGTAGAAGAACAACCCGTCCCACCGCGAAAAAAACGTAAGTCCCCGGCCAAAAAAACCGGGAAAAAAGATGAAGAAAGAAATGAGGATAAATTTAACAGTCCTGAATTTCATCAAAAACAACACAACATATAATCAGAGATTTACTGAAAGACGTATGAAAAAAGCCCCGGGTTCGGGGCTTTTTCTTTTATACTGATTTATGGACAGTTATTTTGCCAATCTTTTTGGACCGGCGGCAATCACTTCATCAGGGATACCGTCAGAGAATAACTTAAAATTCTCCACATAGCGTGAGACCAACGCGTCGTACTTTTGCCAGTATTCATTCTTGTTCCCCCATGCATTGGAGGGTTCAAAAACATCTTTGGGTACACCGGGGCAGGAAAGCGGGATGTCAAACCCAAAGAGTTTGTCTTTTCGATACTCAATCAAATCCAATTTTCCTTCCAAAGCGGCATTCAGCATATTACGGGTATGACGAATACTGATTCGCTTTCCGACGCCAAACTTTCCACCGATCCAGCCGGTATTAACCAGCCAGACATTTGCACCTGATTTCTCCGTTTTCTTCCGTAGCAGGTCCGCATAGAAAAACGGATGATGTACCATAAAAGGGGCACCGAAACACGGGCTGAATGTAATCTCCGGCTCAATCCCCAACCCCATTTCTGTTCCGGCAATCTTTGATGTATAACCGCTGATAAAATGATAGATCATTTGTTCCATGTTCAACTTGGCGATGGGTGGCATAACTCCTTGAGCATCGCAGGTGAGAAACACGATATTCTTTGGCTGCGATTTAACCATTTTCTCCGGGACTGCATTTGGAATAAATTCCAACGGATAAGATAAACGGGTATTTTCGGTAAATCGTTCATCATCCAAGTCAATGTGCCGTGATGTCGGATCAAAAACCACATTTTCTAAAATCGTTCCAAATTTTCGCGTACAGGCGTGGATTTCCGGTTCGGCTTCGGCTGATAGGCGAATAGCTTTAGCGTAACAGCCACCTTCGTAATTGAAGACTGCTTCATCGCTCCAACCATGTTCATCATCACCGATGAGTGACCGGGTTGGGTCAGCAGATAGTGTGGTTTTTCCGGTGCCACTAAGTCCGAAAAACAGAGCGACATCTTCATCTTTACCGACATTGGCTGAACAGTGCATCGACATAACATCTTTCAGTGGCATGAGGTAATTCATCACGGTAAAGGCGGTTTTTTTAATTTCACCGGCATAACTGGTGTTGGCAATAATCGCCAGCCGCTTAGAGAAATCTACCGCAATTGCCGTTTCACTGTTAGTGCCGTCAATCCGCGTATCAACTTTAAACGACGGCGACGCAATTATCGTAAACTCCGGAACAAATGATTTATGTTTTTCCAGTTTTTCATCAGCGATGAACATATTTCTGGCAAACATACTCTGCCAGGCAGTATCGGTAATAATACGAATTGCCATCCGATGTTCGGGATCTGCACCAACGTACATATCCTGAACAAAAAGTTCTTCTCCCTGTAAAAACGCCTGAAGTCGGGTGAAGAGGTTGTTAAACTTTTCGACACCCATCGGGCGGTTATATTCCCCCCAATTGATTTTATCTTCAGTAGAGGGCTCGCGGACGAAATATTTTTCGTTGGCGGCACGGGCAGTCCACTTACCGGTATTGACCAGAAACGCGCCACCGAAGGTGATTTTTCCTTCATTGCGGAAAACGGCCTCTTCATATAATGCTGGCTTTGGCAAATTCCAAAAAACGCGTTCCAAGTGAGTCAACCCATGGTTTTTTAATCCAAAATCACTTTTTAGGTCCTTTGCCTGTTTTTGTGCAGGCGTGTCAAATTTCAAATACTTGCTCATATCCAGTCCCTCACTAATTTACGTTCACCGATGTACAATTCATTAGGCGAATTTGGATCCAGTGCCCATTTAATACGCTCTATGCCCTCGATGATATCTTTGATGGTTCCGCAGGTTGAAAGACGGAGATAGCCATCCAGACCAAACTCAACTCCCGGCATGGTGGCGACCCGAACTTTTTCTAAAAGAAAATTCGCCAATTCGGCAGAGTTTGAATTGTATTTACTGAAGTCCACAAACGTGTAAAACGCGCCGTCGGGTTTGACAGCTCTGATTCCGTCGAAGGCGTTGAGCTGTTCCATCATTACATTCCGATTGTTTTCCAGCGTCAGTCTCAGTGATTCCACGCTAGACTGAACGCCATTAATGGCACCAACAGCAGCTTTTTGCATCAGTACCGGCGGACCGGAAGTTTGATGTCCCTGGATATTGGTCATCACTTCAATCAATTTTTTATTTGCCACTGCCCAACCGATACGGAAGCCCGTCATCGCGTATTGCTTGGATACGCTGTTCACCAAAATCAATTTGGAGTTATCGGTAAAATCCGTGGCGTAATCATAACAAGAGATCGTCTTTTTTCTATCGAAAATCAGCCGATGATAGATTTCATCCATGATGAGATATATCCCTTTTTTCTCACAATACTGTACAATATCTGAGATGAACGCTTCAGAGTACATTGCTCCGGTTGGATTATTGGGACTGTTGATTATGATCGCTTTCGTGTACGAGGTGACATTCTGCTCAATGTCCTGCATTCGCGGATGAAAAGAACCGTCTTCAGGCAGCACCGAAACGGGAACCGCCCCGCAGAGTTTCACCATCTCAGGATAGCTCACCCAATACGGTGACGGGAAGATCACTTCATCCTGCGGATCAAGAATTGCCTGGAGTGCGACCATGATCGCCTGCTTAGCACCACTGGACGCGATTACATTTTCCGGCTCGACTTTCCGGTTGTAAAATTCTTCGGTATAGCGGATTACCGCTTGTTTTAGGGGAATAATCCCATCAGCCGGGGTATAGCGAATCTCCCCGGAATTAAGCAACCCGGAGACGGCTGTGACGGCATCAATGGGGGATTTTGTTTTGGGCTCACCGCCGCCAAGATGGATGAGAGGTTCACCTTTGGCGCGGAGAATGGCGGCGACTTCGTTCAGCTTTAACGTCGCAGATTCAGCGATCGACCGCCCGATTAGACTTATACTCATAATAAACCTTTTAACAATTTGTCTTGTCAAAATAAGCCGGAAATCTCCATCCGCTTAGGAAGCAAATGAAAATATTTTCCACGGCTTAAGTTCGGTAAATTAGGGAGTTATTTCTATCCAAATGAAGATGTTTTCGTAATTATTTTAGAATATTATTAGATCAACACGAGATAGATGACAAAAATATTCCTGCTTGCCCTTAGAATACAGATTATCTATATTCATGTCCTTAATTTGGAGTGAGTATGAAAGAATGGGTTCTTATTTTAGGATGTTCCACCGGGCATGGCGGAGCTACCGCAAAACGGTTAGCTGAGGATGGTTACGGTATCCTTGGTTTTCATTTTGATCGAAGTGAAGTCAAACGAAAAGCATTAGCCTTTAAAGATGAATTAGCTGAAATTAACGGCGTCCAGGTACACTTTTGGAATGTGAACGCTGCGTCGATTGAAACGATGGATGCGTATATTCCGAAGATAAAAGAAATCATCGGGGATTCAACGCTAAAGTTGTTACTGCATTCTATCGCCTTCGGGACCACGATGAATCTGCTGGGTGAAAAACACGTTTCCCGTAAGCAGATGGATATGACCGTCCACGTGATGGGAACATCCCTGTTGTACTGGACGCAAAAACTGCATGACGCCGGTTTACTGGGTAGCGGTTCCCGTGTGATGGGATTTACCAGCGAAGGAAATTATGTAGCGATGGAAGGCTACGGTCCAGTGAGTGTGGCGAAAGTCGCTATGGAAGCGATTATCCGCCAGATCGGATGGGAATTGGGTCAGTACGGTATAACCGCAAACTCAATTCAAGCAGGCGTAACACCAACCCGTGCATTAACTAAAATATCCGATCGCTGGGAAGATTGGATTGAGCGGACGGAATATCGAAATCCGATGAAACGCACGACGACCCCGGAAGATGTTGCCGGTACGGTATCTTTATTATTACGCCCGGAAGCGGATTTTATCAATTGTTCCACTATCTATTGCGACGGTGGAGAGCATCGCTCAGGGAGAATATATTAGGAACAACACTTAATTTGTGATCTATAACCAGCCTATAGAGGAAGTTCTGCATTTTCATCTCTGACACACGCTTTCTGTCATTTTGGAATGACATGAGATTAAGTTGTCGTCATTCTGAACGGAATACAAATAACCTAACCTGTCTCCTCGGGTAATAAAAAAGGGGCCTCAAATGAGACCCCTTTTTATCGTTTTTCTGTGTACCTTTAGTTAGAAACCTATACGAAGAGCCAGAACTTGATTGTCTGCAAAATACTTCGTTGGGATGTAAGCATAATCTATGCTCATATTCAGCCCAATCAGACTTTTCAAATTCAGCGTACCGCCAAAGGAAATACCATCAAATGGATTTGTGTACGTCCAGGTATTTTCTTCATCCGTAATCTCCTGTGCTTCGGTTGAACCCTGGTAGCCAACGCGTACTGCTGCGAGCCCCATAAGTTCATATCCTGCAAGCACTCGGACTTCATCCGTTGCATAGTAATTGCTCGTGTAAGTTACACCAACATTTAATCCTGCAAGGATGTAGGTTGCGGACATATCCATGGTAAACGGCATGTCAAACGATGCAGCATCTACCTTGTAATATTCCTGCGGCCGATTTGCACCTGAGGCATTTGCCCAAAGTCCAAGACCTTCACCACCGTAAGTGATGGGGTTTCCGAAGTTCCGAATCACAAAACCAACATTCAGTCCTTCAATATCCATCAGAGATCGATATTGAACACCGATGTCAAACGCAAGAGCATTGGCGCTTACGCGTCCAAAGCTTTCGCTGACCCAGTTGGCGTTGAACCCAACACTGGTGCGGTCAGACAATTTCTTAGAAATCGTCCCACCCAGTACCATGAATGTCGGAGTGAAAACCTGTCCTGTTCCATCAGGGAAAAAGACGGTGGTTTCATTCACGTCACCCATGCTGAAGGTTCTTGCTGAGATTCCGATCTTTCCAATCTTTCCAAAATCAGATGCAATTCCAAAGAAATTGTTTCCGATATCGGCAATATAAGACCGGTTAGAGAAGATCGCGTCTACCTTGTTCTCGCTCATAGCAAGTCCTGCCGGATTCCAGTAGGCAGCATCCATACCTGTTGCATTTGATGCTGCTCCGCCACCGGACAGGTACAGAGCACCCTGGGCAATCTGCAGTTGCGTGGACGAAGCCGTACCCATTCTGGATCCCTGCCCAAGAACTAAGGAGCACATTACAAAGGTAATTAGACCTCTAGTTAAAAATGTTTTCATCTTTTTGTTCTCCATGATTAATTGATTAATAGTACTTGAGCACTTGTGTTTCTTGAACAAGCGCAAGCTTCAATACTTTCTCACCATATGGTGTCTCTATATGTATAATGTAGAGACCACTGGCGACCGGATATCCATATTGGTTAGCTAGATCCCATTGTGCAAATTGCGTCACATCATCCTTATTAATCTCTCGAACCAGCGTTCCACCCAGTGTAAATACACGGATTGTTGCTTTTTCGGGAAGATGGTTGAATGACACATATTTTTCAGAACGACTTTCTTCTAACTCATGGAATCCATAGTATGGATTCGGATAAACATTGATCAGGTCAATATCATCTTGTGAAACTGTTCCACCACTGGTGTTTGGAACGGTAGTGAATGTCCATTTGTCCACGCCCTGTTGAATCGGGTTGCCGTACACAAACGTCAATTCATCACCAGCCGTCCATTGCTGATTCCACCATACAACATTCCATGTAAGGAATGCTTCATTGGAGGCAAAATCTGCCAATGTTTCTTCATAGGGTCGATTAATGAAAAATGTATACATACGATCATCCGGATTGAATGCATATAAAGATTCATCACTTCCGTCATACGTTTGTATCCTGTCTCGCATAATCATACCTATCTGGACTGGTTCTGGACCAGCTTCCAAATCGTAGACTTTGAATGGAACTGTAACTAGGAATGGGTCTGTTGTACCTGTCGCATTTTCAGGATGATCGGCCATACTACTTGCACTATAAACCCAAGCCTGAGAACCACCTTCAATAATCGGGTAGTATAAAGCTCCGGTGGCAGTTGTGATAGGTTCACCGTAAACACCATCAAAAACCACTGCTACGTCACGTTGAAGCAAATCAACTAATGAAGTTCCTGCCCCATAGCATGTTAATGCAGTTGCATCAGTCGCCCAACCACTACCCATATATGAATCAACATTATAGTCGCAAACAGTACTTGACTGATTGAAGCCTACACACATTTCAGGATTATTGGGTCCTGTTGCAGTAATGCTTTCAGCGTCAAGTGGAGCAGCATAAGGGGCATTCACATTCACATAGAACCCCTCTGTAGTTTGCATAGCTTGTGCACCATACGTTGCACCAGCCGAAGTGTAAACACCATCAACAACACTTTCAAGGTCAACGCCATTCATTGTGAACATGTCTTCTAAGAGTACTTCTTCAGTTGAAGTATTTACAAGATTCCAGTGTTTAAGAGTTTTGAATGCGTAGGCTTCTTCTGAAATTGTGCACGTTCCTTCGGCATTTATCGTTTCGGTATATCCCGGTCCGATTTGGTAAGCTTCGCATGTTGCAGCATTATCAACACACCATAATGTTGCCCAGCCGTCGTCGTAAATCACAAATTCAACGTCTAGCGGTAACGTGGGTGTGCTAATGTTTACTGTAATCATTTCTCCACCAGCAAAATCACCGGCACCGTCAACAACCATATCACCAAACATGACTGAATTTGAGCCATCTTCACTAATCATAGCTGCAATTCCACCCGGTGCATCAACACTATTAATTGTTAGTTCTGCCGGGAAGGTTATTTTAACACCTGCAGCATAATTATAGTCCGGTGAGACAACATCTACGATGAATTTGATATCACGTGTCCCGGCTGTTGGGGCAGTAAATGCAATTCCTGTAATCGTAGAAGGTGTAACATCAAGAACTTTTCCAGCTGTTCCGACTGAATCCGGGTAGTCTGTGAACTTCCAAAAACCATCAACATCCATGTAGTAGTGTTGTAGGTCGAAGTTGACTTCGTAGTCATCTCCGGTAAGTTCAGCAGGGTTGGTGATCGTTACAGATACATTACCACCTGCGGTTCCTTCATGCGTTGTTGCAATATCACCGCTAGTTAGTGACAGTAGGTCAACACCCGGGTTTTCCGAGTGTGGCGTAACTGAAACAATCGCCGGTGTTGATTCCAACGTTACAAACGGATCTACATCTATCACGGCTGTCGGATTGAAACTGTAAGCTGTAACAGCATAATGATAGGTTATACCATTTGACATTGGTCGTTTACGTAACTCGTCATAGTCGGTTTGATAAAACCTTTGAATGCCTGAATCAGTTCCATACTGCTTTACCTGACGTAGTACATATCCTGATGTAGGATCAACTCCCATATCAAAAACAGCTTTTGTCAGGTTTATTTTATCAAACGTAGCTATACGAACTCCCTCAGAAAGCGGGGACGTTGGACTTGGAATCTGGTACACATTGTATCCTTCAAACTCAAATCCTTTTGTTACAGTAAGCTCGGTTGAATTGACAGTAGATGTTGCAGCTCCCCAATCAAGACTAATCTCTTGGTCCATTTCAAATGCGACAACATCCGGGGTGGTTGGCGGAGACGGCAAATCAAACGCATTGTCATAAGCATACTGAGCGGATTTGTCATTAAATTTAGCTACAGTAACTGACGAAACCGCGTCTGCACCAATTCCGCCTATAAGAGCAAGAACAACATCTTGTTGCTCACCTAAAGCCATTGCGAACGGGCCACTTGCCATCACAAGTCTTCTGTCACCCGGAGGTAACTGAACACCGTCAACCCATCCGGCACCCGAAACAGGATCGCCCGACAAGACGAATTTTGTTACTTCACCGGTGGCTAAGTCCGTCCAAGGGGTTTGAACCGGATATTCCGGTCTTGGTAGAAAACCTTCCATCAAATTAAAGAACTGGAGTGTTCCGTTATAATCGGATAAATCCGGGTCACTGATGGAAGAACCTGCACCAAAATAGGTGAAAGAGGTCATGGGCATATACTCACCATCAACTTCGGGCCCCTGCAAGAAATCATATCCGCCGGAAGGAACCGGTAGTTGGTAAATACCGTTAAACACTCCGTCAAGAGTGTTTCCGTTGTAAACATATCCGAAGGATAGATCAACATCACAGCCGACATAATCATCCGTATATGTTCCAAGGTCAGGGTCTGACCATTGGGTAAAATACACGGTATTTAGGCTGGCAACGGCAGGGTCAAAATCATTATACCCGGCAACAAGGCCTGTGTATTTCATTCTGGCTCGTTTGAATACGATGTTTCCAAGCGGGTTATCGGCTGCAAACTTGTATGCCCACATGGTAACCTGTAGTTCAATTCCTACAGGGTCGGCACCGTATACGTTTGGAGCTGTGTTTTGAACAACGGGGGCTCCATCGTCGTCAAGGACAGGTGTTCCGTCTTCGTTTACAACCTGAGGGATATCATTAGCGACAACCCAAAGGGTTTGTGAAGCACCGGGGTATCCCGGGATATCTCCAACCCACTCAAGGTTTTCTGCATCCCATGTACCTGGAGTGTACACACCGTCACCATCGACATCATCGTAAGGTGCACCCCATGCGACAGGCCAGTTATTCCAGTCATATTCATACTGGTCATACACGCCTTGTATTTGAGCCTCAGACGGGTCTGATTCCATTAAGAAATTACCTGCGTCTAGGGATAGATTTACGGTTTTGTAATCGGTTCGTACTCTCCATACGTGATGGAGTGACGGATCTGTAGCTCCAACAACATTTTCATCATCGTCGTAGATTACTCTACCTGCTTTTAGTCCACTATAGTAGGTAGTTCCACCCACACGAGGACTTTGAGAATTTCCGTCAGAGACTTTCACACCCCACAGCATACCGTCCTCATAAATGAGTCCGCCGGTACCAATTGGGTAGTCTGCCTGAGTTCCATTCGGGCTTCCGGATGTGGTTCCTGCAGAACTCTTTTTCATCCAGTAAGCCATGTTATTGATATTAATAACGGACTGGGTCGGCATGGTTAATTCATCCATGACCTTTGCATTGGACGGAACAACATCTGTCCCACGTCCAAACAAAAGACCAACCAGAAGCACACCTCCAACCGTTATCATATATTTTTTTATTTGAATCTTCATTGACTTTCCTTTTTCCATTTTTAGTTAACGGTTAAAAGTTTACGCTTGCGCCGAACCGTACCGTGCGGGGTGTACCGAAAAGGTCCTGAGCAAAATCTGTCATATAGTGTTGACGATTTGCGAGGTTCACATTTTCGTAAAGGTCGACATAAAGGTCTCCCTGTGCCGCAACGATTTCGGAACTGAGTGCCGGGTCGGTCAGGAAGCCGTCATCATACGCATTCCCTGAACGACTGTATACATTGATTACATTCTTAGTGTTAAACACATTTTCAATGTAAGCAAACATTGTTACTCCGAATCCACCAAGTTTCAGTGTTTTGTCAATCTTTAAATTGGCTAACTGATTCCATGGTGTGGTAGATTTACCAATCGGTTCCTGCGGTTCGCGTGAACGGGCATCATACAAGAGTGCTCCGGTATCCGCTGCGCGCTGACCCATCCCGCCATCACTCAATGTGTAGGGGTGTCCGCTGTTAAACTTGTACTGGAAATTCACACCAAGATTGGAGAGTAAAAACCCGCCGTCTTTATCGCCAAAGCGATAATCAAGCGCAATCGCTCCGCGGTGTGTGTTTTCGTAGTACAGCGGCATAATCATTGCCGGAGGAGCCGCTAAGGCTTCCTGCACTAAATTTCCTGCACCGGTGTTAGGATCAGAGTTTACGCCGCGTGCATCCTGCCATGTATAAGAAGCAAATGCCTGAAGGCGGTTGATTCTGCGTGTCCGCAAGGTTAGCTCAACACCGTTAATCGTGGAGAAATCTCCGTTCTCATAGTACAGAGCATCCGGATCGACACCATAGGTATTGTTCGATTCAACGTCTCTGTTCTTAGAGATTACGATTTGGCCTGTTGTGTTCTTTGCAAATGCGGTTACATCCAGAGCTGCATCATCCAGGATTTGGAAACTCAAACCGATTTCGTACTGAGTTGTTTCAATCGGGTCAAGATCAAATCCCATGGGGTCAGGAGTATAATTCTGACCACCCCATACGAGGTGAATATATCTGGTTGAAGCATACGGAAGGTCCAGTTCCGGCATCTGAGCATATTTACCATACTGAAGATGGAAAACTGTTTTATCAGAAACGGGGAACGCAAGTCCCAAGCGTGGCTGAATGACAGTTTTCGTGTCAGACGGTAAAAACTCTTCTTCTACGATGGTTTGATCTGTCTCATCCCATCCCGGATTTGACGAATCCTTCATTTTCCAATCGTCCATATTGAACTGGTCTACACGAATACCGAAATTGACGACCAGGTCATCACTTTCGTATTTGTCGTTTACATAAAAAGACTGCTGCCAAGGTTGACGAGGACCATTCCAGTCTTCATCTACTTCATTGCCGTAATCATCATAGCCGATATTTCCACGGCGGTTAGACAGACTCAAGTCTGTCGTTGCATCTGCATTATCACCGCTGGCTGCTTCTTCTCGTGTATAGTCGCCATCAAATATTTTACGGTTGATGGTCCCAATCGCACTCGTACTGATATAATATGTACGATATGTATAATCTTTCCGCTCAAAACCGGCTTTCATTTCATGATCACCACTTTGAATGGTTGCTCCAATATCGAAGTTAAATGACTTCCGATAAGATTTGGACCATCCTGTGGTAATGTCACCGGGACGCTTAAACGCAAAATTTCCCACATAGTAATCGGTGGGAGACGTGTAAGCATTCTTCCAATACGAAGCATCTGTTTTAGCTGCAACTGAAGCAGAATCGCCCCATGCAAGCACATCACCAAAATCACTCGGTGAACCAAACAGGTGATCGAAAGATTCATACTCGCGTGTAAGCTGACTGAATCCGCCTGTAATCAGGAAGTGTGGATTCAGGAAGTAATTTACCCGAGTTCCCAGGACAAGCTGATTCTTTGTCCTTTCCGGGAGGCGTTCTTCATTGAACATATTGTAAATCGGAACGGAATTTGACATCCAGTTGGATTGATCACTGACCAAAGAAAACCGTACGTTCAGATTTCCTCCAAGGTCCATAAGCGCGGTTGCATTTACGCTTAAGTCGTCGCTCCAACGGCTGTTAATTCCGGCATCCGGATCGAAAGCAACAGAGATAGAATCTCCATCTGCTGTAACTCCGGACTCATAACTTGGGAGTATTTCTCCCTCTGCGATGGTGAAGCCATCATAGAATGTCGGGTCCCAATCATCTTCATGCTGATTTCGAACAGCGACGAAGTATTTAATCGGGCCTGCAGGTCCGCCAACGGTTGCGGTCATATCCTTATATCCGAAATCGCCGGTTTCATAACGGGCAGTCCCGGCAAATTTGTTGCCGCCTGTCCGCATAGTTTGGCGAATCACTCCGGAGTTTGCACCCCCGATATCTGCGCCATACCCGCCGGCTTCAACTGCGATTTCAGAAAGAGCCTCCGGGATAGCAGAGACAAGACGACCACTGTTAATAGGGTCTTTAATGTCTGCGCCGTCCAGGGTATAGGCAACTTCTTCTTCACGACTTCCGCGAATATGCAGTTCACCATTTTGGATTACAACACCGGGTTGTAAATCCAGCATCCCTGTTACGCTTCGGGATGCGGCGTTTTGAATATCTTCAGCTCCGACTGTTCTTACCGAATTGGTTGCACTGGGTTCAACCAGTCTTTTCTCACCAATGATAAGAACCTCTTCACCTGCGATTGCACTGGATGCCAGTGCAAAATTCAGACGAACGGTCAAGCCTCCTTTTACGTCCACATTAGACATCGTTACACTGGCGTAGCCGATATAATCGACTTTCACCGAGCGTACACCTATCGGGACGTTCAGAATAACGAATGAACCATCGCTATTCGTCGCAGCACCTGATGCAGTTCCAAGAACCACAACATTTGCGCCCGTTAGAGGTGAGCCATCTTCTGTGGTCACGTGACCTGAGATTTTACCTGTCGTCTGCGCCATTACCATACTTGACAGTATAACAACAGCGACTAAGGTGGTCAACTTTCTCATTGTATCCTCCATGTTAGATTGATAAAGTGTTTTTTTCATTTTCAGAAACGTTTGTACCTCCTCTTGGATTTAGATGCAAACCCCCCCCGTCCTTAAGGAATATGGACTTCTTTGCACCCGACAAGCTAAGTTTTTCGTTTTATGACTGTCAATAGTTTTTTTTATTCTCGGAAAATAAGTAATATTAAGATATACCAGTCCAGTTCTTGGTGTTTTACTAACTTTTTATCGCAGAGATATTTTCTTCAATCTATTTGAATTCCCGACGACGTTAATGGAAGAAAGCGCCATCGCCGCTTCGGCAATGACAGGATGCAGCAACCCCATGACTGCCATCGGAATTGCAATTATATTATAAAAGAATGCCCAAAAAAGATTTTGTTTAATCTTTTTAAAGACTGCCCGGGATAAATTAAAGGACTTTACCACACCCTGTAAGTCCGAACCGGTGAGAATGATTTCTCCGGACTCCATGGCGATGTCGGTCCCGGTACTTAAGGCAATGCCGACATCCGCCTGTGCTAAAGCGGGGGCATCATTGATTCCGTCGCCCACCATCGCAACCACCTCTCCGGATGTTTGTAATTCTTTCACAATTTCTGCTTTTTCGCCGGGGAGTACTTGAAATCTATAGTCATCTATCCCCAACATATCCGCCATTGATTTTGCTGTTTTTTCTCTGTCTCCGGTAACCAGTAGAATTTTAAGTCCTTTTGATTTTAAAGAATGTATCACGTCAGACACGCCGTGTTTTATTGCGTCTGTTAATAAAAAAATTGCTACCGGCTTACCGTCAACGGACATATATACTGGTGTTTTCTCATTAAATTCTTGTTCGTCCATTCCGGTAAAATCTGCTGTTCCTATTTTGATACTCTTCCCATCCACCGTTCCGGAGACCCCTTTGCCTGCTTTAACTCGTATATCATTAGCTTTCACTGATTCGGTTTTGCTGACATTGGCTTTTTCGACAATTGCTTTTGCCAACGGGTGAGTTGATTCTTTTTCCAGAGATGCTGCTAATCTCAATATCTCTGCTTCTGTAATATCTCCCAAACGAAGAATCTCAGCAACTTCCGGTTCACCTTTTGTCAGTGTTCCGGTTTTATCCAACACGACGGTTGTAACATCGTTCATCCGCTGAATGGCAGCACCATCGCGAATCAGGATTCCGTTTTCTGCGCCTTTGCCGCTACCGACCATGAGTGCCGTGGGAGTGGCTAATCCAAGGGCACAAGGACAGGCGATTACTAACACCGCAATTGCTGCGTAAAATGCCAATGCCCATGGAGATAAAGACACATTCACCCAAGGCAACCATTTCCCAAAGATGGTTGCGACTCCAACAAATGTGTTCGGAAAGAATATCCAGACAAAAAATGTTAATAATGCTAAGACTAAAACCACCGGAACGAATCTTGCGGTCATGCGGTCAGCGAACACTTGAATGGGAACTTTCGTCGTTTGTGCGGATTCTACCAATTTGATGACCTGTGCTAAAAACGTCTCCTTGCCAATTTTCGTTGCTTTAATCTGCAATGTACTGTCTAAGTTGATTGTCGCACCAAGAACGTGGTCCCCCGTTGATTTTTCCACCGGCATCGATTCACCGGTCGCAAGAGACTCATTAACGGAGGCATTTCCTCGGACAATCTCTCCGTCTGTCGGTATTTTTTCACTGGCACGCACAACCATGATATCACCAACCCGAAGTTCCTGAATTGAAATCTGTTTTTCTGTACCGTCTGATGTTAACACAATAGCATTTTTTGCTCCAAGCGTCATCAGTTTTCGGATGGCTGCCGAAGCTTTTCCGCGGGCTTTGGATTCGATATATCTCCCGGTTAAATGAAACGCCACGATCATCCCTGCAATTCCCGCAAAAGATGCCATGTGCGGAACAACACCCGTAAATGCCAATAATTTTACCAACCCGGTTCCCCAGGCGGATAAAGAACCAAGGGCAATCAGCACATCCATGTTAGGTGTGCGATGCCGTGCGGATTTCCAGGCGCTTTTTAATGTGTCTCTTCCTACGCCAAATAATACCACCCCGCTTAATACCACCATGCCAGCATGAAAAATTAATGCTGACGGCCACATTACACCAAAGACCATTTCAGGGATCATCCAAATCATAACCGGAATGGTCAGCCACCAGGCTATTGTCATTTGTTTCTTTGCAACGGCGTACTGTGTTTCCAGCTCTTCGGTTTTTTTCTCCCCTGACTTGATTGTGGCTTCTTCTTCCAAAACCTCAGCGTCATATCCGGCGTTTTTAACAGCATCAATCAGTGTGGTTGGATCAACTTCCCCGGCAACAGTCGCTTTTTCTAATGTTAGGTTTACAACAGCAGATTCTACATTATCCATTTGATTCAATGCTTTTTCAACAGCGGAACTGCAGCCGACACAGTGCATGCCTTTAATATCAAGGTGTGTGACTTTCATTGGTTTGTAAAGTGTGAAGGTGTTAGAGTGTTAAAGTGTTCGTGTGCTGTAGTGTACGGGTTAATGTATTGCGAGTGATGATGCCTATCAATCACCTACTCTCCCCATCTCCATTTCTCCAACCCCATGCAACACCGATTAAAGCCTCTGTAACGATTCGTTCATTTCCGTTAAATCGATAATTGCTGTGATGCTCTAACACTACATTTGTAAATAATAATAGATTATATTTTAACGACTTTTCCCATTCAAAAACAAACCGGTTGCGCGTGTTGATTCCACCAATTGAATCATCGATAAAAAAGGCATTTGGGACTTGCTCAACCCAACGGTATTGAATGGACTTGCTATATTTTTCCCCGGCAATCAATTCAAATGACTTAACACCGCCTCCAAGCGGATACCCCATAAAACGACTGAAATATTTCTTTCCGTCCATTGGGCGGCTGTACACCAATACAAAATTGGCATTATTGTCGGAGTAATGTTGGTACAAATGCGGAGATGTTTGCGTGTACACCGCGCTGAACATTTTCGATGTGAATCCTGTTTGAAATCCATGGACAAAGGGCCGGGTGGTGTTTACATCCTTGCGCCACTCCAAATCGATTTTATCGGTGTCCATTTCATCAATATCCAGCTGGGCAAAAATCGTTGCGCCGTTCAGTAATTGCTTTTGCACACCAACCATCGTTATAACGTTGTGCGTTGATGCAGCCGGTTCGCGATTATGATACAGTAACAAAAACGGATTTAGTTCCGCCAGAGTCAAGCGCCGCGAAATTGAAACCACTTCTCCGGCAATGAGCTTCCAGTGATTGCCAATGGTAAATTCCACCCGATGCCCGACAATGTTTTTTTCATAACCATCGGCATTCGGAATCACCTCGCGGGTGTCAGCATCGATGATAAAACTGTGATAATTCCAACGATCGCCCCATATATCAAACCTCAGATAGTCCAATGGCGGCATATTGTCGGATAAAATTGTTCCGGTTCTGTCGGCGTCCCAGACCAAATAATCCCGCCCAAATTTGACACGGTAATTATTTCCTTCTTTTTGAATGAACCCACGACGGTTAAAATGGTAATTGATGTCCTTTACTCGTTCCGGTGTTCTAAGAGTCTCTTCCATTTTTAGCCAACTGAGACGCACACCAAGTTCGGTAGCAATACTCCAACCGTTTTGATACTGTTTTTCAAGATACACTTTCACCAACGGACGCCTTTTTGAATCATGCAGATAATCATCAATATCGCGGAAATTGGTATAAAACGAATCAGCATCTGAGCTGATGTGATTTATATATTGAACCTGCGGATTGATGGAATATGAAAGTATAAAATCAGGTATTTTTGTCTGTCCGAATGTAAACCCACAAATAAACAGCGCCGGGAAAAGGATTTTTTGAACGTTCTTCATTGGTAGAATGTAATGCGGGATTTGGTATTAATCCAAGATGATAGAGTGATAGAGTATTAGGGTGTTAATGTGTTAGAGTGCTTGCCTGCCCGACGCAGACGGGACCGCCTTTGGTGAGTTAGTGTGATTGGACTCCCTTTCTCCTCTGCTCCCCCTCTCCATTTCACCTCTTCTTCATCACTTCCTTAATGATGATTTAGAAAAAACATGAGCCGGGATTTCCGTATCAAACTCAATTTTATCAATAATCAATTCCGTACCTTTGGTTTTTGATAGCGCATCTTTGAATATCATGTGTTTCGGATACCAGCGGTCATCAACCTTGAAAACTTCAATAATTTCAGCAGTCTTCAGCAATTTGCCGCTTTTGGCGAAACGGTCTTCTTTCAGCGCCAGCAATCGTTTTTTATCTACCCAAAATTTTCGGGAGTGATACGCCGTATCATCCACTTTGGTTGTGAGTCTTATGACCCAGCAATCCCGCTCTGAAAAGAATTCAGAGCCTAAAATATCGGCAGTATATGTTTCGGAAATGCTATGGTCTTCCATCATATCTTCGTAGGAAAAATCCGATCCCATCATGGATTGCCGTAGCATGTGTCCGGCAATACGGATAATGCGATCTGACTGCGGTGAATACATCCACAATTGGTCACCCAGTTTCAACATTTTGGTGCCTTTTTCTCGCGCAGGTGCTAAATATTCACTGAAGGATTTATCCGACCCTTCAATCCACGAATTCATCGTCATGGTGCGGTCGCTTCGTCTGCCGTGGATGATCATAGTTGTCGTAGCTGTACGATTTCCTGCAATAGTGTTTTCATCGATCTTTTGCAGGATTTCGGAAGCGGAGGGATCCTGACTCCATGCGATAACAGGTAATATCATTATCAATCCAATAATGGTATTTTTCATAATTATAATCCTTAATTATCCAATCTTTTGTGATTGTTTTTTTATTAGCGTGTTTACACCTCGTGTATGTTGCTGGGGAAATTTGCGTTCATTAGCGGTTACAATACTTACACTTCCAATTCCTTAAACAACTGTGCGGTTTGGCGTTTATAAATTCCGATTCCCGATAACGCTGTACCCAACACAGTAGACATCAATCCGGGAATGAATCCGATATAATATGTTTCGGCGGAAATTTCTGCACGCAACACAGCAGGAAACATCATGTTAATATTTTTCATTAACCCGCTAATATCAAGTCCGTGAACTTGAAGCCAATAAGCCGAAGTCAACCCAAGCGCCGTTCCAAAAACAGACCCCGCTGCTCCCACCAAAACAGATTCATAAATCATAGAGCGATACACATGCCCTTTATGTTCACCGATGGCAAGCCGAAGCCCCACTTCTCCATACCGTCGCAATCCGCCAAGAAGCCCCACATTCCATAAAACGATGGACATGATTAACACGAAAACAGTGATTAGAATTCCGGAAAAATTTTCACCCATTTTCAGGTAATCAGATAAATTGCTTAACTCTAACAACTTTCCCATGACAGGCGCAAATTCATCTTCAACCTCCGAATAATCTGTGTTAAATCGGTTTACAATAACAGCCGCATTTTCATCATGATAAATCCTGTTTTCAAAATACCCCAAAATTTCACCACACGCATCTTCCATATCCAAAGCGTGTTGAATATCAGTAATATCCGCAATCATAGCGCCGCGATCCATGACCGTCATTCCAAAACGGATGGTCCCCACAACCGTAAAATTGTACATCGCCATACTGCCGTACATCGTGGACGTGAGCAGCGTGGCCGATTCTCCCAAGGACACCCCCAACTTTTGTGCTAATTGGTCGCTTATCAGAATTTCGCCGGGGGTATGCGGCATCCGTCCATTAATCACTGCTTTTTCAATATTCAGTATTTCACTTTCTTTGCTCCCTGATGATAGCAAATCAACACCCATTCCGAATACGGGTCCCTGGGAACGCGTTTCGCCCTTTTCATCAGGGATATCAAGCAAACCGCCAAATTGAATTCGTTTCACCCATGTCATATCCGGAGACTGTTGTTGAAGATCCGCTGTGATTTTATTCACACCTACCAAAGCCAAATCATTGGGTTTCTGATCCGCATTTTCGGCATACGCCCGGCTCATCACTTTAACATGACCGGTAGAAAATCGTGCTGTGGAATCAATCAAATCACCGAAAACGCCTTGAATATAGGCATGAAAGAAAACGGTAATCCAAACGCCGATTGTCACAATCATAATAGGGAAAAAACTACGCTGGCGATCCCGAAGTAATCCGTCTATTAAAAATTTTATCATTATTACCCTAGTCAACTGTATTGTTAATTAACATAAATTTGTTGACCCCTTTGTATTTCCCCTATGACGGGGGAAATCAATCGGTCGTTGCTAATATTATTCATGTATAAAATCCGATTAATCCCCCTGTAATAGGGAGACAATGGGGGTAATAAAAATAGAAATATCATTGGATTTTCCCTCTGATGGCATCGGTAGGTTTCATCTTAGAAATACGACGGGTTGGGAAATAGCTAACAATCGTAGTCGTAATCAAAACAATCAGAGTCGTACCAAATACAAGTCCGATACTGTATGCCGGATAAATTGTTTCGGCGATGGTCATGCCAAAATCATCGGTTGATCCAGGCATAGTCCAGCCGACAGATGCCTGATAGGCTAATATCGGAAACCCATAAATCCCAGCCAATATTGCTGCCAATACCGAATGTGCGGCACCTTCAATCGTAAACAATGCGATGACTTGCTTCTGTGTCATACCCAATGCAATGTGAGTACCAATTTCCTTCTGGCGTCGAAAAATTGACAATACTTGCGTATCAAAAATTGCCAGCATGGCCAATGACATCAAAATGACAAACATGACGTAACCGCCAATAGATTTCATTTCAATCATTTCCCGAATTTCGGATAGCAGGAAATAATGATCTTTATAATCCCAACCAACCATCGACCCGTCAAAACCGGTTTCTTGAGCCGTGACCAGAATGGTTGCTTCACCGTCCATCTGCGTCATTTTCTGATGCTGTTTCAACGGAATCCACAACACGCCCATATCCAGTGTTGCTACATTGGTTTTGAAGATGTGGACAATCCTGACTTCGACAGCATCGAACGTTCCGTTGGCATCACGCCAGCGAATAGTAACATAATCGCCCATTTTCAGATGATTGTTTTTGGCATTCCGCTTTCCAATCATTGCAGGGATGTCTCCGTTCTCCGAAATCAATTCCCATGAGGGCAATTCTATGATTTTCTGATTTGGGTCAATGCCTTTCAGCAAGATGTTCTGAATCCGTCCTTCCGGATACATGGTTGCTTGAGAAATAAGGATCGGCGTGAGTTTTCCTTCTGCAACTGCCCGTTCTGTGGCAACAGATAATCGGGCGTGACTATCCTCCAATGCAAACGGGTCATATGGATCATAATTTTCCTGCCAGTATTGCCCGCCGCCGATTTCCCAGTTGATCGTATCGCGCCTTGCCTGTTGATCCCAACCGTTCAGAATTCCCTTTTGCCAAATAATGACCACAAAGGAAAGAGACAAAACAAACACATTCAGCCACGTGCGTAATTTCGCTCCCACAAGATTTCGATATGCTAATTTTATTGCTAATAACATGGCGATTCTTTCCTAATCCTTATTCTTACCCTTTAATCGTTTCATCGTTTATCACTTGCCCATCTTCCAAGCTGATTTTTCTATGCAAATATTGAATAACTTTCTCATCGTGCGTTGCAAAAATGAAGGTGGTGTTTAATTCACGATTCAGCTTTTCCATGGTTTGTAGAATGTTGTGGGAATTCTTGGCGTCAAGGTTTGCCGTTGGTTCATCCGCTAAAACAATTTGTGGGGATTTTACCATCGCCCGGGCGATAGATACCCTCTGGCATTCTCCTCCGGATAATTGGGCTGGGCGGGATTTTATCTTATCGGTTAACCCTACCCATTCTAAAGATTGCAGCACCATTTCTTTCCTTTTTTCTGACGGAATCTTCAATAGCAGCAAGGGTAATTCTACGTTTTCAAAAACGGTATAAACCTGTAACAAATTATACGTTTGAAAAATAAAACCCAGATGTTTGTTCCGTAAATCAGCTGCATCTTTGGAATTAAGATCACCCACCGAATGCCCAATGACCAGGGTATCTCCTTTTGTGGGAGCGTCCAACGTGCCGATTATATTTAACAGCGTGGTTTTCCCTGAACCGCTGGGACCGACAATCCCTGCGAATTCACCGGCTGAAAATGTGAGATTTATATCCTTCAAAGCCGTAAACTCTCTTTTCCCCATGGGGAAGGTTTTTAATAAATCGGTGATGTGAATCAATGCTGTGTTTTTCATGTTCAGTCCTTTTCAGGCCTTCCAATTATTAATAATTTTCGTGAATACTTTTTATACAAATATGCTAAAATATTTGATACTATAAATGTTAAAACCGTGAGGAGAAGATATTTAACAAAAACCGGTAAATGCACATTAAGCATCCCTAATCCGATAATCCCTAAAACGATCAGGTGAATAATATAAACCGAATATGAATTTTGGCTTAAGTGCTTTAATAAAGCGCTTGTTTTATTGAACTTGAATCTAAACAGGTCCATCAAAATGTAAATGAAACTTAACATGCTCAATAGTTGTGATGCGTAATAGAGGACTAAATCGGCAATTTCAGAAATGAAAAAGAAATTTCTGTCCGGAGTCGCCATATTAAAAAACAAATTCAGGGCTGTTGCGGTATATATTCCCAGAAGGATTGCTAGCACAATATTTACGATAATAACAAATTTTTTGTTTCGTTTTTCTGTATTGAATACATCGTTTTTGCAGCACAGAGCTCCCAACAGAAACACAAAAAAGTAAACTAAAAAACGTTCCCTTTGAAAATGAAGCAATATCGAATCATGCCATCCGGTGAGATTCAGTGTTGAAATCAACAGACTATATAAAAGTCCCCCGATAAAGACAACCAACACACCAGTTTTTACGGACATTCTAATTGGTGGGATTTTTAATCGTGAAAGTCCAAAATATGCAATTTGAAATAAAAACAAAACCGGCAAAAACCATAACCAGTTTTGACTCAAATTGTCAGAAAACAGATACGGATTTCCATCAACTCTCCGAAACCAATGGAAATAAGTAAACCACTTTTCTTGGGGCAATCCTCTGGAGAACAAATTGATCGCTTTATAGGCCGGGATTAGGGTCAGAACTGCAATGAACCACGGGAGTATTATTCGCTTGAATTTTGACACAACAAACGCCAACACCGATTTTTCTTTTAACGATGCAGGGATAAAGTAACCGGAAACAAAAAACAAACCATACATCACAAAAAGGTCAATATACATCCCGATCAGACCGATGGCATCATTCTTAACCGGGTCGCTTACGATCCAAATAGTTTCTAACGATTGAACATAAACAAACTGCGCATGAAATAAGACCACAAGAAAAACAAGAAAGGTTCTAAAATTGTCAAAAAAATAAAGTCGACTCTTCATTACGTATTTCCTCAATGATTGAATATGACCATGAATTGAAGTCCGTTTGTACCCAATGCCCGGTTATCTTTACCTGTGTAAGATGGTGAATTTACCCCCGGAGACCAATACGCGCTCAACTGAAAAATCAAGCGATTATAAGTCCGCTGCCAGCTGATATAATGAAATGGTGTATCCGTATCCCAACTATAATAACTGAAATACAATAACCTGTCCATCATTCCAAACAGGTATGAAACCGAAACAGCGGTGATATCGCTTTTTGATTGGCCATCAAATGGTTGTTCACCGATGGATGTGGTTAAATATTCTGCGGTTGCTGTTATTCCATTGCCGACCGGAAAAGTATAATCGGTTCCCAGCGTAAAAAACGACTGACAATCCATTTTGTTTTCTTCATAGTCAGTTTGAATCACTACCGATTCAAGCCACAACCCTACACCTGCATCCCAAAATCCATCCAGGGCGATTCTGTTTTCAGCAATGCCGTCAAATTGAATTGTCCGATGATGTGCTGTTACCGCCAATTCTGCATTCCCGAACGGATATTGAAATCTCCCACCGAATTCAGGTGTGCTTTCTTTCGTGCCGAACATCTCCCAACCTTTTGGATTGCCGTTTCCGTAAAGTCCCCACAGCCAGACATTGGCATTGTTTGAAAAGTAATATTGCATACGAAGTGCGTACACGCCATCGGTAAATTGAAGCGGATCTTTCGGGTCCAGTTGATCAAACCATGAAAGTGAACGGAGAATCCTTGCGGCCCCGAAATTGATTTTCTGTAATCCAAGGCGGATTTCAACTTGAGCTGAACGATATCTAACCCATCCGCGGTAAGGTTTGATAAATAATGTGTCACCAATTTCTGTAAAGACATTCCCCGATAATTCGGCATCAAAATTTGAAGAGAACATGGTTTCAAGTTGTGGAATATATCTTACATTTACATTATCTTGATTGTCGGTTATATGCCAAAATCCGGAAGCCATCCCGCTGAATTCAGTCGTCGAAGAGTTTGCAAAAAGAATACTTAATAACGGCATTAAATATTTGAATTTCTTTATCATGGTTTAATTTGCACAGATCATTTGTTTGTTTTTCACTTATTTCCCGTCACAGTCAAACGCTTTATGATACTTCACTATTCCTTTTTTTCCTTTTAATGCGTTTTCTTTGAGTTCCAAAACCATAAATACCTCTTCAGGCACCTCATATTCGGATTTTATACCATATCTGACCGAAGGCACAAAACCGAACTTTGGATAATAATTTGGATGTCCCAGAACAACAATTGCGTCATAACCTTTGTTTAAACACTGCTGTATTCCAGCCTTAACCAGCGATGACCCAATGCCTTTGTTTTGATCTTTTGGTTTTACCGCTATCGGTCCCAAACCCATTAGACGTAATCCAGATGTATCCCCAATCAATTTAACAGGCGTAAGGAATATATGTCCAACTAATTCATTGTTTTCTTCGTAAACCAATGAAATGTTTGAGATCCCGCTACTTCTAATAGTATTTACAAGATTAGCTTCTAATTCGGTTTCAAATGCTTTTACATTGATTTGCCAAATTTTTTCAATATTTGTCTTTTTTTCAGTTCGTATTCCCATGTCTTACCATTTATTTTTCAACTAATTTTGTTACTTTATCACATTTAAAGCATTTTCTATTGTGGATTGAGATTAGGCCTCCACACCTTGAGCATTTATATTTCTCATATTGCTCATCTGTAAATTTTCTGACACCTGTTTTTTCGATAGCCAATAAATTTTCTTTAACACTCATTTGATAATTTTCTTGATATCTATTGTCCATGCGATTAATCTCGCGACATGGATATTGGACACATTCATAACAAAATACAGCAGAAGCATTGCCTTTTAATGAGTGATTAATTCCGGAACATTTTCCAAATAAATATGAGCATTTCTTATTACCTAATCGGCAACCGACACATTGACTTCGTTTTAAATTATTGATGTACGCAAGATACCGACTGCAAATCGCACAGTTCATTCCACATGGGGCAATGAGTTCTTTAGATATCACATTCATATTATTTGCGTACATTCGCGCCTGCCCCGTAAGGAGCTTGCGACTGTATTAGGGTTAATTAGTGGTTCATCTTTTCTGTTTTCAATCCACCCGATAATTCCCGGCAATATAATCACCGTTGTCAAAAAACATGTCGTTACGCCAATGGACAGCGCAATTCCCAGGCTGCCGTATCCGCGCCAGATGGAAAATACCAGCGAACCAAACGCCAAAATGGTGGTGAGGGAGGTAAGAAGAATCGCCTTCCCTGTGCTGGAGAAAACAGTCTTTACTGAACCAAATCCTTCTCGGCGCCAGCGGTGAACTATATGCACACCATCATCAATTCCGATACCCAAAATCATGGGAATTCCCATGACGTTCACCACATCCAATTGTTTACCAACCAAAGCCATAATGCCAACCATCCAAGCCATCCCTGCGGCCAGCGGAATCATCGCCATAAGCGCGTGCCCGGGATGTCGAAAGTCCACCCACAACAAGAAAAACACAACGACAATTGTCAGCAAAGCCGCGTTGCGGCCATCTCTGCCGATAATGTCAATTAAGGCTCTAAACACCGGCGGAAATCCGGTTGCCCTTGTGCTAATTTCTTCCAAGTCATCCGTAAAACGATCTAGAAATTTAGCATCCTGCCAGATATTATGAGCGGGGAGAACCGTCACCAGAAACAACGACCTGTCGCGGTTGCTGTAACGGTCCAAAATTGATTCCGGTAGTTTTTCCAAACGGATTGGATTTATATTGGACATGTTCAACACAGTATTTTTGAAATAATCAGAATAATCATTTTGGAAGGAATTTATCCCGGCAAGTACTGTTGCTCCCTGGGAATCCAAAATAGATTTTAGACGGGTAAAAATAGTTTCGGCCGGTTCTTTATCCGGGTCGCCGGCCAGTAATCGGCACTTTTGATCGACCTTATCCTGCCTCCCAAGAAATGCCAAAACCTGCATTTCTATAACGTTCATTTCCAACCGCTCTATTTCCAACTTAAACTTGTTTATGTCTTTTGCGTTTTTTAGCGGCTTGGATTGAGCATTTGAAATTAAATATTGAATTTCTTCTATATGCGGTATTCGTTTTTCCTGTTCTTCTTTCGACGGAAGATAAAGAGAAAGATCTTCCACCACAGCCACGGAAGAATACGTTTTTGCTTTATCAGAAAGTCTTCGGGAATCAGCAGAACCTTCCGCAACCAAATAGGCAAAATCCATACTCAAATCGAACTTATCCAAAACGGTGTCTTGCAATGTTATGCTGGGAATTCCTTCTGGCTCAATGTTCATAAAATTGTAATCAAATGTGATGTTGAATGCTGACCATGTTAATAATCCGGTAAGCACAACTGCACCCAGAATCGTGAACGAAAATCTCTCTTTCAAGACGTTGCTCATATTGCCAAGCATTATAAATGAAATATCTTTGCTTTCTCTTTTTTCGTATACACCTTTTTTTATGAGTTGTTTTTCCATACGCCGTTCCCGGATAACAAGCAAAGCGGGCAATAATGTAAATGTGGTTATGGCAATAGCAAGTAAGCCAATTCCCGTAAGCAACCCCATTTCGCTCATGAGCCGTGAGTCGCCAATCATCAGCGCCAGAAATGCAGATGCCGTTGTCAATGCGCCGGTCATCACGCCTTTCCCCGTTTTCAATAGTCCGTTTCGCATGGATTCATCCAGCGATTGCCCCAGCGCGCGCATTTCGGTAAACCCGGAAATAATATGAATAGAAAAATCAATTCCCAACCCAATCAGCACTACCATAAACATCATGGACATAACACTAATTACCGGCACTAACAGCGATGAAACACCGGCCGCCCAAATTACTCCGACGATGAGATTTGTCAACGCCAATACCGGCGCGACCCACATCCGAAATGAAATAAACAGTAATGCGCCGATGGCAATAAATGCGATGATGGATGTAACCTCAAGTCCTTCCATTCCGTACACCATTTCGTCATGCCCCAATGGGATACTGCCGGTCAGCCCGGCGCTTACATCTGGGTATTTCTCCAGCATTTCATCCACCATTTCCTGAACAGCATCTGTCCCGTCAATCATCAATTCCATATCCATCATACTGAAATTGGGAATAACATTCAAGATGAGTGCCTTTCGGTCATAGGATATAAAATACGGGTCGCCGGTCAACAGTTTATCCACGGCAGCATGAGTTTCAGACACATCCACATTTTCTCCGCTGATGTGGTGATCCACCATCCCCAGCCATGTTTCGATTCCATCCAGAAACATATACGCACCGTCTTCTTTTTCGCGGGTACTCAATGATGCCTCAGTTTCAATATATTCCTTTTCAAAACTGTCATTGATATTCGTCAAAAGTGGAAGAAGCGCTGCATCTTGGAAAACGTTTTTCATGTTCTTCAAGTCCGATTCTTTCATGAGCATAAACCCATGATTACGGATAAAATCCACTTCTTGTTTGTAGTCCACACGACTAACGTACACTTGCGGCTCTGCATCCTTGCCGGCGATGAAAAGGGGTCCCAGCAATTTCGGAGCAATATCATCCGCAAACGCCTTAATCCGACTTTCTTTCCCCTGAACCACAATGACAATACTGGATGCAGAAACAAATTCGTCAAGTATCCTATCGAACTCAACCGTGCGCTTGTCCCCTTTTGGCAGCATATCCGACCATTTGGTGGTATACTGGATTTGCTCTGATAAATAGCCAAAAACTATCGTCAGAATGATGACACCAATCATCATTAGACGGGTCTTATTCACAGCCCAATCTGCTAATTTGGTTAAAAGTTTATCGCGCATATTTTCTCCTTATTTTCCACGAAGACACAGAGGTTGATTTAATTATTTTTCTCTGTGAACTCTGTGGCTCAATTAATTTTAATTCCCATATTTTTCATATCATTCATCAGTCGAACAGGTTCTGCCAATTGTCCCATCCAATGGAGTCCGGGTTTATTAGCAGCTCCATCTAAATATTGCAACAGGCATGCCACAACGGGGATAGCTGTAAACGCATAGCCGTCTTCATGACTTAATACCATTTCAAGGGAAGTGTTTTTACTGTTGTGTTTTCCTTGTGCTTCTAATTTAAGCATGGTGTAGTAAGGCGGTTTAGATGAAGTTTTCCATGCCCAAGCAAATAAATTGCCCATTGGTTTTGCCATGATGTTTGGGAATAATTTCATCATTAATAACACGATCGGCATTACGATATAATCCGCAAACCAGCCAAACCCGGCGATGTAAAATCCTGTGTTTTTCAATGATGGGATTTGATTCGGTAAATTGCGTAATTCTTCAAAAAACATGGGGACACACATTTTCTTTCCTGCGGGATCTCCAAAATCGATGGTTGGGAAATCCTTCATGGACCAAAATCCCGGCACTTTCCATTCTCCTTTTTTCAGAAACAACATTTCATAGTTCCCTAATTCCCTGATGAACTCTGTTTTGGTTGCTTCCGTCATTGTTACGTCACTCCAGTCGGCGCTAATCGCTCCGGCCGTGATGGCTGATTCCAATTCGTCCATTTGGGTCTCGGCATATCTTACCAACGCTGATGGTAACCCCGGATGAAATCCTGCTTCGCTGATGAAACATAAATCAGATTTTTCAATTTTAGTCCTCATAGATTTCAGTATGTGGACTTTTTCCGTTGAATATTGCACGTCTAAATAATCACATTCAGCTTTAATGCATGCTTTGACAACATTTTCTGTGAACTGTGCAGTCGAAGCTGCGGAAATGACCATATCCATTCCGGTAAAAGCTTCAGCCAACGAAATCTTGTTAGAAGCATCCGTTGAAATCCAGCTCACACGATTTGGGTAATTCAATATTTTTACTGTTTGTTGAAGTTTCTTTTCATTTCGCGCCGCTAACGTAATATCGACTTCTGTGTTTTTTAGAAGCAGTTCAGCAATTTTCCCACCCGTATTTCCGCTGCCGCCAAGTATGAGTATGTTTTTCATTGTTGTATCCTCTTGCTTGTTTTAATCTGATAAGATATCCCAGGGTCTAAATTTTGGTTATTTCTATCGCGTTCCCAGTTTTTTGGGTTTTCTTTAATATAATTTCTAATGTTTTCTAGTGCTGTTTCGTTGCGAATTACATGGTCATAAAACTGGGATTGCCAGGCAAAGTTTGGATTGTGATTCTTGCGAATATGTTTCGTGACGGCAGATTTAAATGACCGGATTATTGTAGACAGCGATCCCCTTTTCGGGGAAATATTTGACATAAATTCCGATGTAGAGACGTTGCGCGCAACGTCTCTACCAATTGTTGTTGCTCCCTTTATCCAAAGAATACCGTGAAAATGATTTGGCATTATGATCCACTCATCCAATTCTACATTTTTTCTAATTGCTTCTGATCTTTTCCATTCTTTTTTAACAATTTGTCCCAAAGCATTCAAATGCATTATATCCTCAATAACATAGCCAAACCACGGCTTCATATTGTTAGTACATATCGTCACAAAATACATCCCCGGACTTCCATAATCCCAATATGGTAATCTGGAAGATTTAATTCGAAAAGCCTCTTTGTATAATTCGCGCTTTTTTGATCTGTCGCTCCGTTGCATATTAGAAATAAACCCTTATTCTTATTCTCCCCGATCTATCTTGAATACCAAATTCAGTATCGTTTTCACCAAAAGATTGCCCGACGAATACGCTTACAGTTGTGTTTTCAAGAATGCTCCACCCTATTTGGGGGACAATTGTAAAACTCTTATCATCTAAATTGCCAAATCCCATCACGCTTCCGGCAATAAAATCACTGAAGGCAAACATCGTCATTGCAAAAATATATTTCTGCATGAGGGACTTGCTTTCTCCACTAAACGTATTCAAATAGTGAGTAAGAAACAATTCGTCTTTCGTCGCCCCAAGAGAGTTATGAAAATATTCTGTTATAATATACACACCATTATCAAAAGTATGATCAACGCCAAAGACAAATTCACTAAAGTCTTTTAAATTATCCAAAGACCAAAAGGCTTCACACCATAACCCAAATTCGCCGATTTGCCCCACGAAAGATCCGCCGAAAAATTCCGATTCAGTATGCGTTGCATTGATATCCATAAATCGCCAATAGGGAAATAAATGGTATCGCTGTGCAAAATTCATGGTAACATCAAAACTACCGATTCCCGTTTTTAGTTGAATCATTTTTGTACCGGTTTCCAGTGAATCATTGTCGGCAATAATAACATCCACGCTTGAACGATTATTCAGTGGGATTTCTAATCGGACCGCATCCACCCCGGGCTGTTCATATGTTGGGTCCAGCAAATCCTTGCGATTGAAGACATCTAATGGATTCCAGGCATAACCCACACCAAGAGAAATAGGCTGGCGACCGATGGTTAAATCAAGATACTGGAAATTAATCCGAGTGAAAATGTTATCTAAATACAGAGTATCCGGCAGAGAAAAGATTAATTCACCCTGACCATAATTCAATGCCTCTGGAATAAAATCAAAAATGTTCCATTTGGTTTTTCCAAAATATTTCTGGCCATTTACGTTCCCCGCAATGAGCAAATTATCCCAAGGACGCCATTCCGCATCAAGCCGGAGTTTTCCGTATCCAAAATTATAGGCGGATTCACCAAGTTGTATTTGGTCTGCTTCGGTTTCTACATAGCCGAAAATGTTTACTTGAGCGTGTAGTGGAAAAAACCAGAGAGTGCACAAAGAAAAATAAATATAGTATTTTATATATACTCTGTGATCTCTGTGGCTCTGGAGCAATTTCATTTTTTCAAATTCCGTTCACTGAAGAATCCATTTGGCGGTGTCCAATTATAAGATATCTCAATCGTTTCCATAACTGTTTTTGTCCCGGTTAAATGGTTTACCATCGTGATTAACAGTGCCGTAGGAAAGCCGTCAACATCTTGAATGTCTGTTAGTGCAAGCGTCTTTTCAGGATTCCCATTTTCGTGCATATATTCAATCCTCACCGGATAATAATTATCTTTCCGTACATACAAGATAACGGCAAGATAATCCACATCAGCATTTTCTTTTGCTATTGCCTTCAGAACCCAACATCGTTCACCGGACTTTTCTATACTCCCTGTGTTGGTTGTTATATAATCGTTTTTCCATGAGCCTTCAGATGAAAAATCATCGAAGGAAAAATCGCCTCCTTGGACTTTCATTTTCTTGGCGTGACTTGCCAATTTCCGTACACGGCGTGTTCTGGGGAAATATGTCCAAATATCATCACCGTCATTCAGTAGCAAAAATGTTTGTCCTTTTACACTGGTGGGCTTGATATACCGTATCATCATTTTGTCGCCTTTGTTTGTGGAATACATATCCAAAACAAACGTCCGCGTTTTCCTGTCATCATAATAGTTCGTTTGCTGTATGGTCATTTTACTGTTTTCGGGAGACATGATGGTTGTCATGCTGTCAATCACAGTTTGCCCGGTTGGTATTTGTCCAAAACTCAAAACAGGTATAAAAAACAACGTAATCCATCTTCTGTTTTTTCTCTGTGCCCTCTGTGGCTTAAATGTTTTCATTTCAAAATACCCCTCATGAAGGATTCAATTGCTTCTGACTTCACTTTTTTGAATTTTTTCTTATCATTTAGAATAACAAACTGCCATACCAATACATCCATAAATGCCAGCAGAAGCGTGGCAACACCTTCTTTGTTCATATCACGGAATTCTCCTGATAGAACACCATCACTCAAAATTGCTTCAACGCCGTTTCGAAAATCATCATAATACTCCACAAATAATGAAGGATCAGATCCGTGGATATACCCTCGTCCGGCTTGAGCCCATAATTCCATAATGATGAGCAAAACATCTCCCATTTCCATAAACATGTCCATTCCTTGTTCTATAAGAGTAGAAAGTTTTTTGGTTGGAGAAAGGGTAGAAGAATTCAGCTCTTCAAAGACAATATAAAAATCCGAAAAAACAGATTCTTCAATGGCTTGGAATATTTCATCCTTACTGCGGAAATATTCGTAAACAGTGCCTTTTCCGATTCCGGCTTCTTTGGCAATATCAGCGACTTTTCCTTTTTCCAACCCATCTCTTGCAAAAACTTTGATGGCAGCTTCGATAATTTTTGTTTTTTTACTCATAATCTCCTAAGTATGACTGACTGGTCGGTCGGAATTTAAACATAAAAACATACAATATCAAACCGTAACTTCTTCTATGGAAAAACATCAAAAAAAACATCTAAAATAGCAAAAAGGATTTTCAATGAAAAACATATTCTATTCCCTTCTATTCATCGTGTCATTTGGCTTTAGTCAAGATTTTGAAATCCAATTGAACCGGTCCGGTGAAATCCCAGCACTGCCGGATTCAATGACGTTTGAAGAATTCTCAACTATAAATCGTCATTTAGGGTGGAAAGAATTGTTTACCTCCGTCATCTATCCCGGGTATAATCACAATTATATTGATGAGGACTCATCTGCCAACGCCATTCGTTTGTATCGATTGGGCGGGGTTGCTCTTATCACAGCAGCTATGGTGGATTTTACTTTCTTTGGACAGCATGAAATAACCACCAGTAATCTTGTACAGGTTTTTCGCGAAAGTCCTCGTGACGGTACAATGTTTATGCTTGGTATGAGTGTAAATTTATTTCTTGCAATCTATGATTGGGGACATGCTCAGTTAATTTTAAAAGACAAACAGGAAAAGATTTTATACAAGTATCACAGTAAAAAATCTCAATGAAATTCAAAATCAGTAGTCATGTCGCCATCCACGTAAAGGAGCTTTCCAGCGGATTAAAAACATATACCCGCGAACTGGAATTAACTGCCAAACCTGTTAACAACGGTGTTGAGCTTACCCCCGGAGACAGCCATCTGTATGTGATGGAGAGCAGCGACGTATCCGGCCCTGTGTTAGAACTTATTGTAGATGATATTGAAAAAGCCAAACACCACCTTGTAAAACACGGGTGGTGTGTCATCCGTTGGGAAGGAAAAGGGAATGATTGTTACATGAAAGACCCAAATGGCATTGTTTTTAATTTGTGGGAAGAAATAAAATAATATCCCTTTTTAGCTTTAAAATATTCTTACATTCCAACCATGCCTTACATCAAAACAAGCGACAATATTAACATAAATTATCAAATTGCCGGTTCGGGTGAACCGCTGGTTCTTTTACATGGGTTGGGTTCATGTGTCGAAGACTGGAGTTTACAATCTGCATATTTTAGAGCCAATTTTAAAGTGATAATGATTGATCTTCGCGGGCATGGACAATCTGACAAACCACGCCCCCATCAAAAAGATTATTCTGTGGAGCGGATGGCAAAGGACGTAAAAGAGGTGTTAGAACATTTACAGATCGACCGCGCACATTTTGTCGGTTTATCCATGGGGGGATGTGTTGCTTTCCAAACAGCGTTAGATTTTCACAACACAGTGAAAACTTTGGCTATTGTTAATGCACCTGTTTTTGCAGGAGGCAAGAAAGCATTATTCAACCTTCAGCTTAATCTCAGATTGTTTATTGTGCGTAACCTGGGTGTTAAAACCCTAGCGCCCATGGTCGCTAAACGTACATTTCCACATGAACATCAATCCGACCTTCGCAAACGTGCTTTAGATAGAATTGGGAATAATCCCCGCTGGGCGTATTACGGTTCTATTTGGTCTATCGGTAAAATGAGGGTGGCCAACAGGTTAAAAGAGTTAACGGTTCCAACCTTGGTAATGATTGGAATGGAAGATAAAACCGTAGACTACAACCTAAAAGAAACCCTAATTAAAAAGTTGAGTAATAATCCCACGGTAAAAAAGATTAAACACGGTGGACACGCAGTTCCATTGGACTCTCCGGAAGAATTTAATACAACTATTAACGATTGGCTGATGTCGTATTAATGCTGTTTTGACTACGTGCGTAAAAAACTCTATTTTTTAATATTATTTCTTTTTTCCTTTCTTTTTTCTCAATCTCATCATATAGATGGGATTATTCTAAACAAGACAACAGAAACCCCCCTTTCTTCGGTTAATATTTATTTAAAAGGAGCCAATATTGGAACAGTCTCGGATTCACAGGGACATTTTTCCATCTTGACAAAAGACTCACTTTCGGTCATAGTGTTTGACCATATTGGTTTTCATTCTAAAGAATTAACTGTTGCATCGTTGACGCGAAACAAAAAATTTTATTTGGTTCCGCGGGTAATTCCGCTCACCGAACTTCATGTGGAAGAACAAAAAATCTCCCGGCATTTTCAGGGCGACCTTTTTCAACCGATTACCGGTATCGAAAAAACATCTTTTGAACTGCGTGGCTACATTGACCCCGGCGATTTATTGAAAACCGAACATAGTATTCACGTCGATGAATCCATCAGCGGACAAAAAGGGGTTTCGTTACGTGGCGGAAGCCGGCAGGAGACACTGGTTCTCTTTAATGGCATCAAACTTATAAATAATTATGTGGGCAATTTTGATCTCTCTCTCATCCCGTTAGAAGATATTGAACGAATAGAAATTATTAAGGGAAGCCATTCTTCTCTTTTTGGTTCCGGTGCTGTTTCCGGCGTCATCAATATTATTCCAAATCGTAAATCAACCCACACGCTTCATGTGCATCAGCGTGTAGGTACATATAATTCTGGAGATTGGGGGGGTCGCCTGCATCAACATAATGATAAACTATCAGGGACATACAGCTTTCGGGAATACGGAACCAGCCGAAAAGTAATTCATGAGAGTGAGACAGATGTTTTTCTTTCCACATCCGGCGTTAATCATCTTGCTTTTTTATCCGGTGAAAGTAAAAATTATGGAACGACAAATCTCTTTGGAATTGCTTCATCATCGACCTTTTACAATCCTGAACAAGATGAAACCATTCGCACTACACATGAGCTGCTGAATGTTGATTGGTCAAACAGATGGTTAGATGTATCTCTGGGAAGGCAGAATCTGGTGAAGGATGAGTCTCTTATCTTTAATCAACTATTGCGCAAACGCGGGATTGAGAATGAAACACTTACAGCAAATATTAAAACGCGGTATAAACGACCACTTTTTGAGCAAATATTATCTATTCAACTTGAGTCTTCCGATTTGGGACTGCAAGATAGTTTAGTCAATCAGATAAACATGGAAACTTTTGGTGGCAATCTTAACTTCTCCGATGCGCGAGCAGGAATTGTCTCTGTGATAAAAATGCAAAATTCTAAGCTGTCAGACTCCTCTGCTTCTACGTATGCACATTTAAGTTTTCGCTATGATACCGCTACGCTAAACCGTTCTGACTCAACAAATACATCTCACCTTATGAATGATGCTTTCACGTGGAATTTGTCTTCAAATTTTACAGGTGAAAATGGACAACTATTTTGGATCATGTTTATGAATTACGGGACAACCATTCGTTTTCCTTCAATTCTTCAGCAGATTAGTCGTCCGTTCTCAGATTCCACAACGGCATCGCTGACCATTATGACGCCGGAAAAACTGAAAGGGCTGGCGTTAGGCATCATGCTCTCCGGACAGGCACTAAACATTCCAGAGATAAAAACCCATCGTGCTTCCGTAAATTTGTTTTACAACCGCTATATAAATAAAATAAGGATGTTCCATCCGGCAGGCTATCCAATCCCTTTTTACGATGTTATTCCAGACACAAAACTTTCCGGGATCGAGGCTGAGCTTTCCGTCCTTTTTTCACGAAACAACTTTCGGATAACGACAGGATTATCCAAGTATTTCATCCCGGAAAAAGCTGCGTTTCCATATAAATCCGAACTGAAAATAACCGGGAATGTCACAGGGACGGTATTTGGATGGACGATAGGAACATTTATATTTTATGAAAGCGAACAAGTTGGATGGGTACGTTCTGAGGCGGGTGAGAGTTCTGAAATTATACTTCCGGATTACAATAATTTAGATTTAAATCTTGGGAGAAAATTTCATCTCTGGGATTTGGATATTCTTATGAATTTCAGCATACGAAATCTTCTTGAAGATAATAACATTCTCACAGGATTTTCATTCCGGGATCGTCGTTATTATTTAACAGGAAGTGTTCGATATTAATGAGCGTAAAAAACACATTCACGATTGGTGCTGCACTTCTCCTTATTTACGGGTGCACATACAATCCTCTTTTTGATGATAAACCCATTACTGTCGGAAAAATTACAGGAAATGTCATGTTAGATACCGGTGACAATCCAAAATCAAATGTTTTTGTGTGGCTGGACGGATTCGATATCGGAACGGTTACAGACTCAAACGGAGACTTCCGGCTTAATTTACCATCCGAATCAGGGCAGGGTGCAGGAGAAGGTTATTCCGGGGAATATTCCCTGTATTTTTACACTGAAAATTGCATGCTTGATTCCCTGATAATCGTTTTTGCCAATGGAATATTTGTTGAGGATCAGGCGACTATAAATAACGATGGCTCTCTAAAATCTCCTATCGTACTGAAACAGCTGTTTACGTTGGAATCGACTATCGTTGGGACCGATACCTTGCGATCTGTTCTTTCATCCAATGAAGATGTGCGGTTTTTATGTTTGAAGAACACAGCTAATCACGTCGTTCATTATACGGGTTTTTTTGTTTATAATTCGGATTCCACACTAATAAAAGCCTATAAATCATCGGGATTTTTAACGCAGCCTGAATTAATTGTTCATGATTCCTCGTTTATTATGGATATCTATTTCAATCCTTTAACGTTGGGGTTACCACAGGGTACATACTCTGTAGTTCCTTATGTTCGTTTGCTTCGCACTCAACATCTTCCTGCCGGACTTATAGACCATTTTAGCGAAGAAGCCAGGGAGTTTCACACCGCTTTTCTTCAACTTCCGTTTTTGCGCACAGAGGCTGTTCTGACTGTAGAATAACCGTTTTTATACGTTAATACACACCAAAATACGACAAAAAAAAGGTAACGAATTCATCGGCGATAAAATAAAATCTCTGTCTTCACCGAATAGAAAAATAAACCTAAATTTGTGGGCTCTGTTTCAATAGGTTCATGACGATTTTATCTGAATCGGAACAAAATAACTCAGCAAGTATAAAACAGCAAAAGCTAAACCGGAGAGTGGGGAATGTCAACACCCAAAACAATAACAGAAGAACAATTATTTGATCAGCTAATCTCATCCATTGTCCACAGTGTTTGGGTTGCCCTTGGTAAAACAAAGAGCCCGATAACAAATAAATTAGAAAAAAACCTTCCTCAAGCCTCCGTAAATATTGATATGCTCGACATGCTTTATAAACGCATGGACGGAAACCTCTCCGAAAAAGAAGAAACATATGTTAGTCATCTACTCCATGAGCTAAAAATGAATTATTTAAAAGAACAGAAAAACGAAAGCACCGCGGACCAAAACGACGAAACGTCATCTGCCGGTGCTCAACATAATAAAACAACTGATAAAAAGGATTCAAATTCGTGATTACATTTCCTTACGTTAGGTGGAACCAGATTCTGGCGGGCATCACATTCTTAGTGTCGTTTTTAGTGTATCTATTTACCTTAGCGCCTACCGTCTCCTTTTGGGATTGCGGTGAGTTTATTGCCACTGCATATACGCTTGGGGTTCCGCATCCTCCGGGAAGTCCCTTGTTTTTAATTATCGGCCGGATATTTTCTATCCTTCCTATCAGCCCGGACATTGCCTATCGTGTAAATATCATTTCTCCGTTAGTGAGTGCTGTCGCCGTCGTGCTTCTTTATCTCATTATTGTTAAAGTCGTTGCGCATTGGCGTGGTGGAATCCGCACGTCCTCCGATGCAATGGTTGCCTTTGGCGGTGCATTGGTCGGTGCGTTGGTATTTGCTTTTTCTGACAGTCATTGGTTCAATGCCGTCGAAGCAGAAGTATACTCGGTCAGCACTTTTTTTACCGCAATTGTCGTGTGGCTCATTTTACATTGGTCTGAGCGTGCTGAAAACCCCGGCAATGAACGCTATATTCTCATTATTGCCTACATGATTGGACTTGCCATCGGTGTCCATTTGTTAAATTTATTGGCCATCCCATTTATTGCTCTTATCATATATTTCAGAAAACAAGAATTTGAATGGAAATCATTTTTGGGTTTGATGGGGTTAACCGGATTGACCTTTTTCATCATCCATAATGGGATCATAAAAGGGTTGCCTAAACTGGCAGGGGCTGCCGGATTATTTAGTGTGGTTGGTGTTGTTTTAATCATCTTTGGGTTAATGGTTTGGGCAGTTCTGAATAAGCACAGACTTCTGTCGGTTGTTTTAACATCGATGGTTCTTGTTTTTATCGGTTACTCAAGCTACACCATCATTTTCATTCGCTCAAATCAAAACCCGGTCATCGATGAAAATAACCCTGAAACAGTCAGCGCAGCGATTTCGTATATGGAACGTGAACAGTATGGACAAGTGGGACAATTCCCAAGACGATTCCCCGGTCTTCCGGCTAAACATGAAGCGGTTGGCTATCCCTCTCAAAATGGTGAATATTCATCTTCACAAAATAAAAAGTACAAATATTTCAACCCGGCAAAACAATGGGATTATTTTTTAAACTACCAGGTGAAAAAAATGTACTGGCGATATTTTCTCTGGCAGTTTGCAGGAAGGGGACCATCTGTTGAATCCGGCGTAACCGCCTTTGGAGCCAGTGCAAAAGAAGATGGTGTTGCCTGGACTCAGTTTGGGTTGCCTTTAGCCTTTTTCCTCGGGATTGGCGGGATGTTTTATCATGTTCAACGAGATAAAAAAGAAGCTTTTTCTGTCTTTACGCTTTTCTTTTTTACCGGTCTGGCGATTGTTCTCTATCTTAATCAAGACAATCCGCAGCCAAGAGAACGTGATTATTCGTATGTGGGTAGTTTTTTAGCCTTCAGTATATGGGTGGGCGTGGGGGCGTCTGCTATCCTTGAGACTTTATATAAATCTATCCGCGAGAAAGACTTGGCACATCGTTTAACTGCCGCTGCTTTGGTGCTTCAAATATTATTTATCCCGCTGGTGATGCTTCGAGCTAATTACCATGATCATAACCGGTCGGGGAATTATGTAGCGTGGGACATGAGTTACAACATGTTGCAGTCCTGTGAACCGAATGCCATTATTTTTACCAATGGAGACAATGACACATTTCCGCTTTGGTATTTACAGGAGGTCGAAGGCGTCCGCAAAGATGTAACGGTGGCAAATCTCAGCCTTCTCAATACACCTTGGTACATTAAACAACTTAGAGATACCCGCCCGCCCGGTGAGTGCTTTATCAGTTTAACAGACCCTCAGATTGATGATTTAACACGAGGGCTTACGCCATGGAAAACCCAAACAGTTCGAATTCCGGTAAAAAATGACCCGCTAAATACTGCCGGGTATCTTGAATGGACACTGAAACCCACGTTTGGAGGGGGTGCACTAAAAGTCCAGGATATGATGATTCTCAGAATTTTAAATGATTCAAAATGGGAATATCCTGTCTATTTTGCCGTGACGGTTTCTCCGACAAACAGATTAGGGTTGGACGATTATTTATCCATGGAGGGGTTGACCTTTAGAGTCCACAGCCACAAAGTTGATATGATTGATTCCGAAAAAATGGAAGAATACCTCATGACCGAATTAGCGGATGAAACATGGTCTCGTGAATATACCTCTAAATCTGAACTTCTGGTGAAATCTGATCCGGAGAAAACATTTTGGTCGCGCGAATACCAACCCGGTTACCTTTTTAGAAACCTCGGCAATGAGGACGTGTATTATAATCCCCAAATTATTCGCCTTTTACAAAACTATCGCAGTGCGTATTGGCAATTGGCTGTGCATTACTTTTTGCAATTCCAACGGGAGAATCGAAAACAGAATTCTGACCCCGCTCGGGTTGATGAATTGAGATCGAAAGCCCTTACCACCTTGAATCAAATGTCAAAAAATATCCCGGAACACACCATATTGATTGAATCCCGGGAACTCTATTTTCAAATTGGAATGCTCTACGGTCAACTCGGAAACAATGATCGATTTAAATCGATTTTAGATGATATTTCTACGCGGAAGAATTTATCCGTCAGTGAAATGATTCGGTATGGGCAAACCTACGTTCAAGAGATAGAGGATTATGATAAAGGGAGGGAAATTTTTGAAATACTCTACGCTTCCTATTTACACCAAGAAGACCTGATCAAAAAACGTGGGCTACAAAAATCCGGACTTACACAAAAATCATGGAATGAGTGGAAAAAAAGCTTTACTGAGATTGTATCATCGCTTGTATTGATCTATAAAGAGATGGACTTAGAAGAGTCATATAAAGACGTTCTCACTTCCTGGGTAGAACGAAATCCTGAGGATATGCGGGCAAAAAAGATGTTGAGCGAACTTGATGAGACGGAGAATGAGGGAAACGGAGACGGGGAGAAAAGGAGATGAGGAGAGTGGGTGAAGGGGTGTGTGATTGATGGAGCCATCTTTCCCCACAATACATTCACCGGCACACAACGGCGCACATACTCCAGGCAGACAAACACTCCGACACTTGAAACCCTAACACATTAACACTCTAACACTTGAACACTTTAACACCCAAAAACGCACCTCCCGTTTCTGTCATCATTCCACATTGGAATGGGATTGACATTCTTTCTGAATGTCTTCAATCGCTTAGAAAATCCACTTACACTCACCTTGAAATTATTGTTGTAGATAATTGTTCAACCGATGGTAGCCAAACATGGATGAAAGAGAATCATCCCGATGTTATTCTGGTCGAAAATGAATTAAATTATGGATATGCCGGTGGATGTAACCGTGGACTTCCTCATTGCTCCGGTGACTATGTAATTTTTTTAAACAATGACACAATCCAGGATGAGGGTTGGATTGAGCCGCTTGTAGAAACAATGATGTCAGACTCATCCATCGCAGCTGTCCAGCCGAAAATACTTAATTATTTCCAGCGGGATTTATTTGATTACGCCGGAGGTGCGGGCGGTGAGCTTGATGTGTTTGGATTTCCATTTGCACGCGGACGGATTTTTTCTACGCAAGAAACGGATGCTTCCCAATATGATTCGAACGCGGATATTTTTTGGGCATCCGGCACCGCGATGATGGTGCGGAAAAACGTCTTACTAAAATCCGGCGGGTTTGATGAGCTTTTCTTTGCGCACATGGAGGAAATTGACCTTTGCTGGAGATTCCATCTCATGGGATATTCAGTGCGGTCGGTGCCTCGCTCTTTGGTGTATCATAAAAACGCTGTTTCTTTACCGATGTACACCACCAAAAAATATTATCTGAATCACCGAAATTCATTTTTGATGCTTCTCTCAAACTATTCTTTGCCGATTGCTCTATATATGTTTCCTATTCGATTGGCGCTTGAAGGACTTGCGTTCATCTATGCACTTATTAAACTGGACCGGAAACATATGGCGGCCATTATAAAGTCACAGATATGGCTGATTTTTCACCCACATAAAATTGTACTGAAACGCCAATCTGTTAAATCAATAAGAAAGACACGGGATAAACACGTGCTAAATAAAATGTATAAAGGGAGTGTTGTTTTAAGCTATTATTTATTTGGTAAAAATACTTACCGGGATATTGTTTCCAACCCGGACCGGTAAATCCCCTCATTGTCTGAATCAAAATAAATCATATCAAGCAACATTTCTTTTTGGTTAAGAATTGTTAATATCTCTGTAAGGGGTTTTGCATGCGTTTTTAGAAAGTACAATGTATTATGTTCCCGGGGAGTTACTTGGTTTACTTCCTCTAAACCGCTCATCATTGTTTGTAGTTCTCTTAGAGCGTCCTCAATTTCCCCATTATGAAATAAATCAGCGGCAAAATAGTACGAAAACCTTGCTTTACGAAGCCCGTTATTAGAACTCAAATTGTTCGCAAGAGTCAATCGGTCACCCCATCCTCTGGGATAATCTGAAGACGAACCGCGCATCGCAATGGATCTACATATTTCATAGATGTGTGTCCCGCCCCGTGGCTCATACGTGTCCATTTCTCCCGCAAGGATTAAATTGCCATAATAAGCAAGGAAGCTTGGAAGAGGTTCAAATAAAACGGGATCATAATAAATTGCGCTGCCTGATTTATAGAAAAATTGAACACCGTTTGCAAAGTAACGTTGGTCGTTTCCATTGGAGAATAGCGCTTGAGCTAAATAGGTTTTAACTGCACCTTTTGTCGATGTGCCTTCAAAAATAATTTGCAGATGAAGCGGGATAGTTAAATCCTTGTATTCTTCGTCCCAATTTGTGTTCACATAGTATCGTTTGATTTCTTCCAGTAGCGGATACACTTCCTGACGGTCGTTTCCGCGAAGGAGATGGTCATCAAACGTGACATGTACCTGTCCGAATTGTGCAAAACCCCACTGCGACAAAATGAACAATATCAGCAACAATCGTTTAAGAGTGCTCTTAACCATGTTTGGAAGGTAGGCTATTCACCGAATGATTGGCAAGGAATAATACATGGTAAATGGATAATGAATAATGGAAAATGGTAAATTGATAATGGGAAAGGATAAACACTTATTCGAGCCTACGCTTGTTTTTCTTCAAAAATCCCTGTTTTTTTATTTTTTACGACTTCATCGTGATTAAAATATCGGCCGTTCATGGCTACATACACACCAGAAGGAAGGGTTTGGGCAAACGCCAGTGCACTTCCTAAATTAAAGAGTCCATCAGAACTTCCAAACTTGTATGGAATCATCGCTCCTGTTAAAATGATTGTCTTATCCAAATCTGCGCCAGCAATAAATTGAGCTGTGACCGTCATTGTGTCGGTTCCATGCGTGATGACGATTCGGTCGTGCTTTGCTTTTCGGCAGTTTGCCACAATGATGTGGCGATCTTCATCCGTCATTTCAAGGCTGTCTTCCATCATTAACGTGCGGACATTTACATCAACTTTGTTACGCCCCAACTCCAACATTTCGCGAGTATGTGTATCTTTGAAATATAGTTTTCCACAGATTTCATCGTACTCTTTATCAAACGTTCCCCCTGTAACAAAAACTTGGATTTTCATAATAACACCTTAATGTTTTCAGCAGGTCTGCCCAATACTGCTTTGTCTCCATTAACTACAATGGGTCGTTCTATTAATTTTGGATGAGAAGACATGGCGGAAAACAGTGCTGTATCATTATTTAATTTTTCTTTTAGTAGCAAGTCTTTGTAGCCCTTTTCCTTCCGGCGAATAAATTCTTTTGGACGTAATCCCAGTTTTTTTGAAAGGAGGGCAAGCTCTTTTTCTGTTAAAGGGTTTTTCAAATATTCGACTATTTCGGGTTCAATATTATTGTCCCGTAAAAATTGTACCCCTTCGCAGCTTTTTCTGCACCGAGGATTGTGATAAATGACCATCTTTGTTTCCTTTTCTTCGTTAAATTAATTTAATTATAAAAACTTTGAAGGGAAATTTAATCATAAGATACTACTGGATAAAAAGTAAAAAGTATGGGGTAATTATTTACCTGCCCGCCACGTTGTATTTATCGGTAATGTGGCAGGCGGACGTTTTATCGTCGATGGTAAATCAAGCATTATCGTGAATACTATGCATAATTACAAAGCTGATGAATTAATGAGGATAAACGTAATATTGACCAATTACATATTCACCCACATATATCGAGGCAGGTCGTTCCCGGATTGCAGAGAATCTTTACTCCTTATTAAACTCCATCGTTCTTTCGATATTCGTTGTTACCGGAATGCAAAGTTTGTAAATGTCAGTGTTGCCGGGGATTATTGTCGTGCCTAAAGTATCCAGTGAGTCAACAATCGTATAAGAAATTTGCATTTCCTGCAAGGCTTCGTCAAAATCAAATTCCCCGTGAATATCCAGTAAGTCGTAGGTGAGATTCAAATCAAATGCTCCTGTTGTTAAATCAACTTCCCATTCACCGTCGGAGGCTACAGACATAAGAAAAATCTGTGGATCACAATCAGACCCAATGTTCACCGGAAGAGCACCTGCCAGTGAGGCAGTACCGTCATTATTCAGAACTACGGTGCCGTTAATGCCGTTATCTGTATCATAGTTTATTGTATCATCATAGACCAAATCTCCCTCAAAGACATACAAGCTGTCTCCTCCGTCTGTCAGTAATGCCATAGTATCTATGTTTGAATATGCTTGGGTTTCTACTGTCAGTCTAGTTAGGGTGTAGGTTCCTGCCAGCGGATGAAGCTCCTCCGACTCTTCCGGATCACAGCCGATTAATATAAGTCCAAAAATTACCAGTTGTGCAATGTGTAATGTTTTCCTCATAATATTCCTTTTTTTGAAGTGTTCAGGTGTTCGGAAACTCTATTATTTAGGGTCATGACTAGTTTAGCGGTGTATTTCGAAAGATTTCGAGTAAT
>CAYLYH010000015.1:0-53431 GCA_964388155.1 uncultured bacterium | reverse complement strand
TTCTTTAACTCTATGAGGTGGATACCATGTCCCTTTTGCTTCGGGATTTAAGAATTAAAAATTAGCTTCTTTAATTCCCCGTAAAAAGTACGGGACGCCCCGCCAAAAACGCGGGATGTAAACACAAGCGCACGGGATTGTAAACATCATCCACGAAGGAACACGCCCGCCTGCCACATTTAAATCAAGAAAAGATGGCGGGCAGGAATAATATTAGAGTTAGAAGAATTCAACAACAAAATTATTTTTTCAAAATATTGAAGTATGAATTTCTTTATCTTCTTTTATTTTTATTGTTTTCGTTGTGAATAATTCAGAATAGGTACAACACGGATGACAGAGATTAAACTGATTTACACAGAAAATATCTTTATAGTCTTTTCAATACTTTTGCAGAGGTGATCAATCTCACCTTTTGTGTTATAAATATAAAAACTGGCACGGGCAGTTGAACTTACACCTAATTTTGTCATTATGAGTTGTGCGCAATGGTGCCCGGCGCGGACAGCGATCCCGTCTTGGTCAAAAAATTGTGCGAGGTCGTGAGGATGGACATTCTTTACATTAAAACTTACGACTGCACCGCGGTCTTTTGCGGCGCCATGTATTATCAATCTCGATATATCTGATAAAGCATTCAAAGCATATTTCAATAGGTCTTGGTTGTGGCGGTGTACGGTATCCATTCCAATATCATTGAGATAGTCTATGGCAGCTCCCAACCCAATCACCTGCGCGATCTTTGGTGTTCCGGCTTCAAATTTATATGGAAGGTCATTCCATGTGGCGGATTCCATGGAAACAGAACTGATCATTTCACCCCCGCCTAAAAACGGGTTCATTTCTTCAAATATTTTTGTTTTGCCGTATAAAACTCCGATGCCTGTCGGTGCTAACATTTTATGTCCGGAAAATGCAAGAAAGTCACAACCTAACTCCTCTACGTTAATGTTAGTATGAGGAACACTTTGAGCGGCATCTACTATCGTAATTGCACCAACGGATTTTGCGTAGTCAATAATTTGTTTAACAGGGTTAATTGTCCCGAAAACATTTGATTGATGAATGATGCTGACAAGTTTTGTTCTTTTAGTAAAATACTTTTCTGGTTCACTCAAATCCAGCGTTCCGTTTTCCAGAATAGGGATGTATCTTAGAATAGCGCCCGTATCGTTTGCAGCGAGTTGCCACGGAATAATATTACTGTGATGTTCCATCTCGGTAATGAGGATTTCATCTCCGGGTTTTAGATTCTTTCTTCCCCATGCATACGCCACTAAATTTATCGATTCTGTTGTTCCACTGGTGAAAATAATGGAACGCGGGTCGGACGCACTAATAAAATCAGCGACGGATTTACGAACATTTTCATATGACTCGGTTGCCTGTTCACTCAATTCATAAATACCGCGATGCACATTAGCATTTTTTGTTTCATAGAATGCTGAGACGGCATCAATGACGTGTTGTGGTTTTTGCGTTGTTGCGGCACTATCCAAATAGATGAGTGGCTCCCCACGATTTGTGGAAGATAAAATCGGAAAATCGTTTCTAATATTATTCAGCATGATGTACTCTCTCTAAAATATTAACATTTATTTGCCGGTGAGGACTCTAACCCGCCAAAAAACCGGCGGGCAGGCACTTGAACACCTGAACACTTTATTACATTAATCCTAATTGAAGGCGGGCTGCCATTGTCATCATATCGCGGTTCCATAGCGGCTCCCACACGAGTTCAACTTTAACATCGTTCACACCTGGAATTGCACGGACTTTTCGCTCTGCATCCGCGGCGATGACACCGCCCATACCGCAACCGGGAGCAGTCAGTGTCATTTTGATATGGACATTTGTCTTTTTGTCCTTAGAACTATCGGAGAGTTGACAATCATAAATGAGTCCAAGGTCAACGATATTAATAGGAATTTCCGGGTCATAACAGGATTTCAATTGATTCATAACTAAGTCTTCGGTTATCTGTACTGATGTGTCTTTTTCATCAAATTTAGTTCGCTGTGGTTCTCTGCCAATGGCATCGGCATCTTCTCCGGCGATTTGGACTAAATTTCCGTGTACACTCAGCGTATAAGAACCGCCAAGTGCCTGCGTAATTCGAACTAATTCACCTTTTTTAAGAACTATTTGATTACCGGACGGAACAGCGAATGCGTTCACATCGCGGAATAATTTGATAATATCTGATTTCGTCATCATTCGGTAATAGCAGTTTCGTTTTTATTATTTAAAGCGTTCTTCAATGTGTGCCAGGAGAGAATAGCACACTTTACGCGTGCCGGGAATTTATGCACACCGCTCATGACAGCAAGTTTACCGAGAATATTGGAGTCTCCTTTTCCGGTTGTTATGAGCGTTTGATACTCCTCAAAAAGTTTGGTGGCTTCGTCGGTGGTTTTTCCGATTAATGTGGTGGTCATCAACGATGAAGACGCTTTGGATATTGCACAGCCGGAACCTTCAAAACTAATATCCTTAATCAAATTGTCTTTGACAAAGAGATAAACTTTGATTTGATCACCGCAAAGGGGATTATGTCCATCGGCTTCGTGGGTGGCATTATCCATGCTATGAAAGTGACGCGGATTCTGGTTGTGATCCAAAATCACTTGTTGATATAATTCTCTGAAATTATCCATATTTAGTTTGGTGTGTTATTAAGTTTTTGCTCTAGGATATTTTTTATGTCGTCAGTTGGGATGCTATGCATTATCTCTCCCGCGAATCCATCAATTAATAATGATTTTGCTTCAATCATATCTAATCCGCGTGAACGTAAGTAAAAGATGGCTTCTTCGTCTAAAGCGCCCGTGGTAGACCCATGGGAGCACTTGACATCATCCGCATATATTTCCAGCTGAGGATCAGAATTCATCTTGGCATTTTCTGAAAGGATGAGATTTTTATTTGATTGACGAGCGTCGGTCTTTTGTGCATCCTTGGAGACAATAACTCGCCCATTAAACACACCTTTTGATTGACCACTTAAGATATTTTTAAAGAGCTGCGTGCTGGAGCAATTCGGCGAATTATGGTATACAATTGATTGTATGTCCATATGCTGAACATTTGCCGATTGACTTAATCCAAACATATTCAGTTCAGCTCCTTCACAGTTTAAATGGGTAATAACATTCTTGCGGCTGAGCAGGCTCCCTATATTAAAGAAGCCGGCACTTACCAGGGAATTACGTTTTTGATCTATCACCACAGAATGGATATGATAGGCTTGCAAAGAATCTTTTTGGAAGGATAAATAGTTTAGCCGGCTATGGGCACCGACTTTAATTTCAGAACGATTGTTTGTAAAATATGCAAGATTGTTATCTCCGACGTGACTCTCAATAATTGAGACTTCACTTCCACTTCCGACTTGAATTATCGTTCTTGGTTGAAACATAATTAGATCGGTTAAACCGGTTTTGATATAGTTAACCTCTATTGGTTCTTCTATCGTAGTATTATCCGGGATGATAATTGCTTGTCCACTGTCAAAAAGTGCGGTATTCAACAAGTAGAAGGGATTATGTTTGTGTTGCACGTTAAAAATAGGGAGTGAGTTATTATTGTAAAAATCAGTGAAATTAAGGATATCAACCTCAGGCGGAAGGAAGGAAAGGTGTGGTTGAAAATGTCCGTTAATAAAATTAATTGAATAAGGCGTAATTCCGGAACCGGTTGAGATACCTGAGATATCTGAAGGTAGATCGCTTGGGAGAGAAAGTCTCCATTCTTTTTCTTGCAAAAGTTTTACTGAAGTAAAGCGCCAATCTTCCCATTTTGTTGTCGGGAAGCCTGCTTTTTCAAATGCATTAAACGCAGCTCGACTTTGCTCAGAAGGTTTATCCGGCATTCTGGAGAGAAGATCATCCAGTTGGAAGCGAAGGAGTTGCATTTGATTATTAGTTTTCAAGCCAGCTGTAACCTTTTTCTTCCAATGTGAGCGCTAATTCTTTCCCCCCGGATTTGACGATCTTTCCGTCGATGAGTACGTGGACGAAATCCGGTACGATATATTTTAGAAGGCGTTGGTAATGCGTAATAACTAAAAATGATCTTTCCGGATTGCGGTAATTGTTAACCCCATTTGCAACAATTTTTAAGGCATCAATATCCAGCCCCGAATCAGTTTCGTCCAAAATCGCAAGCGTCGGTTCAAGTGTGACCATTTGCAGAATTTCATTTCGCTTTTTTTCACCACCTGAAAATCCGTCATTTACGGCACGTTGGAGATATTTTTCGTCCATCTCCACCAATTTTATTTTTTCACGGATAAGTTCCAGAAAGTCAATGGCATCCAGTTCTTCTTTTCCACTGTGTTTCAATTGCGCGTTTAATGCCGCTTTTAGAAAGTACGTATTGTTCACACCCGGAATTACCACAGGGTATTGAAAGGACATAAAAATCCCGGCTAAGGATCTGGCTTCCGGAGATAAGTCTAACAGGTTTTCTCCGCTGAACAGAACTTCACCGCTAAACACTTCATAGTTAGGTTTCCCGGAAATGACATTCGCCAACGTGCTTTTCCCGGAACCGTTACGTCCCATGATAGCATGCATCTCACCTGGGTTTATAGAGAGGGTAATTCCTTTTAGGATTTCTTTGCCGTCAATTCCGGCATGTAAGTTTTTGATTTTTAACATAGTCATTATTGGAGGGTTGGAGTAGTGGAGTTATGGATTAATGTCATCGTAATCTGCCATATTTTGTGTACTATAAGAATCTTGGTCTGAGTCGCTGATGCGATCGTTCCAGCTTTTATTATATCTTTTTCTTTCTAATGCTTTTACTAATGATAAAAGTTTGTTTTCAACTTCATAATGAAGTTTATCAATTACTTCAAATTCACCATTTGTTAGTGTCCCCATTTCTTTTAGTCCGATGCTTCTTGTTAGTGTTTCACCAAGGGAGGCCAAAGCGATATAACAATATTGAATATATTCGTTCAAATGTCGTCTGCAATATCCTTCAGCGATATTTGAAGAAACCGATTGAGCGGAATCTAATATTTGAGCAGAGATTTTGAACGGAAGTGATTTTCCGTGAATAAGTTTGTTTATAGTTTTAAGTAATTGGATAGACTTAGTCCAAACATCCAGTTTCATATAGCCACGGTTTTTATTGCGAAATTTAGTATAGTTGCTCATGATAATTATTTTGTCTAATCAATACTCCACCAATCCAATCCTCCATTTATCCAATCCTCTGTTTTTCATCCAACACTTCCTTCGAGGCTTACTTCCATCAGTTTTGTCGCTTCAACCGCAAACTCCATCGGGAGTTCGGCAAAGACTTCTTTGCAAAAACCATTGACGATCATCGATACGGCATCTTCTGCCGAGAGTCCGCGCTGGTTGCAGTAAAAGATTTGATCCTCTCCGATGTTGGAAGTGGTAGCTTCATGCTCCATTTGAGCGGAAGGATTTCGAACATCGATATACGGAAACGTATGTGCACCGCACTTGTCTCCAATTAGAATTGAGTCACATTGAGAAAAATTTCGTGCATTCTCGGCATTCTTGTTAATTTGCACTAAACCGCGGTATGTCTGCTGCCCTTGTCCGGCTGAAATCCCTTTAGACACGATTGTGCTTTTAGTATTCTTGCCAAGATGGATCATCTTTGTACCGGTATCAGCTTGCTGGTGGTTGTTTGTTAATGCCACGGAGTAAAACTCTCCGACGGAATTGTCTCCTTTAAGAATCACTCCCGGATATTTCCAGGTGATGGCGGAACCCGTTTCAACTTGCGTCCATGATATTTTCGAATTGTCTCCTTTGCAAATTCCGCGTTTGGTGACGAAATTGTAAATACCGCCTTTTCCGTTTTCATCGCCGGGATACCAATTCTGGACAGTGGAATATTTGATATGGGCATCTTTATGAGCGACTAATTCGACGATTGCCGCATGGAGTTGGTTTTCATCCCGCATTGGAGCGGTACATCCCTCTAAATAACTGACATGGCTACCTTCATCGGCAATAATGAGTGTGCGTTCAAACTGCCCGGTATTTGCAGCGTTGATACGAAAATACGTGGATAATTCCATTGGGCAGCGAACTCCTTTGGGGATGTAGACGAAAGAGCCATCGCTGAAAACAGCAGAATTTAAAGTGGTAAAAAAGTTATCTGTTATCGGAACAACCGACCCCAAATATTTCTTTATTAAGTCAGGATAGTTGTGTACAGCCTTAGAAAAAGGGCAAAAGATAACGCCATGTTTCGCCAATTCTTCTTTAAAGGTAGTGGCGACTGAAACGCTGTCAAAAACGGCATCAACAGCCACTCCGGCTAACAGTTTTTGTTCTTCAAGCGGAATGCCAAGTTTATTGTAGGTGTCCAAGAGCTCAGGATCGACTTCATCTAAACTGTCTAGTTTCTTCTTCTCTTTCGGTGCAGAATAATAACTAATCGCTTGATAGTCAATCGGCGGATACTCTATCTTTGCCCAATTTGGCTCTTTTAATGTCAGCCAATGGCGGAATGCTTTAAGCCGCCACTCTAATAACCATTCCGGTTCTTGTTTTTTTGCAGAGATGTGTCTAACGACATCTTCATCCAATCCGGGAGGAAGGGTGTCTTGGGCGATATCGGTGACAAAGCCGTATTTGTATTCCTGGCTGATTGCATCGTCAATAATCTGTTTTTCTGATTTCATACTATTTTACCCAATGTAGGATGTAAATATATATAACGTAATTTTCTATAATTTACTTTTTACGCATTAAGTATTTACGTTCACATTCCAAGTAGTTTTTTGCCCTCATCGGTCATCATGTCAGGCAGCCATCTTGGCTCAAAAGTAAGTTCAACATGTGCGGCTTGGACTTCATTCAAACTCTGGACTTTATTCTGCACATCCTGTGCGATATATTGTGCCATTCCGCAACCGGGTGTGGTTAGGGTCATGGTAATATCCACATTTGATTTATTTTTGTTTTGGCTGTCTTCAATTCTGATGTCATATATCAATCCAAGATTCCATACATCAATGGGCATCTCCGGATCATAACACTGTTTTAATACATCAATTACGTTTTCTTTTGTCACGCTCATAGTGTGTTTCTCCTAATCTAAATCCTTATCCCCGCCAAAAAACCGGCGGGCAGGCTAATCCTTATCCTAATCCTATCCCGTGATATCCGCTAAGGTCATTTTGGTAAATACTGCTCTGATTGACTTGTTCACTTTATTAATGGGTTGTTTGATATTGCAGGTGTCGGCTTGCACGCATTTTGTATCAAAATGGCAATCTGTCAGACCTAACGGACCCTCAATCATCTCGATAAAGTCGGTCATGTTGATCTCATTAAAATCTGCTTTGATACGATACCCTCCATGCGGACCGTGAACCGCATCAATAATCTCATTCCGTGCCATGAGCTGAAGCGTTTTAGCCAGCAATTCAACCGGAATATGATAGGCTTCAGCGATCTCTTTTGTTGAAGAGAGTTGACGCCGTTCTTTTCCCTGTAAATGCCTTAGGGCAATCAGAGCGTATTCGACTTTTCTGGTGAGTTTTAGCATATCCGACTAATATTATCGGATAAAGTTAAGCTATTAAAATATCATCTGACAATAAAAAAAACAGCCCCCGGGAAATCCGAAGGCTGTTTAAGTAAGGAAATGAGATTCTAAGAATTACAAAGGTGTCATGTATTTTTCTTAGTGGCTCACAAATTACAGTCCGGTTTCAGCAACTGTTTTCTTTACGTGTTCGTACGTGTCTTGCAGTGCGGCGTTTTCATCGTCGGTCAGTTCGAATTCAACGACTTTTTCAACTCCGCCTGCACCGATAAGTGTAGGAACGCCAATGAAATAACCATCAATGCCATATTCGCCTTCGCAGAGTGCTGCACTTGGAATGATACGTTTTTTGTCCAGCAGAAAGGCTTCAGCCATTTCCATTGCACATTGCGCAGGAGCGTAATAGGCGGAGCCATTTCCAAACAGTTTTACCAATTCGCCTCCGGCAACGCGGGTGCGTTTTACAATAGCTTCCAGACGATCAGCAGTGACGAGTTCTGTTATCGGGATACCGGCAACATTGGCTGTTCTAATGATCGGAACCATCGTATCTCCGTGTCCGCCCATAACCATGCAGTGGATATCCTGAACGGAAAAACCGGTTTCCATTGAAAGGAAAGTGCGGAAGCGACCTGTGTCCAGAGCACCAGCCATACCGACGACCTGATTCTTCGGGAACCCGGATACTTTGTAAAATGAGTACACGATTGCATCCAACGGATTGGATACAACGATGACGAATGCGTTCGGTGCATATTTTTTCACATTTTCGGCAACATCGGTAATAATCTTGATGTTGATGCTCAGAAGATCTTCACGATCCATACCGGGTTTACGCGGGACACCGGCAGTAATGATGATAACATCCGAACCTTCAATGTCGGAATAATCCGATGATCCTGACAGATTAACGTCATATCCGTCGTGTGGACGAAGCTGCATGATATCCAGAGCTTTCCCCTTCGTCATACCTTCTGCTTTTGGGATGTCAAAGATAACGACATCGCCAAGTTCTTTTTGCGCGGCGATCAGCGCTAAATTACCGCCAATCTGTCCGCCGCCTATCAAGGCTATTTTTTTTCTTCCCATGAGTTAATTCTCCTGTATTGGTTAACGGGTAAATTTATGAGTGGTGATTTGTAAATTGATAGTGAGTTTACGAAGACAAACCACCAACCTCAAGCGAGAGGTTAACTCCCGCCTGAAGTAATGGATTTATGTTATTTAATTAAGCTGATTAAGCGTTTTCTTTAAGCCATTCAGCAGTAATGGACTTCGGTCGTGTAATCGGCATACCAAGTGCTCGGTTGATCACCATTTGAGAGACCATACCCATTGCACGCGAAATGCTGAACAGAACGGTATAGAAGCTGAATTCCGTCATGCCGAAATGATAAAGCAGAGCGCCTGAACCGGCATCCACGTTTGGCCATGGATTTTTGGCTTTTCCCTGTTCTTTCAAGACGGGAGGAACAACATCAAAGAGATTTTTAACGATATCGAATACCGGATCGTCTTTGATATTTTCTTTTCCGAAGTTTACGAATGCTGTAAATCGCGGGTCAGGGCAACGCAATACGGCATGACCGTATCCCGGGATTACTCTTCCACTTTCCAAGCGATCCCATACGAACTGTTTCAAATCTTCTTGAGATGGAGAGCCGTCGAAGTGATCTCTAATCTCAAGGACGAATTTCAGACATTCCTGGTTTGCCAATCCGTGAAGCGGTCCGGCAAGACCGTTGAGTCCGGCAGAAACGGCATAATAAGGATCGGAAAGGGCAGAGGCGACTGTCAATCCGCTGAATGCACTAACGTTCCCACCTTCATGGTCGCAGTGGAGCATGAGGTAGAGTCGCATCAGTTTTTTCAATATTCCGTCAGGGTCGGGGATTCCAAGCATATGTGCGAAATTCGCTCCCCAGTCGAGGTTTTTATCCGGTGAGATTAATTCGCCTTTGTTAAATCGTATCCGATAAACACCGGCTCCGATTGCAGGTAGCTTGGCGACAAGACGGATTGCATCCTCGAGAATTGCTTTCCAGTATTCTTGTTTCGGAACGCCTTCGTCATATTTCTGACGAAAGACTGATTCTTTCTCCATGACAAGAATAGCTGTATTGAACATCACCATTGGATGAGAGTCCGCCGGCATGGATTTTAATACATCCCAAACGTAATCAGGGACATCAGCATGTTCCGTTAATTGGGCTTGCATATCTTTAAGAGCATCATCTTCGGGAAGTTCACCAGTGAGCAGAAGGTGAAACACTTCTTCGGGTAAAATGTGGGTGATATCCAGAAGAGGGATGCCTCGAATGATTAATCCCTTATCAGCGGAAACAGCCGAAGTGTCACAGACAAGTCCTTTGACACCGCGCATCCCGCCATATGCCTGCTGTACAGTCACATTGCTGATAACGTGATCGCCTTTTTCGTCAATAATCTGCTTGGCTTCATATCTCCAGTCGGGGATTTTATTACTCAGAGTCTCAAATAGAGTAGCCATTATATTCTCCTTAGTTGTAGGTTAATAATGATGCCGGGTAAACGGTGGTGTGGGTTGAGCGATAAGAGAATATGGAGTCATTCATAAGTCAAATCGTTCATACATTTTCGGAATATTACCCGATTTCATTTTGTTGGTTTCTTTTTTACTTTGCGAATGCTGTTACTACTGCATTTTGGACAAACACGTTCGATAGGTACCTTTTTGTCAAAAGGACCCCTGTATTCGTGTCCGCAATGTAAGCATTTATAGTCAGTCTCTTCCATAGTTTTCCTCAGTTATTATTTAATTACATTTTACGATTTATTCTTCATACTGCCGCTTGGATCGGAATCTCTTTCCCGGCTTTTTTCAGTGCTTTTTTCGCTGCCTTTGCTTCGGCTTTCTCACGATCTTCTTTCAGGACTTTCATCGTATGCTCAACTTCTTCGTTCGTTACATTTTTCAGCATTTCATCCAAATCGGTCATCGTGCGTTTCCATTTTTGCCCTTCGGCGGCACTAATCCATTCTAACTGTAAGCGGTCCGGACGAACTCCTAGTTTTTCCAGCTTATTCCAGAGTTTATCCACGCGTTTAACCGTCCAGCGATTGGCATCGATGTAGTGACAATCGGCGTAGTGACATCCGCTGACCAGCACCATTGGTGCGCCTTTTTCAAAGGCATGCAGGATGAATTTGGAATCTACCCGCCCGCTACACATAGTTCGGATTACCCGTTGGGATGTCGGATACTGAAGCCGTGAAAGTCCGGCAAGGTCTGCCCCGGCATACGAACACCAGTTACACGCAAAGGTAACGATTTTCTCCATGTGCTTATTGTTCATGATTGCTTCAACCTGCGCCATAATTTGAGCGTCTTCGAAATGTTTCATCGAAATTGCATCAAAATTACATTCTGCCGCACAAGTCCCGCAGCCCTTGCAAGCTGCTTCGATGATCTGTGCCGGTGTCTTTGCTTTACGATCTCCACCGGTGATGGCGTTGAACGGACATGCCGTTACACAAATTCCGCAGGATTCACACATATCCGCATCGCAAACAGACGTAATTGCTTCAACGCTGATTTCTCCGGCATTCAGCAGGATTTGCGCTCTGGCTGCAGCCGCACTAGCCTGCGTGACACTGTCTTTGACATCCTTGGGGAATTCCACACATCCGGCGAAATACACACCGCCGGTTGGCGCGTCAACCGGTTTGAGTTTTGGATGCGACTCCATGAAAAACCCGTCTTCTGTGCGTGAAAGTGTTAAGAGCTTCTGAACGGTTCCGCTGTCTCTGCGCGGGATAACACCCACCGACAGTACGACCAGATCGAATTCATGGCTTATGACTGTATTGGCAACGGTATCCTCAACCAGCATCGTCAGATTTTTCGTTTTCGGATCTTCAAATATCTCACCCGGCAAACCGCGGATATACTGAACTCCGGCTTGTTTACTGCGAACGTAAAGGTCTTCAAATCCTTTGCCGAAAGCGCGGATATCAATGTAGAATACCGAAATTTCAGTATCGGAATAATGATCCTTGAGTAAGAGACTGTCTTTTACGGTGTTCATACAGCAGATATTACTGCAGTAAGGATTTCCAACCGGTGAATGGGAGCGGGAACCGATGCATTGAATAAAGGCAATTCGCTTCGGTGTTTTCATATCAGTGGGGCGAACAAAATGTCCTTCAGTTGGACCGCCGGCAGAAATGAGCCGTTCGAATTCCATACTGGTAATCACATTTTCAAAACGAGTGTAACCGTACTCATCCATGACGGTAGGGTCGTAAACATCCATACCGGTAGCGACGACAACAGCGCCTACTTTCAGCGTGGTAATCTCATCTTTCATGTCAAAATCGATACAGTTCTTTTCGCAGACTTCTGCACATTTACCGCAGGCGATTGGATTATGTCCCAAACAGTCTTCATCGTTCAAAATAAAGACCGACGGAACGGCTTGCGGGAAAGGCATATAGATTGCTTTGCGTGAAGAAAATCCTTCTTGAAATTCATCGGGTACAACAACAGGACAAACTTTTTCGCATTCGCCGCAGGCATTACACTCATCTTGATTAACGTAGCGGGCTTTTTTGCGCACGGTTACTTGAAAATTACCAACGAAACCACCGATGGTTTCGATCTCGCTATACGTCATTAAATTGATTCGGGGATGCCGACCGGCATCCATCATTTTAGGTCCGAGTATTCATATGGAACAATCCATGGTAGGGTACGTTTTGTCCAGCGCGGCCATAATGCCACCAATAGATGCCTCCTTTTCTACAAGATGTACATTGTACCCGGCGTCAGCCAGATCCAATGCGGATTGAATACCCGAAATTCCGCCGCCAATGACCAGAACTTCTTTCGTAACCGGCAGAGTCGTTTCAATTTGTGGTTGAAGCAAACCGGCACGTGCGACGGAAGAATTCACGATATCCTTTGCTTTTTCCGTGGCACCTTCCCAGTCGTTCAAGTGTGCCCAGCTGCAATGTTCGCGGATGTTCGCCATCTCCATAAGATAGGGATTCATCCCGGCTTCGGACACGCAGTTACGGAAGGTTGCTTCGTGCATTCTGGGCGTACAGGATGCCACGACGACACTATCCAGGTTCTTCTCTTTGATGTATTTTTTTATCTCCTGCTGACCGGGTTCGGCACAGGTGTATTTGTTGACAACGGAACAGACCACATTGGGAAGCCCTTCGGCATATTCCCGGACTGCTTCACAATCCAGCGACCCCGCAATGTTCTTTCCGCATTCACAGACAAATACTCCTATTCGTTTGTTTTTATCTTTTGTCATTTGATGCTCCGTTTTGATTTTTATCGATTAATTTCATTTAAGTAAAATAATTTTCTTTGTTTTTGAATAATTCCCTGATGTTAGGTTTAAAAAATAAACTCCACTTGCATATTTAGACGCGTTCCAAATGACTTTATAAGTGCCTGCTTTTACTCGTTCGTTTATCAATTTCTTTACCACTTTACCCGTCACATCGTATATCGTTAATGTAACATAGCATTCTTTCGGTATGTCAAATGCTATTGTGGTAATCGGATTGAATGGATTGGGATAGTTGGCATGTAGCGCAAATAATGTCGGTATTGAGCTTGTTTCTTTTGTGATTGGTCCTGGTAATAATCGGTAGGTATAAACTTCATTAGAATATGGGCAAGTACGACCTACAGTGTCTTCTTGTTTAACCTTGTAATTCACTCGTTGATGATAACCAGTTGTAGGCGATTTTACTCGTTGTACTCTTATCGTAGTAAACCCCTCTTCTTCATCAATCCTTGAAATAACATAATCAGTGTCTATCCATGATCCCGTATTAGAATTTGCGATTAGATTCCCATCAGTATTTAAATCTAAGTAATATCTCCATATTTGGTTTTGTAGGTAGTTATTCATACAACAAACATCCCAAGATAAAACCGGATGCTCTCCCACTTCTCCTGAAATGTGTAATGACCATAATTGTGATTGATCAAAATAATAGTACCCAATATCAGATGTGGTTCCGTCCGGATCTAGGGGTAAACTTGGGTCACCCGTATCAATACAGGGGCTTGTACATTGTAAAGTGAAATCTTCATTGCCTGGATCTACCAATAATGGATTTACAAATATATCGTTCTCACCAACTCCCGATGGATGATATGGTGTATCAAATGCCCAAAAATTATTAAAACCAATTGAGTACTCTAAACCGTCAAACTCCGGTACTTCTATTGCGTAATAAGATACAGATGTACCATTAATATCGCTTACAAAAAGATTATTTTTTATTACCAGAGTTACATCACTCAAAACACTGTTATCTGTCACAGTTAGCATTGAGTTCGGAGAGTAGTCAACTTGACCAACAAAGGTATTATCATGAATACTGACTATGTACGAATTTGGATCAAAATTAAAATCCGTAAGCCGAATAAAACAGCTGTTATTTTGCGTTAAATCAAAAAGATTATCGTAAATATAAAGGCTACCTTCGTTTATATTGCCACTAAATCCATTCATGAGTATCTGTGTTCCATCAAAATAATTATTGTTAATGTTAACATTGTTGCTGTTATGAATTTGTAACAGATTGTCGGAAAAGCTGTTACCTGAAAATATCAATTCACTATACCATGTTGATATCTGGATATTTGAACTAATTACACAATTCTTTATCACAAACCTGCAATCAGATAAACCAATCTCTTCAAATGAATATGGAGAAATTGTAGAATAGATACTGTTACCATTAATATTCTCAAATGTTACCTGATCTAAATAGACTTTATCTTCGGGTTGACCTTCAAAATTGCCATAATCATAATCGTAATTAAAACGAACACCTCCGGTGTGTTCAAGATGGACATTTTCCATGCTTATCCTACCTAATTGGGTAACATCAAACGGGGAACAATATACTCCTGATGCACAGGATAATCGTGTGACTTCATCATCTATATCACCAATATTGAATGCCCCGTTAATTTTAAATTTGAAATTCTCAGCAAACTGAATATCTGCACCGGGTGGGATAACTAATTCTTCGTTGATATCAAGAATATACATACCTGATAAAGTGTTAATTTGCGTATAGTTCGCAGTAATTGTCGCTCCTCCGCTCATAAATACCACATCGGTTTCCCTGCTCGTTGTTGTTGTAGAACCAATTGCATCAAAGTGAATATCCTCTCCTTCCCAATGTGTGAATTCATATATCCCCTCAGTGTCTGCATAGTATTGAGGTGCTTTAATGGTATAAATCGGGTCAGTTTCAAAAAAATAGATGTTCCTATTTAAAAATATTTGATATGTAATATTAAACTCAACCCAATCCTCTCCGGACTGTGTTCCATCATCACCAACATACCAAGGATCTTTTATTTTTATCGAAGGTGATGAGCTATTAGAAACTTCATGTTGAAAATCAAAATAGGCACTAATCCCATTAATAATATCATTATGGTCTATTTCATAATCAATCATTATCAATCGAAATTCCGTAGCTTCTTCATTCCACATTATATGCTTTTCACCCTGAAGGTATTCGGCATGGGTTGATATAGTGTAAGTTTCTCCGACTATTACTTCTACTTCATCGCCTGATACTATGATATCTATATTACCCTCAGAATCTTTTATGCTCAAATAGCCACCGAGATTACTCGTTGGATCTCCGTAATGCCTATTTGAAAACTCAACGTATTCAGCCGATAGTTTGCATGAGAGAATTAACAGTATCACAGTGAGGTATTTTGTTATTTTAACACCTTTCATAAGAAATTCATTTTTCATTGTTCATTTTCTTATGACACCATATATTACAATACGAATAAAGGTGCCATTGCGTTATTTACTTATCCCTTTGACAAGTCTTTTTTGGTTCTGACCCGGTAACACTTGGGCTTCAATCCGTTGTTACCGGGACCTTTTGTATTACCCTGAACCATCGGGTATTTCCTTTCTATTCATGATACCATCTAACTACCAGTCCTATCCATTCTGGTGTAAGTGAACCTACCATAACACCAAAATTCCCTTCATAGTGTGCTTTATACGTTGGTGTAGGAACTACATCATCAAAGATATCACTGTTAACATAGAATGAATTTCCATTATAGTGAACAATTCGAAAAGCCCCACCGGAAAACACTATGTCATAAGGGGTGACGATATGAATATCCAGTATTGCTTTCTCAAGCAATTGTACAACAGAATCCGGTATAAGTATTGATGTACTATCAATAAAATTGTACTTCCAAAGACCAGCTGCTGTAACTGTATATAATGTATCTCCGAAAACACCGATTCCATCAATGTGTCCATAGTCTCCTTCTTCGGGCCAGTATTGATCTTCTATGTAGTACAATGTATCCCACTCACCACCATGATATTCAATAATTATATTTCGTGAAGGAGCATGAGTATCATATCCTCTTGCAAACAGATACTCACCGTCAGGAGTTCCATCAATATCTTTCAAAGGAACATCAATTCCATTCCCGACATCTCTAAACTCTGTCCCATCATAGTGAACGATTCCAATTCTTCCAACAAAGTAAATGTTATCTGATGATGTCCCCCATATATCTTTGGAAACATGAACATCCAATCCCATACTTTGCAAATGATATAACGTCCATTCATTTCCATCCCAATGATGCGGACAGCCATCAGCAACCATCCAAATATCGTCATCAGCAAAATATTTAATAGCTCTTATCCAAACCAGTCCTAAAGGTGCAACAATAGATATCTCGTAATCCTGTCCGTCCCAAACTGCATAATTATATCCTTGTTGTGGTTCTCCAGAGTAGGGTTCAGGATAAATAATACCGCCTACCATCATATATTGTTCATTGATCACATCCAAGGCTAACAACATTGAATTATGTAACCCCACCGTATCAATTTCATAGGTGAATATATGGGATGTCGTATCCCAATATATAGATTCTGTATTAAATATACTTGTGTCTCTTAATGACTGATCCAAACTATCTATTGCAATCACCTCTACCGATAATGTATCTGCTTCTAAAGGGATATATTGTATAGTGTGTGCATCAAGAAGATAGAAATGGTCATTATCCTCAATTTCATATTGAGTTGGGGTGTCATTATAAAATATATCCTCTAAATCAATGGTCAGTCTCTCTCGTATATGAACAGTATGTTCCTGATCTGATCCATATGGTTGAATATTACACAAAAGATGAAGTGTCGTATCCTCTGATACCGTTACCGGTAATGTAATATCTGTAATACATGAGGATGTTACATATAATGTTCCGGTAATACTGTTTCTTTTTGCACTGAATCTCCCGCTTCGAGACCTACCGTAATAACGGGTAGTTAATCCCTGTGTGCTTCCACCATCCAATAAGGTCATTTTCCCGGTTTTCGATACAGCATTATCCGTTACCCGATATAAATAGATTCCTGCTGATGAAGCTTTCCCTTCTTTGTTTGAACCTCCCCATGTAAGTTCATATTCTCCGGGATGTTCCAGTGAAACCGACTGAATTTCCCTTCCTAAAATATCAAAGATCTGAAACATTGCCTTATTTGGAGTAAATATCCGTAATCGTGTTTCAGGATTAAAAGGGTTCGGGTAGTTTTGACTTAATGTTAAATTTGATGGAAGAATGTATTCCGGATCAGTGTGTAAGTTAGTGATATCGATCTGAAAACAGAGTTCTCCTTCGTTACCACTATATGTTTCACCCTGAAAGACCTCTCCATTCTCTGATGTTAAAGAGACATTGAGGTCTGAACATTCCTCGAAACCATACACTACATTTGATCCGGTCAGATCATACAGCATCCCCTGTATTGTGAATGTGGTATCCTGTGCAAATGATAGTGAACACAAGATAAAAATAGTGGCTGGGTATGTTATTATTTTCATCTCACTTCAATAATACCAACTTCTTCGTCTCAATAAAGTTATCTGATTTTATCTGACAGAAGTAAACACTTGATGGAGCGGATTGACCGTTCATATTTGTTCCGTTCCATAAAACTCTGTGAGTGTCTGCTTTTACTCTTTCATTTACTGACTCAACCAACAGTAAGCAATAATAAGTAATCATCTCAATCTTTCTAATGTTATTGTAGAAATATCTTTGATTTCCATGCCGTGTTTTTCTTTCACGATACTGTCCTTCATCGTGCAGGTGAGATGAATTTGGCATTTCGGACAGGCAACCGCCAGCACATCTGCACCGGTATCGGATGCTTGCTTCAGTCGTTCTCGTTGAATTCCTTTCGATGTCATATCGCAATTCATCCAGCCGCTGACTCCGCAGCAGAGTGATCCTTTGTTATTCTGCATCATTTCATGGTAATTCCCATTGGATGCCAACACCTGACGCGGTTCGTCGTAAATCCCCATGTGGCGCCCCAACCGGCACGGATCTTGGTAGGTGATATCTTTATCAGCATCTTTCAATTTGAGCTGCCCGGTTTCCAGCTCCTCAGCCAGGAACTGACTCATGTGTTTCAATTTCGGTTTTACAGTGTATCCGTATTTCGGATAGAGATCGTGAAAACTGCTCATACATTCCGCACAGCTAAATAAAATTGTTTTCGCACCGGATTTTTCCACCGCTTCCAAATTGTGTTCCGCTAGCATCCTGAAGTTTTCTTCGTCACCGTTCCAAAGCAGATCATGTCCACAGCAGCGTTCGTTTTTCATAAGAACGGGTTTTACTCCCAGTTTATTCAGAATGGCAATACTGCTTTTGGCGGCATCCAAAATGGAAATATCCAAATCTGTAAAAAACACATCAAAATATGGTGCACATCCTGTAAAATATAATACGTCACCTTCTTCTGCGATTTCCATATCATCTTCGACCCAATCCAGGCGATTTTGTTTGAGATCGGGTTTGGTCATGATAGTTTGAAGTAATTCCATTGCTCCGGAGTGGGAGCACTTTCCATGGAAACCGGAATCTTTAGCTTCGGTTCGAATCGCTTGGGTCAAATCGCTATACTGGATATTTGCTATACAGACTTCATCGCAGCGTTTACAGGTAAGGCAGCTCCAAAGATCGTAGTCGCTGAACAAGCTGTCAAAATCCTCACGGACGGCTTTTGTTAACAGATTCCGTGGGGAGTACTGACCACTGAAACGGGATATAGGACACACACTGGTGCATTTTCCGCAATCCAAGCATGCGTACGCATTTGTTGCTTTTATTTTTGTCGTTAGTTCGCTCTGCATAAATTATTTCCTATTGTAGGTGAGGGAGAAGAGGTGAGGGGGTGAAGAGGAGATATTTCACTCATCAGTACTCTGCAACTTTTTGTAGTATCATATTTCATCTCTCCGCTTCTTCCACTCACTGTTTTTTCTTGATATTCCATTTTCCAGGATGAATTCTCATGTTTACTAATTTCCCCAAAACATTATCATACTCTTGGTTTAATTCTTCATAAGTACTTTTTGATAGATATCCGCAAGCCGTACTGAAATCAAGCCATGTCTGCGTTTCGGATGCTTCAGCTTCACAGTCAGAGATTTTTGCGACAAATGCTGCCGGATAGATACGTTTTCTCCACGCTTCAGCCATATTAGCGCAAACAGATCGGGAAGAACGACGGATTTGATCAATCAAAGAATAGCGTTCCTCTTTCGGAAATTCTTTTGTGATTTCAAATATTCTCATCGAAGCTCTGAAGGAAAGTTTATAAACCTCTAATTCTCTATGACTCTTTATTAACTCCATTGCTCCCATTCTCCTTTTCTCCCACTCTCCCTTTCTCCTCCACAAAATCATTCACAACTTCAATAAACCGTGCGGTATCGCCTTCGGGGATCTGTTCGTATTTTATTGTTCCGGATTCAATTCCAAGCATGTGAGCTAATGAATCAACCTTTTTATAGGTTTCGGCAAATTGTTTAGCTCCAAACTCAAAATGACAATCTTCAATTTTACATCCGGCTATCAATACACGGTCAGCACCTTTTTCCAAAGCATTGAAGATAAATGACATTTCGATTCGTCCGGTACACATTGCGTTAATAAAGATCAAATTCGCATTCCCCGGTTTTAATTCCGTATGCTCTGAAGGATTGACCACCGAACCGTTCCAATTGCAGGAGAAGACTACGATGTTCTCTTTATCGGGTTGAACTTTCTCAAGTTTATGCGTCAGCCAATCTTGTGTAAACTGTCCGGGAGCAATGGCACTGGACGGGCAGAAGGCTACACAGGTTCCGCAACCCCGACAGAGATCAGGATTGATTCTTGAGACAAACACATCACCGCCCAACGAAACCAGTTCACAGGCATCGTATTCACAGACGGTTACACAATCCCCGCATCCCCGGCAAAGATTCTCTTTCACCTGTGGTACGACAGAATTCATTTGAAATGAAATATTTCCGTTAGAGGATTTTATGGATCCCTGCAAATTGCCTTTTTGCAGATCTTGCGTTGGGAATTCAGAAGGCAAACGAAAAATAAGATCGTCGTAATTATCCGGTGAACTTAAAATTGCAACACCTTTATCACATTCGGTAACGCAGGTGTAGCATTCATCGCAGGGACCGCATCGCAGACAGCGTTGTGCTTCGGCAATCGCCGTCGCTTCATTAAATCCATGCTCCACTTCATCAAAGCTGTTTTTACGCTTTGGTGTATCAGTCATGGGCATTTCTGCCCGTTTAGACTTTTTACGTGTAACCGGGTCCACTTTTATTTCAGTTTCAAATTTGCGTTTTGCCGGTTTTTTGTATTCAAGTATTTCACCGTTCAGAAATCGCTCAATAGAATCAGCGGCTACATGTCCCTGGGCGATAGCGTCGATAACGGTATTCGGACCGGTTACCGCATCACCACCGGCAAACACTCCGGGGAGATTCGTCGCCATTGTGGATTCATCCGCCATGAAGGTATTCCAGCGGGAGATATCCAAACCGTGGTCGGCAGGGAGGAAGGTCAGATCCGGTTCTTGACTGATGGCAGGAACGATAACATCAGCTTCTACGATAAATTCCGAACCTTTAATCGGCACAGGTCGTCTGCGTCCACTTTCATCGGGTTCGCCCAATTCCATTTTCAGGCATTCCATTCCGGTAACTTTCCCGTTCTTCCCAACGATCTTCACCGGGGATGCTAAATAGTGAATTTGTACACCTTCATTTTCGGCTTCTTCAATTTCGGCATCGTTGGCAGGCATTTCTTTGCGGGTACGCCGATACACAATATGCACATCCTCACAATCCAACCGAATGGCAGTTCGGGCGGCATCGATGGCAGAATTTCCGCCGCCGATTACAATGACTTTATTTCCGGGCTTTTTTGGTTTGTCTAAATTAATTCCACGCAGGAAGGTAACCGCATCCAAGAAACCTTCGTAATCGTCTTCACCGGGGACGTTCAGCTTTTTACCGGTATGAGCACCGACAGCGATAAAGACAGAGTTAAAATATTTAAGCAGGTTTTTTAATGCATCCTTGCCTTCAATTCTGGTCTTGGTTTTGATATTCACACCCAAACTTCTGATATAATCAATTTCCACCTTGAGGATATCGCGGGGCATTCGGTAGGATGGGATTCCGGAGATGAGCATCCCGCCCGGTTCGCTTAATTCTTCGAAAATCGTGACCATAAATCCCTGCAGAGCAAGGTCGTGGGCAGCCGTTAATCCGGCAGGACCTGCACCGATAACTGCAATCTTCTCTTTACGTTTACTGGCGGATTTAGGTTTTTCTGCCGGATGAGTTAATTCATAATCTGCTACAAATCGTTTCAGCCAGCAGATGGCAACCGGTTCGTCAATTTCGCTGCGGCTGCAAAAAGATTCACAGGGATGCGTACAAATTCGTCCGCAAATACCGGGGAGAGGATTCCGCTCCCGCACCACTTTGAGGGCATCGTGGAATTTCCCGGCGGCAATCAGCGAAACATAAGATTTTACATTTACACCGGCAGGGCAGGCTTCCTTGCAGGGCGATGGCTCTACATACCCGACGGAATACTGCTCTTTTATTCGCTCTGTGAATGAGAGGGAAACCTTATTGCCACTCAAGACTTCCTGAAATTTGTTGGATGTTGGTTTTACAGCCATATTCTAAGCTTCCTCTGTGGACGGATCCTTTTCCAAAAGTTCCAAACCGAAGTTGTAGCCACGCTCCAGTGCTTCAATATTGATTTCTATAAAACGGTCGGGTACAGAGCCGGGTAGCGCCTTTTTCATACCCTCCAGAGTTATCACTTTTGTGATCGCTAAAAAGAATCCGACCATCACGACGTTAGCAAAGATACGATTGCCCATTTCTTCGGCGATTCTGGTCGCCGGGATGGAGTACATCTTGACATCATCGCGAACCGTAGCGGGTTTGACCAAATCGGCATCTGTAAGGACGATACTGCCTTTTACCGGGTCGCCGATGAATTTTTCGTAGGCTTCCTGCGACATAGAGACCAAAATCTCCGGTGCAACAATGTACGGATACAACACCGGATCATCATCAATCACAACCTGTGCAGAGCAAGCTCCGCCACGGGCTTCCGGTCCGAAACTTTGAGTCATTGTGCCGAATTTATTATCATACAGGGAAGCCGCTTTTCCGATGAGAATACCGGATTTGATAATTCCCTGTCCGCCGAATCCTGAAAATCGAATATCCATTTTATGCTCCTCTGTACGGTATGTATTTGTCGCCAAGTTTTGCCGAAAGTACGGCATCCTTATTATCTAAAAACGTAGGTTTGTCTTTGTCCACAAATTTTCCGACGACAATTTTCTTTTGGTAGTCAATGTCAATATCTCTGGTGTCGGCATCGTGGTCAATCACGGCGTTATCATGATAGAATCGCATGAGGTCCAATCCGCTTCCCAGACGATTACGCCGTGCGTAAAGTGTGGGGCAGGGAGCTATGACTTCAATAAAAGAAAATCCCGGTTTCACAAGTGCTTCGGCAATGGCATTAGTTACTCTCCGTACGTGCAGGGATGTCCACCGGGCAACGTAAACGGCTCCGCTGGATTCCGCCAAAAATGGCAAATTGAACGGATATTCGTAAGCACCATACGGAGCCGTAGATGCGTTTGCCATTTCCGGTGTTGTTGGTCCGGCTTGTCCGCCCGTCATGGCGTAGTTGAAATTGTTGATACAGATAATCGCCAGATTCATATTTCTCCGTGCGGCATGGATGAAGTGATTCCCGCCGATCGCCGCGATATCACCATCCCCACTGATAACAGCTACTTTCATATCAGGATTCCCAAGGGCAACTCCGGTGGCGAATGCGATGGCTCTGCCGTGTGTGGAGTGAAAGGAGTCCAGCCGTAAATATCCGGCGGCACGACCGGAACAGCCAATCCCTGAAACGACACCGACTTTATCACGTTCCAATCCCGATTTTTGTAAACCGGCAATGAATGCGGTAATCACAGTTCCGATTCCGCAGGTAGAACACCAAATGTGAGGGAGGCGCTCCGTCCGCAAATAGCCTTCCATAGGATGATCGAGAGGTTCTTTTGGTTGCGGGATTATTAGTTCATCAGATAATATTTGTTCAGCAGTATTGCTCATTTTGCACCTTCTTCAATTGCGTTTAAAATATCGTTAGGTTCATGAACCCATCCGCCGGCATGGGGGACGAGAATTGTTTTTGCTTTTCCGGCTGCACAGCGTTCAACTTCAAGTACAATCTGCCCGAGATTAATTTCCGGAACGACAAATGCTTTTACTTTATCACGGAGTTCATGGATGCGTTTTTCAGGGAATGGCCAGACGGTAATCAGTCTCATCGTCCCGACTTTTAGTCCTTTGGCTCTTGCATCCTGTACGGCTTTAAGCGCTACGCGGGAGGTGATTCCGTAGGAGATGACTACGACATCAGCATCTTCAACTTGATCTTCCTCAATGATCCGTATTTTTTCTTCATTTAGCAGGATTTTATCCACCAAATGGCGGACGTTCTTATCTTGCGCTTCGGCATTGATCACGGGATAGCCGCGTTCATCATGCGTTAAACCGGTTACATGGATATTGTATCCTTCCCCGGCTTTAATCATCGGACCAACGGATCCGTCACCCTTGAATTGATAAGGACGGTAATCTTCTTTTTCCCCTTTATAAAAATTCCGCGGAACGATTTCAATCTCATCGGCTTCAGGGATGACAACTTTTTCGGTCATGTGCCCGACACATTCGTCCATCATAAACAGAACAGGTACGCGATAAGTTTCCGCCAGATTGAATGCCGTGATCGTAAGGTCAAAACATTCCTGCGGAGAGTTTGGGCAGAGGGAAATCAATTCGTAATCGCCATGAGAACCCCAGCGTGCCTGCATCATGTCACCTTGTCCTGTGAGGGTCGGTAGACCTGTGGAAGGACCGCCGCGCTGCACGTTCACCAATACGCAGGGGACTTCCATCATCGTGGCAAGTCCAAGATTTTCCATCATCAGCGAAAATCCGGGACCGGAGGTAACCGTCATGGCTTTTACGCCAGTCCAGGCTGCCCCGGCAACCGCCGCCATTGATGCAAGTTCGTCCTCCATTTGGATAAACTGCCCGCCGACAAAAGGAAAACGTTCCGCCATACGTTCGGCAACTTCGGTTGACGGTGTGATGGGATAGCCTGCCAAGAAACGGCAACCGCCGGCAATGGCACCTTCTGCACAGGCGTGGTCGCCGTCTATGTAATGATTTCCGGTGGCAACACCGATGGGGTCAGCTTTCATGAGGTTTCCTTTCTTTTAATGACTTCATCTGCTTCAGGGTGTCGGGTTTTTCCTTCTAAAACGAAGATGGAGAATTCCGGGCAGATCATTTCGCAGAGATTGCAATTCACGCAGGCACCTTCCTTTAATATATTTGGATAGTGGTAGCCTTTGCGGTTGAATTTGGAAGACATTTCCAAAACGTCGCGGGGGCAGTATTCGATGCAAAAATTGCATCCCTTACAATGTTCGATATTGATGTGAATATCCCCGTGGGGGACTTCTACTTTATTTAGGTCAAGTGGTGCACGCCAGTAAGCCATAGTTCACCTTTTGGTTAATAGGTTGATGAATGAATGTTTTATTCGTGAAACTGATCATTTCGACCAGCGAAAGGGTGTTAATATTTTTTTGGAAGCTTCTCATGAGGAGGTAATCGGGAATGGTGGTCATGTTCGGCTTCGTTCTGAGATTATTTTATATCACAATGACCGGGCGGATGGATAACGGACGTCCGCAAACAGACTTCTTCGCTACTGCGATATTCAGCTGGGTATTTTTGTTTCGTTTTCAAAGACTCAGTTTGCTTTTACTGTGAAGTTTATTCAAAGATTAGCATATCCGCTTATCAATTTTAACGGTATTTGAAAAACGGTTGCAAGGGTTTTTCGTTATTAATTTAAAAAAACTGTAATAATTAATACAGCTAATGATGGCTTGTGAGTTTAGGAGTGTAGGAGTGAAAAAAGAAGGGGAGTAGAGGTGAATGGGTGAAGGTGAGAGAAGGAGTGATGGAGTAATTTGGAAAACCAACTTTATCTATGTATTTTTGCTTTTCACATTTTTCCCTGAATAATCTGTTTCAGATCTGCAACGGTTGGAACGATACCTGATTTAACTACTTTGCCGTCGATTATAACTGCCGGAGTAATTCGCACGCCTAATTTAGAGTATTCTTTTACATCATGAATATGATCAATGTCGGCGGAAAAATTCAACTCTGCGCAGGCGTTGATCACATTTTTAAAGGTTTCATCGCATCGCATACATCCCGGCCCGGCTACGTGTATTTTCATAAGTTTCCTTGGTTAATGGTAATTGGTTTACCTCAAGAAATGCGAAGCGGAGCTAAGCATATTTCACTGGGGTGAGTGGTGAGTAGGTGAAATGGAGAATGGGTTTGTTACGGATGCTTTTATTCTCATGCCTAACCTTAACCTAAATGCCCATAAATCCATCCGGCGGTACTTCCCAGCAGGATGACTACCAGAACATAAATGAGGGATTGTTTCCACCCAAAAACTCTGGCGATCGCCATCCAATTTGGTAGGCTTAATGCCGGACCGGTTAACAAAATTGTGAGTGCAGGACCTTTTGCCATTCCCATGGACATAAATGTATCAACGAATGGAGCTTCGGTGAGTGTCGCGAAATAGGTCAGTGCCCCTGCAGCCGATGCTAAAAGCACTGAAGTCATGCTATTATCGCCAACCCAAGTGATGACCCAATCTTCAGGCAGAACATCTCCGATAATTCCGACTAAAAATACTCCCAAGAGTAACAGTGGAAAGATCATCCGAACAAACCACCAGGATTCACGGAGTGCCTGTTTAAGTTTTTCAGCCGGGATTTTGAACCATGCATAAAATCCTGAGATTGCAGTCACGACGAACCAAATAGCAGTTTTTTGTTCGTAAGAACCGTGTTGAACGAGAAAATTTGGAAGTAAAAGTGAAAGCAGAAGCAGCGTCAATACAATGAACTCATGCAGACCGATGAGGGGCGTTTTATCCTGAGATGAACTTGGGGAGTTATTTTTATCCAGGCGATGAAATACATAATGCATGGTACTCCCGATGATGTATGCCATTAACAGCACGGCAACCACCCGGGCAATAACCATTTCAGTGCCAAGAATACTACCTGTATACACTAACGCCAAAACATTCACTGCCGGAATTGCCCAGAGTAAAATAAAGGCGACTCCGATCCCGGCACCACTGAAAAACAATCCGCTGGCAACCGGAATAGCCGTGCAGGAACAGGCCGCCAATATTGCCCCACCAACTGCAGATAGGGAAAATGATTTGAAAAGATTTGCTTGCCCCCCAAGGTGAATTATGACAGCTTCTCGGTTGATAAAGGTTACCATTCCGCCCGCCATTAAAAAGGCAGGTACAAGACAGGTGAGTACATGAAGGGCTACATAATCAACTAAAGAAACAACTCCGGCTATCAGCAGGTTATAAATCATTTATGTTCCTCAAATCCTTTTGTGATGTAATAGGTTGCCCGATCAAAAAACAAGTTCACGCGGGAGACAAACTCCATCGATCGATACATTTCGAGAGGTTTTACCCAAATTCCGCCCTGAGTGAATACGTGGGCAAAGATATGTTTCCGGGTTAAACTTAAAGCGCTAACCACTTCGGAAAGTTGATATCCTTCATTTTTTCGTTCACCGCCGATCTTTCGGAAATATTCCCAGATTTCATCCATTTTTTGCTCAGGATGGATCATCCATTCTCCGAACTGTGAAATGACAATATGCGCTTTTTCATATACTTCATCGTGTGGTTTTTTAGAATAATGCGGAGTTGAGTTGTGAGTCTGTACATCGGCAACCCAATTTTCCGTAATCAGATTCGCATCTTCGCTGATGATTTGAAAAAGCGAATCGGAAGGCATTTCTCCTTTTGGCTGACGGCTACCGCCCTCGAGACGATGAAAAGAATCCTGCATTGACCACAAATCCCGATACCGGTCTAAATATCTATGGATCGCACGGTAATTCGGAGAAAACGCGATCTCCGGCAATTCGACTATCGGAAAATATTTTACATCGGCAGCATCATCACCTGCGATTGGCTCTCCCGTTAAATACTTAATCTCAAATGTAACCCAGATTAGATCACCGTAAAAATCGTTGTAATGTGATTTAGTATCCAGTAGACGGATGACCCTTCCGGTAATTCCGGTTTCTTCTTTCAATTCGCGCAAAGCAGCCTCTTCCACTGTTTCGTGCATTTCAGTAAACCCTGAAGGAAGTCCCCACATCCCGGCTCTCGGTTCATTTTTTCGCAGAACGAGCAGAATTTCTCTTTTATCATTGACAACGACCGCAGAGGCAACCGGCAAAGGATTATCATAGAACGTCGTCTCGCAGTTTGTACAGTGGTCTCGCTGTCGTCCATCCAGCAGAATACTTGATATTTTTGAGGAACATTTTGGGCAAAAAACTCTGGGTTCTTTCATTCTTTTGTCTTCCTTTTAATCGGTCGGCGGCACCTGAAAATTGCATCAGTTTTATTCAGCCTATACGAACCTTCTTTTTCCATTTTGTTCTTAATAGAATCTGATAACCGAGTTTTAAAACGTGGTTCATTGAACGTCTGATGATAATGTGAGTCGTGTGAAACAGTATTCAACTTAAAATTTACAAATTTCACACAGTGATCAAAATCCTTACGATGAAAAACCAGCTGATTTGGATAAACAGTATTGTCAATGGTATTAAAACAAGATTTAAGTATATTGAGTCCATTTTCAGAATTGAAATTGGCGAGAGTCAGATCAAGTTCAAGATATTCTGGAGTTATCGGAGGAGGGATATCCAGCGCGTATCGAATATCGTCCAGTAATTCTATCAAAGAAAATTTTGAATGGGTAATGCTCAGAAAAATTCCGTTCGGTTTCAGGATGCGGGCAATTTCAGACAGCAGATTGGAGAAGAAATACAGTGAAAAACCCGAAATAATCAAATCATAAGAATTATCGTTAAACTCCGTGATAAGATTTGCAGAGTGACAATGAAAAATTCCGGTAAAATGAAACTTGTTTGTATAGTCTATGAATGGTTTACGGTTACTTTCAAGAGGATCAATCCCGGTAATGTTTGAACTTTTTGGGATAAGATTATTAAGGTGAGCGCTAAATTGTCCAAACCCGCAACCTAAATCCAGCACATTTATCGAATCAGAAAAGTATAATTTTTGTAGCGCCAAATCGTAAATATTAGTTTTATTTGTTGAATAATGGCGGATTAAACCTCCGATTTCGCTGTGAAGATTTATCCTCCCATAAGTATCCTGAAGGTTCTGATTTGATTTGGAACTCATTAGAGATTTATTAGGATTCAGTTGTTACGGTTATCAGATTTTTCTTTTTCTCGGTTATCTTTCCAACAGTAACAGCAATAATTGAAGACCTGTTATTAAATTCCGTAATATAACTTTCAGCATTTTCTGGTGGACAGGCAACCAATAATCCGCCGGAAGTTTGTGCATCGGCAATTATCAACTGATTAGTTCTAGCTATAGACGAATCAAATTCGGTGAACTGAGATGCAAATTTCAGATTTCGTTTTGTTCCTCCGGGGATAATTTTATCCTCTGCCAATTCTTTAACACCCGGTAGGAAGGGTAGACTGTCATAATGAATTTCCGCCGAAACACCACTGGCTTTGCATAATTCTGATAAATGTCCTAATAAGCCAAACCCGGTAATATCTGTGGCGGATTTCACATTACAATCGCTCATAACTTCAGTGGCGGTTTTGTTCAAATCTTTCATAGATGCTATCGCTGCGTTGACCCATTCCGGTTTTGCTTTTCCCTGTTTAATTGCTGTGGCAATGATGCCCGTACCCAGCGGCTTGGTGAGAATTAAAACATCGCCGAGTTGAGCGTTTTGATTGGTGATTAACGCATTTTCGTTGACTTCACCCGTGACAACCAATCCGTATTTTGGTTCCGGATCGTCAATGCTATGTCCGCCAACAATGGAAATTCCGGCTTCTTTTGCTTTATCGGATCCGCCTTGAAGGATGGTCGTCAGCATTTCTTTAGGGAGAGTATTAATCGGGAATCCAACGATATTAAGCGCAAAAATGGGTTTCGCGCCCATCGCGTAAATATCGGAAAGAGAATTCGCAGCAGCGATCTGACCGAATTCATAAGGGTCATCCACGACGGGTGTGAAAAAATCCACGGTTTGCACAAGAAGTTTACCGTCGTCAAGGCGTACAACGGCGGCATCATCGCTTCCGTTGAAACCAACGATGACTCGATCGTCTTTTTGCGTTGTAAGCGGACTCAGTACCTGAGCCAGGTCCTCGGGACCGATTTTACATGCTCACCCGGAGCCGTGACTGAGAGTTGTAAGCCGAATTATGTCTTTTTGTGTCATAAGAATTACCGGAATTTAGGGCGAATATTTTCAGATATGGATAAATATTTATCAAATTAACGTGCAGCTTTGATGTAAATTATTCGGTCATTATCATGAAAATAAATACTGCTAACCTTCATCTCAAAAATAAGTCTGATCGTTGAATTACCTGCATTCTACACGGTCCCCGCTGTATAGCTTTATCTTTGCCCTTCCTATGGTGGGGTTATATGAGATTGGGCTCATCCTACTATCAAGAGAGGAATTACCCAATTTACGTAATGCTGCAGATGTCCTGATGCGGCAGGCTCTGGAGATGTTTGGTGTTATTGGATATTACGGGTCAGGTCTTGTGTTTATATTTGGGCTCCTCATTGTTTACCTTGTGCAAAAACATTCTTGGACGGAAACGGAAATACAAGGAAATTACTTCATGCTTATGCTGATTGAGAGTTTCATGTGGAGTTGGGTATTGTACGGGTTCATGACGATAATTCAAACACCATTCTTAATGTCGCCTTCGTCTCGGATTGTCATTCAGCAAGTGGTCCTATCTGTAGGAGCAGGTATCTACGAAGAATTTGTGTTCAGAGTTTTGTTAATTACAGGTTTTATGTCTGTTCTTAGTTTTGTGTTTCAGTGGGAAACGATTCTTCGCAGGGTAGGCGCTGTTATAGGCGCGGCAGTCCTGTTTTCACTTTTTCACTTTATTGGCGGTTTTGGTGAGAACCCAAACCTATCCTTGTTTATTATCCGATTTATGGCAGGACTTTTCTTAGGTGCGTTATATACGTTTCGAGGATTTGGTATCACGGCCTGTGCCCATGCAATGTATGATTTAATCTTAGTAACACAAACATTTACCGGAGAATAATGATAAAATACCTGAACCAGTGGTTGACTCAACTCAGACGTCCTGAGTAAATTTTATACCTATGGATGTTATCCGACTAAAGAATATGGTCTTTTATGGCTACCACGGCGTTAATGATTCCGAAAAGGACCTCGGCGGTAAATTTGAGGTAGATTTGGAGTTATTTCGTCCGCTTAAAAAAGCCGGACGTACGGACGATTTAGAAAATACATTAGACTACGAATCTATTTTTCGGACAGTAGAAAAATGCACGCACTCGAATAAACATTACTTGATTGAGGCCCTGGCTGATTCTATTGCATTCGCTATTTTGGAAACATATGATGTGGCAGAAGTAATCATCCGTGTGCGAAAACCCCATGCACCTGTACATGGAGTTCTTGATACGGTTGAAGTGGAAATTAATCGCACAAAAACCGATTATGTCTGAGTTGGTATTCCTATCATTGGGGTCAAACTTGGGGAACAGAGAAGCCAACCTTGCCGGAGCAGCTACTGCCTTAGAAACTTGTTCTGAAATCAGGGATGTCCGAAGTGCTTCCTATTATGAGACACCGCCGTTGTTGAACACAGACCAACCGCACTTTTTAAATACAGTCCTTCAGTTGATGACAGATTTTAAACCCTTTCAGCTTTTAGATACGATTCAGCATATTGAATCGATGTTAGGCCGTCCGGTTGAACATGAAAAAAATGAACCCAGAACCATCGATATAGATATTCTTCTTCACGGAGACTCTGTAATTGAAACAGCTAAACTGACTCTGCCGCATCCGCAACTTCTGTATCGCAAATTTGTTCTGGTTCCCTTTAGCGAAATTGCTCCGGGCGTATTAATCCCGGGCATCAATAGGACAGTATCAGAATTGTTGAACCATTGTCCTGACCAATCTATCATTATAAAACATAGAATTGAATCCCAAGCATGAGAAATTTGTACTACATTGCAATCGAAGGACCTATCGGTGTCGGTAAAACCAGTTTGGCCAGGTTATTGGCTGAACATCTAAGCGCGCGGCTTGTTCTGGAGGAATTTGAAGAAAATCCCTTCTTGGCGGATTTTTATAACGACCCTGAGAGATTTGCCTTCCAGACCCAGCTCTTTTTTCTACTTCAGCGATACCAACAGCAACAGGATTTACGCCAGGTAGACATGTTTCATAATCTACTGGTAACCGACTATATGTTCGTTAAAGACAGGTTATTTGCTTCGCTCAATCTCAATGAAAAAGAAATTAACCTGTATGATACAGTTGCGAATCTATTGGAAAGAAATGTCATCAAACCCGATCTTGTCATTTATCTGCAGGCTGACACGGATACACTGATGAAACATATTGCTAAACGAGGTCGATCATTTGAGCGGGATATGTCTTACGACTACATTAATGCACTGAACCAAGTTTATTCAGAGTATTTCTTTCCGTACCAAGACACGCCCCTCGTCATCATCAATACGAATAATATCGATTTTGTCAATAATCCAAACGACCTTGAGGAAGTGATTAATGTGATTAGACAGCCGGTGTCAGGAACAAAATTCTTTAATCCGTCGAGTATTTCCTAATATGTTCAAATATATTTTACTCAGCGTTCTTATCTATTTTGGATGGAAAGTTTGGAAAACGTTTGATCATCTGACATCATTCACCAAGCCAAAAACACCAAAGGATAAAAAACCTTCCAAGGATTTGTCAAAATTCGACATCAAAGACGCCACATACACGGACATTGACGAGTAAAAACGACGGATGAAGGCGGTACGTATTCATAAGCATGGTGGGGTGGATGTCCTCAAATATGACGACATACCCACACCAACAATACGAGATGACCAAGTTTTAGTAAAGATTCGTGCCGCAGCGATGAATCATTTGGATTTATGGGTACGCAAGGGGATACCGGGAGTACCTCTGCCCTGTATTTTAGGAAGCGACGGCGCAGGGAGTGTTGTGGACGTCGGCTCAAAGGTTACATCTTTTTATCCGGGAGATCGTGTTATGATACAACCGTTAACGTATTGTGGCACATGTCATTTTTGTCAGCAGGGAAAAGAAAATTATTGCGATGCTTGGGGAATATTCGGGGAGAACCAGGATGGAACACAGTGTGAATATATGGCTGTAGATGAAACCCACATTCGACCAATCCCGGATCATGTAGATTTTGTGGACGCATCTGCATTTTCGTTGGTAGCTCAAACTGCGTATGCGATGCTCGTTCGGCGTGCAAAAATCCAACGTGATGAGGTCGTTTTCATTTGGGGTGGAACTTCAGGGGTCGGCAGTATGGGGATCCAAATCGCTAAAGCCAAAGGATGCGTCGTTTACACAGCCACCGGAAATGAGAAGAAATCATCCGTGGCGAAAGAATTGGGCGCTGATGAAGTCGTGAATTATACAAAAACAGATGTTGTTAAGTGGATTATGGCAAAAACCAGCGGACGCGGAGTGAATGTCGTGACGGAACATGTTGGCGCATCGACATGGAAAACAAGCATGAGCATTTTAGGGAAAGGAGGTCGGTTGGTAACCTGTGGTGCAACAACCGGACCAAAAGTCGATTTAGATATTCGGCATTTATTTTATAAACAACAGTCTATTTTAGGGTCAACAATGGGCGATATAGCGGCGATGGATGAAGCTTTAGACCTATTAAAACAGAAGAAAATCCATCCGGTTGTCGATCGGGTATTCTCCATGAAAGATATTAAGAAAGCACATACATATTTAGAGCAAAATAAGCAAATTGGGAAGGTTGTCCTAATCCCATGATGTCAATGAATAAAAATGTAAAACGCAGGCTACAATTTGTACTGATAGTCATGTTTGCCCTAAGTCCGTTTATAGAAGCGAAACCTTCGTTTTCCTACGGATTAACAACAGGCACCGGCAGTTGGGGAATAGGTGTGAATGCACTTATTGAAAAGACGGAGACATTTTCATGGATTGCAGATTTACGGTATTATGACATTAAAGGAGAACATGAATTTTCTCTTCAGTCCCAATACGGAGGAACCTATTTATTTAATGAGCAGAGTTTAATTGTTTTTCCAATGTTTGCAGGGATTCGAAAATCGCTCTTTCATGACAAAATTGACAATAATTTTATTCCGTTTGTTGAAACCATGGCCGGGGCAGTATTCGTGATGGATGGCGATGAATCTGTGGAGGGGTTTTTCAGCCGCTGGAAACAAGCACCTTCGTATTTAAGTGTCGGAGGATACATCGGTGGTGGAATACTTTTTTGGTTTCCGAATCAGTCAACGATTACGATTCGTGCAGGATTTGATTATTTACCGATGTTTAGACAAATCGACGGAAAAACAACCTACCATGGAGCAGTAGTTCAAATTCTTTTTAATCGCCAAAAATAACAATGGATAGATTATTTTTTCATATAAAACCTGAAAAAGTAGTTGGGGTTGATTTTACTCTTGATGTGAAAGAATCTCATCATCTAATCCATGTGTTGCGGAAAGATATCGGAACTGATATATGGCTTCTGGATGGTATAGGAACCGCCTATTCTGCAACAATTGGTTCTATTGAAAATAAGCGGGTGAGTGGGCATGTTTTAAAAACGTTCCCGGCGTATGGTGAAAATACGGTTCCGGTGCATTTGGTGTTGGCAATACTTAAGGGTGACCGCATGAAATTAGCCATCGAAAAAGCAACCGAAATGGGTGTGTACTCAATCATTCCGTTGGTGTTGGATCGTTGCATCAAACGGAATCTAAATACCGGTCGGATGAAAAATATTGTATTATCTGCTGCAAAACAATGTGCCCGTAGCCGCATTCCTGATATTGCTGAACCAATCACTTTAAAAGAGTGGTTGCAAAATACTGCCGGAACACAACGGCTAGCTTGCACACTTGACAGCAATGTTTCAATCAATACTCTGGCTAAAAAGAAACAATTTACCTCCTCACAATCTGTCAGCATTATTATCGGACCGGAAGGAGATTTCTCTGAGGGTGAACATCGTATGATGCGTGATGAGGGAATTGCCTTCATTTCTTTAGGCTCGCGCCGGTTGCGTTCTGAAACGGCGGTTGTTACCGTTTTGGCTATCGTAAATGAATTGATAAATACATAATCCTACAAAAAGGAGAATACAATGACAAACTGTCTATTTTGCAAAATCGTTGAAAAAGAAATACCATCGGATATTGTTTTTGAAAATGATAATATTCTGGCTTTCAGGGATATTAATCCACAAGCGCCGACACATATTTTGATCATTCCCAAGGTGCATATTCCGACGCTTAATGATTTGACAGAGAATCATCAGAAACTGATTGGTGAAATGCTTTTAACTGCTCAAAATTTAGCGGAGAAGGAAGGAATAGCCAAAAAGGGTTATCGTACCGTATTCAATTGCAATAATGACGGCGGACAGGAAGTATATCATATTCATCTGCACCTGTTGGGCGGGCGGAAGATGACTTGGCCACCGGGGTAGAAAAAACGGTTTGCAGTTTACGGTTGAGGGTTATCACTTTTGCGGAAATTGATGTTTGAAGATTGAGTATAAATACCGTGTGCAGTATTATAATATGTACTAAATACTATACCGTATTAGGAGCTATTTATGAAAACAATAACCGCCCAAGAAATAAAACGCTGCGGAATATCCGCCGTAGATGATAAACTCAAAACAGGACATGTTCACGTGATAAAAACAATAAACTCAAATATGTAGTCATGGATGAAGAAAACTATACAGAATTAATTTCTGAAATAGAGACTGCTTATGAAATGCGACTGAACACTGCTTTGAATGAGATTGATAGGAGTGAATTGGCATCTCATGATACGGTAGATGAATTGATGGCTACTATTGAATCTGAACAAGATTAATAGTATTCCATTCAAACACCGGCTGCATTCAGACGGAATGCAAAAAAGTATTTTTATAATCATCCAGAATTAGAAAACAGATTTCGACCAATTATCGAAATATTGAGGAAACATCCCACGAATCCTTCAATAATACTTCATACTTTGAGTGGTAAGAAAAAGGGACTTCATGCCATCAGTCTAACATATGAATACCGCATTACACTTATTATTCGCTTTACTGAAAAAGCAATTATTTTCGTTGACATTGGCAGTCATGATGATGCTAATAGGTAAAAAACATTGGAGTAATAAATGGGCAAGAGTAAAATAACTCTTCGCTCTTGACTATTCTGTTTTTTTAACTTTACTATGCTGTATCTGTATTTTTCGTAACACAATTTGCTATATTGTGATGTGACTATTCTATTGTCTCAACTTAGGCAAGTTGTGTTACATATTATGATGATTTCAGCAAAGTTACGGTTTTTCTGCATAAATATTTCATGGTGTCTACATAAAAATAATTGTAAACTCCTCGACACATTATGACCAAAATTTGACTAAATGTATATCAGTGATTTAAAAATCCACGGCTTTAAATCTTTTTACAACAAAGAGGATTTAACATTCGGTGAGGGCATTACGGCTATCGTAGGTCCCAACGGATGCGGAAAGACAAACATCGTTGATGCTATCCGCTGGGTGCTTGGAGAACAAAAATACAGCATCCTGCGAAGCACGAAAATGGAAGACGTTATTTTTAACGGTGCCAAAGGATTAAAACCGCTCAGCGTCAGTGAGGTTACTCTCACGGTTCACAATAACAAATGGAAGCTCCCCATAGAATATAACGATATTGAAATCGGGCGTCGTGTGTACAGAAACGGTGAAAGTGAATATTATTTAAATCGTGTTCCATGCCGATTGAAAGACATCCACGACCTATTTGTCGATACAGGGATGGGTGCCGATGCATATTCTGTGATTGAGCTGAAGATGATTGAACAAATTCTCTCAGAAACAGCCGATGATCGTAAACGAATGTTCGAAGAAGCAGCCGGGATTAATAAATATAAATCCCAAAGAAAATCAGCTCTTCGCAAATTTGAAGCCACACGGCAAGATTTAGAACGCATCGGAGACATTATTCTCGAAGTTGAAACGAAAGTTCATGGGTTAAATCTCCAGCTTAAACGGTTTAAACGACATGCAAAACTTACAGAAGATTTAAAAGATTACGACATCTCGTTAGCGTATCTTAGAACCAAGAAGTATACTCAACTTTCAAAACCTCTTCAAACGAAAATAAATGAGTATAAAAATATTCACGAGTCAAAATCGACGAAAGAAAGTATTCATGATGCAGAAATTCTACGATTGAATGAAGCGTATAAATCCCAGGAGAAAGAATTATCAGGCTTGCAAGATGAGTTAAGTCAGCTGGAAGTACAACGCGATACGTTAAGGCAGACTAGTTTAGTCAATGCTGAGAAATTACGTTCCGCAGATTCCACCATCGAGCGTTTAGCGATTGAGAAAAGAAGTAACGAATCCAAACAAACGCAGTTACAAACGCATATCAAAGATTACGAACGTGAGATAGAGTCCTTAGATCCGAATATCGAGAAGAAAATACTTGACTACAAATCGAAAAAAGAAGCGTTTGATACCGTAGAAGAAACGTATAAAAATGCTCAAAGCGACCTGGAAAAACTTCAGAACTATCGATGGGAAGAGCAAAGACAACTCGCAGATAAGGTTTCATTACTTAAACGTACAGAATCCATGATTGAGGAAAAATCATCCAAGATTGATGAGCTGAAAAACAAACTTAGTGATCTTGAATCTGCACAAAATATTTATTCGGAGGAGCAAAAACATCTTGAGAAAAAGAAAAGCGAGTTTCAAGGGGTTATTGAGAAACAGCAAGAAGATGTGAAAAATCAGGAAGATGTTCTATCCGATTTGCAAAAAAGACGACGTGAGGAATCTTTAACGGAAAACTCTATTGCAACAAAAATAGAAGGGTTGTCGTCACAATCTCAATTTTATAAAGAATTAGTCGCCACGGGTGAAGGTTTACCTCAAGGAGTTCGTTTTATATTGGATAATGATGAGGAAAACTCCGGGATACTCGGAACGGTGGCAGATGTTTTTCAGACAAAAGATGAAACTCAGGCAGCCATCGAAGCAGGCTTGGGTGATTTTGCGCATTGTTTGATTGCCAAAGATCGTAAAACTGCGTTAGCAACAATCGATAGGGTTCACAAAGAAAAAGCAGGTAGATTAATGGTTATTCCGCTGAAAGAGATTGAAGCTAATTCTCAATCTCTAAAGAAAGCCCCTGAATCTGAAAATGTGATTGGCAGAGGCGATCTATTCGTCCAAACTGCGAAAATATATCGCCGTCTGTCTGAACGTCTGTTGGGGGATTTGTTATTGGTGAAGGATTTGAATTCTGCGATGGCTGACCCGACACTGACCGAATGGAATTTAGTGGATTTACACGGAACATATGCGGGTAGGGATTACATTATTAAGAATCGCAGTTGTTCAAATCAAGGCGTGGTCGGGCGAAAGAAGAAAATTGAGAAACTTGAAGAGCAAATTTCTTCATTAAATGAAAAGACGAAGAAATCAAAGGCGAACATTATCGAGTTAGATGAGCAGATTATAAAGGGTAATGAAACGATTGATTTACTGTCAAAAATACTGAATGAATTACTTAATGAAGAATCAGAAATAAAAACCGAAATTATACGAAATCATTACCGCAAATCTCAGACATTGGAGACGATTGAAGAAGTCCAAAAAGATTTATTGAATACCGGGAAAACAATGAGTGATCTCTCAGACTCAATAAAGCTCATGACTCCGAAAATTACAAAAGCTGAAGATGCGCTTGATGACCTCAAAACGAATTTAGAAGAATCTGAAGAAACATTGACAAAGCTACGTGCAGAACGTGATGAATTTCATCAGAGGATTCAAGATTTACGAATTGAATTATTGAATCTTGAAAATAATCGTGATAATCTGTTATTCAAAATACGGACGGGAAAAGAAAATAATGTAGAACTGGAGGAACGTCGGAAAGCGATAGAAGAAGAGATCACATCTCTTGAGGAAGAAAAATCTACTTTGAATATTCAAATCGAAGATGCTGACATATCCCTGCAAAAAGTCGGCGGAAAGATTCATCATCACCGCTCTGTGTTAGAAATGAAAAAACAAGTGTATAGCGACACTTATGAAGAAATTGAAAAAATCCGGAGATTAATTCGTTCTGAACAGCAAAGCCGTGAAGCCATTCTCGAAGAACTAAAACAATGCGAAATTCAGATTGCCGGGTACGAGCAGAAGATCGAAGGAATTCGTGAAAATATTCAAGATCGGTATCAAACAGCCATCCCGAAATCCATGTCGGTAGACAAAGACGAAGAGACGCTCGAAATAGTAATTCAGCGGGTTGAACGGGGCCTCGAAAAAATCGGGCCGGTGAATATGGCCGTGCAAGTGGAATATGAAGAAGAAAGTAAACGATACAACCTTTTGATTAACCAGCGAAATGATTTGACGGAATCGGAAGAAAACTTGCGAGAGACTATCGAAAAAATCGATCGGGTTGCCCGGCAACAATTTTCTGACACATTCAGTCAAATCAAAACAAATTACGAAAAACTGTTTGCACTCTTTTTTGAAGGCGGGCAGGGGTCATTGGCTCTGGTCGGAGACCCTGATCCGCTGGAATCAGACATTGCTATTTACGCACAGCCACCCGGGAAGCGAAACCAATCTCTGAGGATGTTGTCTGCCGGAGAAAAGTCGCTGACCGCCATTGCACTGCTTTTTGCAATTTATCAATATAAACCAAGTCCATACTGTATTTTAGATGAAGTGGATGCCCCGCTGGATGATGTGAATATCCGAAAGTTTACGCGTGTTCTACGGCAATTTGCACACGATACGCAATTCCTTGTCGTCACGCACAACAAACTTACCATGGAAGCCGCGGATTATCTCTACGGCGTTACCATGGAGAAAAAGGGTGTATCGAAACTGGTTTCTGTAAAGTTTGAATCGTAGAGAAAACGACTAGTAAACAAATCTGGAATTAGGAATTATCCAATTCTATCATTTTTCCGTTCTCAGATATGGTCAATAACACTGCTCCTTCCAAAAACGGAATTCATAAGCAAATTTGGTTCAATTGAGCTTTAATTTGGATTAATTATCCCTTTCAGCAAGATAACACCAAGGGATTGCTTCTCTTGATATCCCTCTGCACCGGGAAACATCGGTATCGCAATAAAATAAAGCGAATTCAAACTATCTGAAAAATAAATTACTTTTTACTGGAAAAGCTCAAAAAAAAGAGTGAAATTTTCTATTGTCTCAGCAGGGATTGATTTAACATTGAACCATAAAAAATTAACATTCATCCTTCGTAGAAGTCTTTCGGCTCTGTTTGGAAGTATACTTCTAATACTTTCGGGTTGTGAATTTGATAATCCGGCAGATTTTGAATTGCCGACTTGGTTCGTCGATATCGAGTTTCCGCTAATCCATGAAACATACACTGTAAATGACATGGTGGATTCTGTCACAATTTTCCCACATGACTCTTCCGGGATGCAGATTATCTTTGAAGATTCTCTTCCACGAGTTGAAATTGATGCCTCTTATCTTGACGTGAATTTCTCGGAAGGGTATTTGGAAATTCAGGTTCCGCCAACGACAATGAACGTTGAATATGAAATGCCTGCTTTTGTATTAGATACAATAATGATAATCCCGGTGGTTTCAATGGAAATTCCTTTCCACGATACAACCGGAGCTCTGTTTTACGCTCCATTAACAGAATACCATGTTGTTAGTCCTGACGAATGGAATGTGAAAGTTGCTGATGCATTTAATTTAGCATTCCAGCCGATAGAGTTTCTGATAGAAGTTTATGATGAAACGGATATCCCTCTCCCCGATAATCCGGCTGTCATTGATGAAGTCACCGCTCTGATAGTTCAGGATAGTCCTTCCAGTTATTTCAGCACCTCCATCCGGAATGCAGGGATTGCCACCTCCGTGAGTAATGCCAGTGTGGAATTTATAACCGGGAATACGCTACCGATGGACGATACATTGGCAGTTCATGACAGTGAAATATTCATCCTGCACAATACTCTGTCCGTCGAAGATACGTCTTTGTCAAGCGTACCGATAAAAAGCTGGATGGCGTTTAATTTGGATTTATCAGTTGAACCCGCCAGTGATTTTGTTGAAATGGCATCAGGGGATTCTCTATTTATCGAACTACGAATTCAATTGAGTATTCCGGGAGTAGACAGTGCGGTTGTACAGATTCTTCCAACGGATATTACACCGGAGTTAGACCCGATTGAGTTTCCGTCTGAGATTGAAATATTCAAAGGGGTGTTCGCAGATGGGGCAAGCATTCCGCCGAATGTCAATAGACTAACCGTTACCGATTTGCAGAACAATTATCCATTTGATATTGATTTTTATCTCGATTTTCAGAATTTCTTCTCAGAAGATGGCGAAGAAATCAAAATTGATACTATCTTATCGAAAGGTATATCTCACGCATATTCATTTGATTTAAAGTCAGATACGATTCGTAGTACATTATATCCGTTATCTCCGTTAACAGAACTGGAGATGGACTTTTCGGCATCCCTGGGAGCGCAGTCGGCGACAATACCGCTGGACGGTAGCAACATCGGCGATTTCTCAATGACGGTTCGTCTATACGACCAGCAATTTGAATCGCTGGAGGCGATGCTTGTGGAAGCGTTTCCGACCTCTCAGCAGACGATAGAAGACATCCCTCAGGGGTTAGACGGCATGGCATTTACGGATGTCAGCATCGAATTTGAGATGATTAATACAATCTTAGCTCCGGTTTCATTGGATATGAATCTTGTGGGGTATCCTCAATTTAATGATTCTGTGTCGGTTCAAATTTCGAGCATAATCGACACGACCGGGATTGCCTTTTACGATTCATCTAAAACGATCATTAGGGTTCACAAAGATGGAACAACCACCTATTTATTTGCCGCTCCCACGGATAGCCTTCCTTCCGACTCTATTGTTCAATCTGTCGGTGAGGGACATTCCATTGTGGACTTGCTTTCTGCAAATCCTGCAAGGATGGTGGTGGATGTTGATGCCCGCATTGATGGGCGTACCGTCGTTGAAGCGGGTGCGTATATTTACGGATATTATCGATTACATGCTCCATTCGAAGTTGAACTTGCTCCGATGGTCTTTATTCCTGTGGGGGCTTCTTATGTCGCAGATATGGACTATGATACACGAAATCGAATCCGCAGTTCTCTTTACGGTGCTGCTTTGGAGGCAAATGTTATCAATACAATTCCGATAGGCGGTTCTGTATCTCTGTTGTTTTCTAATATGGACTACTTTCCGATGGATACAACCGCTGAAATGCTGGCGGCATTAAGGGACTCTCTCGTGATTACTGACGGATGGGACCCCGCTGATGAAATTTATATCTTGGATAGTTGCCGTACGTTAGATCCGGAAATGGGTGGCATCTACATTTTCAATACTATGTCAGATTACAGCGAATGTATAGATGGATTGTATTATCTTGTGAAACGTTCAGGTTCCGGTATCGACACGATTATTTCTTACGTCGATACGCTGATGAATTTTATTCTGCCGGATCCGGTAAATGAACAAAGCGATACATCATTTGCGTTTGAAGTAGATACCGAACGCATCAGGTTATTTACAGATATCGGCGGACATTATGTTATGCCATCTTTCCACTTAAACGGAACGAACGGGCAATCTGTTTACTTAAAAATGGAAGACTTTGTTGAAATCCAATCGTCGCTGATTATGCAGATTAGCAGTACGGGGATGCTGGAAGAACCGCCCGACGAGTTGGTGGTTACCTATCCCAATGGAGGAGAAACCCTTATCGTGAGTACACCGCACATCCTTCGTTGGATGACTCTCGGAAATGTGAGTACAATCTCTGTCGAATATGGTGAAGGTACGGATCCTGAGTGGATTGCAATTGCATCGGATATTCCCAATAATGATTCCTTGCAGTGGATACCGGGCACCTATACAATTTCCGATAGTTTAAGGATTCGTATATCCGGTGGAGGCGTGGAAGATGTGAGCGGATGGTACTTCAGTATTGTCAGTGGTTCTCTGATGAAAACTGCGACGACGGATAATGTATTTCATAAAGAGAGCAGACTAGATACTGATTGGAATCGAAGAGTGAAATGAGACGGATTCTTATAACGGTCATATTGACCGCATTCTTCCTTCAGTTAGGAATTGCGCAGACGAAGCGCGATGCTCGTTCGGTGGCGCTTTCCGGTGCTTACACAACTATTGCCGATGGTGTCTATGCTGTCGGATACAACCCGGCTTTATTAGCGTACCAGAGAGAAAAACCGTTCATGCTGCAGCTTGGCGGAATTGATTTTGGTATTATCAATAATTGGGCATCGCTTGCGAATTTGAGCAACCTAAGTGGTGACACCCTTTATTCTGATGAAAAAGATGATTTATACAGCAATTTTTCGACAAAAGGATTAACGTTCTTTCAGGATATGCACGTCCCGCTCCCTGGATTGAATTACACCTCCGGGAATATGGCTTTTACCACAAACCTGCTTTTTATGACTAATGTACAGATTCCACCCGGTGTGATGAAGCTATTGTTGTACGGAAATGCAAACATACCCAATCTGGATGTTACGATGCATTACGAAATTTTGGGCGTGAATGAAATTGGATTTTCGTTCGCTATTCCTTATAATCGTTTCGCCTTAGGTATTACAGGAAAATATTTACAGGGGCTGTACTATTTCGGTGCTGATCCTGATTCCAGTTATTCAAATCTGGTGAATACAGGTGATGCAGTCTATGGACAAGGAACGTATTATCTTAGACAAGGCATAGGTGGGACAGGTATCGGATTAGATATCGGTTTCGCCACGGAGGACCTCGACGGTTGGCGATTTGGAGCTTCTATCATCAATGCGGTAGGTTCCATCGATTGGAATAAGCCCAGTTTGACAAAAGATATTCTCGCCGGCAAGGATAATATCTATGGGAATGACGATGATTTGTGGCATTATTCTTGGGGCGGAACAACCTTGAATGATTCCATGGCTATTTTGTACACCTACGAAATTGATTCCCTCAATGCGACGTCTCTTTCCGGAGATAACTTATTTACCAGTGAACAGCAAATCGTCCGAAATGTGGATGAAGAAGGAAATGTAAAAACGTTTACGACAAACTATCCGGCATTATTCAGAATGGGAATATCGTATCAGCGGAATAATCTTCTGATTGCCTCCGATCTTGTCGCAGGATTTGAAGATAGGTTTTATGCACGGCAGGCTTGGAAATGGTCCATCGGTTTGGAGTTTGCAAAATTCAAAACTACACCATTACGAGTAGGATTTGGATGGGGAGGAGCTGATTTGACGGAATTATCCATGGGATTTGGCGTACACAAAGGTCCGGTAATCTTTGATTTTGGTGTCGGCTTCCGTAACGGATTATGGATTCACACCATGCGTGGGATCAATGTATCTGCATCGGTGGCTGTTACGAGTTTTAAGAGTCGCAAGAACGAACTGAATGGTGGACAGGAAAGGGTTGCCCCGGCTCCCGAACCTAATTCACTTTTGGACAGTTCGGTCGGAATAAAATAACAAATGACAAATATCAAATTCCAAATAATATCCAATTACCAAAATAACAAATTTTAAAACGTATAAATTTTATACATGGATAGAAAACCCACGTTGAGTATAGAATATTTTTCAGTTTTGGTATTTTGAATTTGTAATTTATTTGTTATTTGGGTTTTGTTATTTGAAGTTTCCATTTTCTAAACTTGAACAATGAAAATATTTTTTATAATTCTGTCTTGATAATAAAGAAAGACACTATCTTACTTCCGGACGCTGAACAACAATAAAATTCCGCCGATAGAAAAGACTATATTGCCGATCCAAGCGGAGAGAAGCGGATCCAAAATTTCTTTATATCCCAGAGATTGACCAAATTTTATAAACGCGTAGTAGCTAAAGATCACAAAGACACTCATTCCAGCGCCAAACGATAAACCACCTTTTTGTTTGAGAACAACCAATGGGATACCAAATAAAATCACGATCATATTTGTGAAAGCAAAGGATATCTTAAAGTGTTGTGCAATTTCCCAATGCGTTGTGCGAACACCATTCTCTTTCAATAAAGCAATTCGTTCAGTCAGTTCAGCATAATTTAATTCTTCCGGAGATTTGAATTGTTGCGTGATGTCTTCGGGAGTGAAATTCAACGTAAGCAGAGTATCTTTTTCAGAAAGAATGACGTGAGTTTCTGTCCCTGCACCGTCAAAATTTCGGAGAGAATAATTTGTAATTTTCCATGTAGATAGAGAGTCCACCCATAACATTGTTTTTGCATCAACGCGACGGTTTAATTGTCCTTGATTAAGATCCACCACCGCAATCCCCTTTGCAGATGCTTTACGTACGTTATATTTTGCTAAAGCAATATGTGTTTTTTCTTGTTTTTGCAAAAACACATCTGTTAAGGATTTCTTAATTCGTATTAACGATCGGCGAGAGCGCTTTTTCATGTATTCTCGCTCGATATCAAACCGCTTTTCATTTCCCCAACTGACCAGTTTGTCTTCGAATTCATAAGAGAGGATACTCAAAAATAAACCAATAATAATTAGAGTGGCAGAAATTCGATATAAACTTATTCCGGTGGATTTCATTGCTGTCCACTCATTACGTTTGACCATGGTTCCGACACTGAATACTGTCGCGATGAGCGTCGCCATCGGGAGTCCGATATTGATAAACCATGGAAGGGTGTATCCGTAATAGCTTATCACTAATGAAGCCGGAACTTTATTATCAATGAATCGATCAAGATTTTCAAATAGGTCAACAATGATAAACACGGTAATAAACCCAATGAGTGCCATCACAAGAATGGTCAGAAACTGTCGAATGAGGTATTGATCAAGTTTACGCATAAAATGAATCGATGATTTGCATGATGTAATTTCCGTATTTTATCGTATAACATACAATCAGGGAATAGAATAAAGATTCGGATATGAATAAGGGTGGATTGGAATATGGAAATATGGTAAAAATAATAAAAAATAGAGCTCTTTCAGAAACCATTAAAATGGTTAATAATTTAGTGGAATCATTAACCCACGACTTAAGTCGTGGGTTAGAAACCGACGGAGACTTATAACCGTTTTAACGGTTTGTCGGAAAAATGTTAAATTTTGTTAAGGATTCAAATAACAAATAAATCACAATATTCAAATTCCAAACATCCCATTAACACTCTAACACTCTAACACATGAACACACTATACAATTATCTTAATACAATTGCAGCCGACTTCGCTGAATTTATGTGGGGAACACCACTTCTGCTTCTATTAGTAGGTGGCGGGATTTACTTTACAGTTTACTGTCGGTTTATTCCGTTTCGCTATTTTGGGCATGCCATTCAAATATTAAGGGGAAAGTATGACCGGAAGGATGATCCGGGAGATATCACGCATTTTCAGGCGTTATCCAGTGCGTTGGCAAGCACGGTCGGTATGGGGAATATATCAGGGGTTGCTGTTGCCATCTACATGGGAGGCCCCGGTGCACTATTTTGGATGTGGGTCAGTGCCATCTTCGGAATGGCCACTAAATATTTCACATGTACGTTAAGTATTTTATATCGCGGTAAAGATGACAAGGGAGATGTGCAAGGCGGGCCGATGTATGTGATAGAAACAGGGTTGAACCCCAAGTTCAAAATTTTAGCAATAATATTCAGCATTGCCGGACTGATTGGCTGTTTATCCCTGTTTCAGGCGAATCAACTTACGCAGATCATCCGGGATGAAATATTTCTTCCCAACGGACTATTTACCGACTCAATTATCACCGGAAATTTGCTGGTGGGAATATCCGTGGCGATGTTCGTTGGTGTTGTGATTGTTGGAGGTATCAAACGAATTGGATTAGTCGCATCAAGATTAGTCCCATTTATGGTTACATTATACTTGGTTGCCGGTGTACTCATTTTGATTAAACATTTATCTGATATTCCATCTTTGTTCGGATTAATTATCCATGATGCTTTTACGGGAGATGCTGTGTTGGGAGGTGCCGTCGGAAGTGTCATCGTGATGGGGATTCGCCGGGCGGCATTTTCAAACGAAGCCGGTATCGGGACAGAAGCCATGGCACATGGTGCGGCGAAAACGAAAGAACCTGTCAGGGAAGGTCTTGTCGCCATGATCGGACCTTTTATTGATACAATCGTTGTCTGTACAATTACCGGAATCGTTATTCTTTCATCCGGTTTGTGGCAGAGTGGCGAAACAAATGGAGTTACCCTAACGACGCAGGCATTTACTCAGGAACTCGGCGAACCGGGCAGATGGCTGTTAATGATGGCCGTTATAATATTTAGCATGACAACCATGATCGGATATTCTTATTACGGCTGCAAATGCACAGGATATCTTTTTGGAACTAAATGGAAGAATACATATAATTATTTCTATGTTTTAGCCATTGTATTCGGAGCAGTAATTTCCATTGACATGGTCATTAATATTTTAGATGGGATGTTTGCCGTGATGGCTGTTCCAACGATGGTTTCTGCAATTATATTGTCACCGAAAGTAATGCAAGAAGCGAAGCGGTATTTTGCGAAGATCCATTAGCATCTCGTTTTGATTAACACTTAACAAATATTATGAAATTTCGAATCACCATCAATGCTCTATTTTTACTTTCATTTTCCTATTCTTTAACCGGGGAAACTGATTTAGTGTCCGCCTATTTGGATTCTGCTTCAGTATGCCAAAAACAACTACAATTTGATAAGGCATTATTACTGTATGAACAAGCACGAAAACAACTGATGTCTGATGAGAAGAATAATTTCCAATTATTGGCTGATGTTTATCGGAAGATGGGGAGAGTTCATCGTGTATTAAAAGAGGATAAACTATTTTTGGAATATGTGCTATTCTCCTCTGAAATATTAAAAAAGTATCTTGGGAACACTCATCAGAAAGTAGCGGAGAGTTATAACAATATTGGTGCAGGTTATTATGAAATCGGAGAATACGAAAAAGCGTTGGATTATTATGAAAAAACATTGTTTGTCGAATTCAAACAAGATACTCCCAAAGTAAATATCTGCTACAATAATATGGGGACAACCTATATCAAAACTGGCGAATATGAAAAAGCGTTGTTTTATCTAAAGAAAGCGCTTAAAGGTAATATTGAAGAGTTCGGAGATTTCAATGTACATGTATCAACAGCATTATACAATATAGCAAGTGGGTATCGAAATATGAAAAAATATGAGGAATCCATCGATTATTATCAACAATCACTGGCAATGGATAGAGGTGTGTTTGGAGATAATCATTATTATCTGGCCGGCACTTATACCGAACTTGGCAATGTGTTTTTACGAATGAAAAACTATCCAAAGGCGCTAGACAATTATACGAAATCAATGGAAATATCAAAGCAGATATTCGGGGCACATCACAAAAGTGTTGGAAATGGCTATCGGAATATAGCGATTACATACGTGAGATTAGGGAAAAACGATTCAGCACTCCAAATGGTACAAAAAGCATTATTCTCTTTTGCCGGAGAAGACGATAGTCAGGATGTGTTAATTAATCCGATGCAAACCGAGAAAACCTATCATAGTGATAATTTGAGGGCATTAATCAATAAGGGCAGTATTTTATTGAAAATCGGCCTTAAGAAATCGTCAGTTGATACGTTAAAAGCCGCTTATAATACCTTAATGCTATCTTCAGATATCTTAACAACACTCCTTGGAGATCGTAACACGGAAACCTCAAAACTCTATCTGTTAAAAGATCATAAAACTATTTACTCAAAAGCCATACAAGTTTCGGTTGCTCTGGGAGAAATGACCAATAATTTGGATTATTATAAATCGGTTTTTAAGTTTTCGGAATTGGCAAAAGCAGCAGTGATTTCTGAAAGGCTCCAAGTGTCTGAAACCTTAACATACAGCAATATCCCTGATTCAATATTGACCAGAAATAAATCCAATACTCGCGTTATTTCCTTACTCAAAAATAACCTATTAAAAGAGAAAGCAAAAAGCGAACCGGATTCTTCGCTAATTACTCTTTGGCAAAATGATTTATTTGATCGAAATCGCCGTCAGGAAAATATAGAAAAAGAACTGGAAAACACATATCCAGGCTATTTTAAATTGAAACGACGCTCTAAAATACCCACGGTTCATGAAGTGCAAAATAGTCTTGATGAGAAGACGGCCATCCTGGAATATTCAGTGTGTAAATCATCTGTCGTGATATTTGTTTTGACCAAAGATACGTTTATCGTTAGACATGTACCCATAGACTCAACATTTGCTTCGATAATAACAGAGTACAAGAATTCAATACTCAACTTAGATTTGTACGGATTTGTCGAGAAGAGTAATGCCCTATATAAGCTGTTGTTAGAACCGGTGGAACGGATAATAAACTCAACAAAGAAGCTTGTCATCATTCCGGAAGGGAATCTGCTGACAATCCCGTTTGAAGCTTTATTAACACGTGAAGTACGTGAAGTGGATTTTACGGAGTTACCATATTTGATAAAAAATTATACCGTCGGATATCATCTATCCTCACAATTATACGTGGATACAAAATCCAAATCGAAAATTGAAACAGAACAATATTACACAGCATTTGCCCCGTCTTTTGATGAAAACGCTGAGTATAGTAAACTTGAACATACCGAAAACGAGATTAAAACACTTCGTCGCCATTTGGGGAGAACCGGTAACATATATTCAGGAGAAAAGGCAACAAAAATGCAATTTATTGCCGATGTAGAGAGGAGCAATATTGTACATGTTGCCACTCATGGCATTATTAATGATGATGAACCTCAATTATCAGGGTTGGTATTTGCCAAAGAAAGGGGCGCAGAAGATGGGATTTTATACTCCGGGGAAATTTACAATCTTGAGATGGAAGCTGATTTATTAGTGCTGAGCAGTTGTGAAAGCGGAGTCGGGAAACTCCACACCGGTGAAGGTATTATGAATCTTACACGTGGTTTTCTTTATGCCGGAGCACGGAATATAATGTATACGCAGTGGAAGATTGACGACGGCACAACGTACGATTTAATGCAAGAGTTTTACCGAAATATTCGGGAAAATCATTCTTATGCCGAAAGTTTGAGGTTTGCAAAACTAAAATTAATCCGTAAGACAGATACTGCATTCCCATTAAGCTGGGCAGGGTTTGTGCTTATGGAAAATGTTTTGGAGTGATTCGGCTATGTCAATTCTATGTTGCCGAAGTTTGTGTAATTAATGAGCGGGCTAACTATTTTATTATAAATTTCCCTACTAACAACACACCATCTTTACCTATCAATTTCCAGTAATATAATCCGGGGGAAAGAGAATCTTCATAATAGTACGAATTTCCGGTAATAGGTACTTTATTTACCGGGACAGCCTTATTGTTTAAGACTTCAAGTCGGATTACCGAATCTGTAGCGGGAGTCCATTTAAAGTAAAACGGTATGGAAACCGTCGCATCTATTGGAGGAAAAACCGGCGTAATTTCATCACCGCGATATTGAGCTTCAACGAATTTATTCAAAATCGGATTTGTCTTGAATTCCTGTCCCGATGATTTTACCCAAAATAAGAACACTAAAGGAATACAAAGGATGAGCAACCCGGTAATCCACTGCAAATAACTGAGAGGTGGTTGAGGATTAAATCTCGTTTCCTTTTTTGCTGTATCTTTTTCTAAAACAATGGATTCTTTTTCTTTTGCAGTTCCGGTCTTGCTCGGCATCATTTCATATACATCAAACACTGCTAATCGGCATTCCTGACATTCTTCTAAATGCTTATGAACTTGATTTGGTAAGGTTGATGTCTCATGATGCAGATGCTCATCAACATAAATACCAATGGCATTTTCATTCAAATGTCCGTGTTCGTTAAGATATTTTGGATAGGCGAATATTTTCATTCTTGGTGATTATTCTTTGTAATAAAGGTGCATGAGTATTTCTAAAACGCCATCATCGTACACATGATTGTTATGTGATCGATTCAGAATTTCAAGTATTTCGTTAATTTTCAAATTAACCCAGCGGCGCAGTGCCCCGGGTTGATTATTTTTACCGTCTTGCTCTATAATAATCGGCTCTACTTTTTCCCAAAGTTGTTTGTCTTTTAACGCACGGTAGTCTTCCATAAAGATGGCTATTTCGTCTTTGTTGCAATCTGGGAAACATTTATGTATATCTTCGTGTGTTAAAGGTACGCGGTATTTAAGTTTTATAAGTAATTCAACTCGTGAGCGTTTTTCTCCAAGTAATTTCAGGATGAAATCAATCTTATTAAACTCTTTTTGCAGGGTTGTTTTGTCAGTCCACTCCACAGGTAAAGCGGAGGAGTGTCTTTTATCCATTTCGGGGTCTGATATCATACGTTCTTTATGTGTTTTATTATGTTTAACCATATCCATAAACACATTACGAACGACAGCCATAAAATAGGAAGAAAATCCGCGTTCTCCTCTCGCTGCAAAATCATAATTGATTCGAATTTTCTCAACTTTATCTTGGAGTAACCGAGTAAGTATTTCTTGATAAACATCTTCTCTGTCATCATAGGAAAAACAATACCGATGGACAAAAACGTAAATCATGTGACTATACAAAAGTACTAAAGCTCCGGGATCATTTTTCAGAAGAGATCTGAGGGAACAGGTACGACTAAATTCTGCATGAATATCTCCACCATTTTGTGGTACTGATTTGGTTTGAGCGACAAAACTATCGGTTAAGACCGAGATAAGATTAGGATAATACTCCACAGGGAAGCGATCTTCAGGGTAGCGTATTCTGATGGTGTCAGATGTTAACATTTTGTAAATTATTCAGGTGAATTTATAAGAGATTTTATGGCATAGAGTGGAATAGTTTCTATTTTATCATTTCGACTGAAATTTTCCAAAGAAAGGCGTATACCCCTATGGAGATTTTTCTCCTTCAAAAAGATAAACATACTTTGCATTTGACCTTTCGTCCCGGCTTTAACTTCAACGGGGACAATGTTTCCATCTTGCTGTATAATATAATCAATTTCTGCGTTACTGCTTTTTGCTTCTCGATGCCAATAATGTAATTGGGGTTGAATTAGCGGAGATTGATGGTGCACCAGTTGAATACCGGCAGTGACTTCGGTAAGGCTACCTTTATTTATGAATTGTAAATTATCCTTCAAAAAATAGTCTTTTATATTTAGTCCCAAAAGTCTTTGATAAATACCGGAATCAAAAGGTATAATTTTAAATTTTCTCGGATTTATTTGACTACCAGGTGGAATCCCGGAAGCTGCTGTATGATGAATTTTATATGCTAAACCGGCTTGTATCAGAAGCTGTAATGCAGATTTAATTGTTTTATGGTCTAATTCCGGTGCAACGTGATTATATATAAATTTATTGCCGGCCTGATTTGCCATAGATTGGAAAACCAGTCTTAATGCTACAATAGGTGAACGTTTTTTATATTTCGCAAAATCCGCGTGGAACGATTGAATCAAATTATCCAATAATTGTGTGCATTTTAGATAATCTCCGTTGGTGAGATACTCAGAAACTACCTCCGGCATTCCGCCAATAATTTGATACGTTTTATAATAATCACACACCAATTTATGTAAATTATTCTCTAATGGATTTTCTGAATCGGCAACATCAATCAGTGGTACTGATGACGGATGTGCTTCTGATAAAAATTCGTAGAAAGTTACGGGGAACATAAAAAGCGTTTGGATTCTCCCAACGCCAAAAGAGGGAATTTCTTCTAATACAAATTCTAAAAGAGAGCCGGCAGCTACGAGGTGCAAATTCGGTATTTTTTCATAAAAATATCGCAAAGAACGAATGGCATTAGGACAGGCTTGAATTTCATCAAAAAACACCAGTGTTTTTCCTTCAGTAATAGGAACATCATAGAGTACAGAAATTGATTGAATTATTTTCTGTACATTCATGCTTCCGTTGAACAGAGAATGAATTTCTTTACTATCATCAAAATTCACTTCAAGAAAATAATCAAACTCCTGTCCTAACTTTCGGATTGAATATGTTTTGCCGACTTGTCTTGCGCCTCGAACCATAAGAACCTTTCTTTTTGGCTCATCTTTCCACGATGATAAAACATCTTCAATCGTTCTTTTTATCGTTCTCATTAATTTATATGCCGTAAATACAAGGCAATATTAAGTTGTATTGTCCAATAAAGCAAGGCAATAAGCATCGGGTAAGTCCATTTATACAAGGCGAACATCATAAGGCTTGGATAAAACTCCACAGGGAAGCGATCTTCAGGGTAGAGTTTACGAATGGTGCCGGTTGTTAACATTCAATTAAATTGTTCGTACAATATTCAACAGTAATTTGTTAGACAAATGGGTTCACAATTTCAACCGATTCAATCTTCTGTCCGTGATTCATATCCTCTGTATAGAGTATAGAAGAAAGACTGGATTCAGCTGCTTGTAAAATAAGCGCATCCCAAAAGGATAAAATAAATTTTGTCTGTTTTTTTACGGCCGCTCTGATAATCTCTGGAGTGATTGTAACTACATTTAACATTGAGAAAGAGTCCATTGCAGTTAATGCCATTTCCGGCTGGATATCCAGTTTCTGTGTGGCAACCACATAAAATTCCTGCAACACTTGCGTAGAGATATTTCCATTCCCGGTTTCAATGGATTCTGCGATAAGTGTCTTGGCAATCTCCTGTTTATCCGGGTAGGCTTTATCGAAGGCGTAAACAAGTATATTAGTATCTAAAAAGACATGTTTAGATATCATAGATGTCTTCCCTTTTCCAAGATGTGCCTTGAGAATCTCCTTCTATTCTTTTAACAGTATTTTTAAAATACTCCACATCATTTTTTGATTGGGAATCTTCAACCAACGATTTGAGAAATGCCCGCACCATTTTGTTTAGCGATGTATTGTGTTCGCCGGCATATTTCCGTGCCTTATTGATGAGTTTAGCATCTGCCGATAGTGTAATGTTCATTATTATTCCTAATTATGTATGCACATAATACGTGCATAATATGTCAAAAGCAAATATATTTTTCACGTTTTTTCCTTTTTTTGGGGT